>JAQWBQ010000009.1 GCA_028706295.1 Bacteroidales bacterium
TCGAACTTGAAGTCGAGTTGTTGATGTTCGCCCTCTTCGATCAGCCGGGTGATGTGGTGCGGCATTACCGGAATGTGATGTTATCGCGGGCGGTGATTTTTTCGCAATAGTGACAACGTAACCGAAGCTCCTTTTTGTCGATGACCGTGAACCGGGTGGGAACCTCTTCGTGGTTGGTGATGCAATTGGGATTGAAACACTTCACAATGTTATCGGCGCGGTCGGGGATTTCAACCTTCTTTTTCTCGACGACCTCGAAGTTCTTGATCACGATAAGGGTGGCAGATGGCGCTGCCAGGGATATTTTATTGATCTCATCGCTCTTGAAAAACTTGTTGCTGACCTTAATGATCCCTTTTTTACCCATTTTCCGGCTGTCGAGGTAACTCCCGATCAGAACCTGGTTGTTATACTTTTCCAGGTTTAAAATCTTGATGACCTGAAAGACATTTTCTGCCGGGATATGGTCGATTACCGTGCCATTTTCGATGGCCGATACTTTAAGTTCTTTTCTTGAATCTTCTTTTTCCATGATTTGGGAATGTTTATTATTCAACAACACCGAGAATAGATGCCAGTAGGGCCTGGCGGACGAAAACGCCGTTCAGCGCCTGGGTGAAATAGTAGGCCTGGGGGTTGGTATCGACATCGGTCGTGATCTCGTTAACGCGGGGCAGGGGGTGCATGATCTTAAGGTTGGACCTGCTCCCGTCGAGCATGGAATTACGCAGGATGTAAGCATTCTTGACTTTTTCATATTCCATGGGATCGGAAAAACGTTCCTTTTGGATTCGGGTCATGTATAGAATGTCGACTTTTGAGATCACCTCCTGGAGTTCGGTGTACTGGTAATAGGCAAGATTCCGGTCTTTGATATGCATTTTCACGGAGCTGGGCAGTTTCAGTTCCTGTGGTGAGACCAGGTGGAATGTGGTATTGTAATTGCACATTGCGATTACGAGCGAGTGGACGGTTCTTCCGTATTTCAGGTCTCCTACGAAGGCGATGTTCAGTTTATCAAGGGAACCCTGGGTTTTACGGATGGAGTAAAGATCGAGGAGCGTTTGGGTGGGGTGCTGGTTGGCCCCGTCGCCGGCATTGATGACCGGAACTTTCGTGACTTCGCTGGCAAAGCGGGCGCTTCCTTCACGAGGGTGGCGCATCACAATGAGGTCGCAGTAATTGCTGACGGTAAGGATGGTATCCCGCAACGATTCTCCTTTCTGCGTGCTCGAGCTGCTGGAGTCGGAAAACCCAATGACCCGGGCTCCCAGACGGGTCGCAGCGCTTTCGAAACTCAGCCGGGTTCTGGTTGAGGGCTCGAAAAACAGGGTCGCCACCACGTAATCTTCGAGGATCCGCTGTTTGGGGTGCTTTTCGAATGCGCTTGCCAGATCCAGGATCCTGATATGCTCTTCACGGCTGAAATCATTAATGGAAACTAAGCTCTTATTTTTCATTGGAATGTACGTTTAACAATGGTTTTGTTCCGAACAAATATAAAAAAAATCCCGGGCTGGCCGGGATTTTAGTACTATTTAATTTTGTGTTTTTTCAAGAATCCTTTGATGATCTCTTCCAGATCAGGTTTGCCGATCTCCTGAAGATCGTAGTAGACCCGTGTGTTGGGTTTTTTGATTTTCACAATACGGTTCAAATCGATCGGGGTGGCAACAACCACAGAGTCACACTTGACTTTATTGATCGTTGCTTCGAGATCTTTTACCTGCTGGTCGCCATAACCCATGGCAGGAAGGAGTTGCCCGATGTTCGGATAGATGCGGAAGGTCTCGGCAAGTTTCCCGACAACATAGGGGCGGGGGTCAACCAGTTCGGCGGCGCCGTATTTCTGAGCAGCAACTACGCCAGCTCCGATCTTCATCTCCCCGTGTGTAAGGGTGGGACCGTCTTCAATAACAAGCACTTTTTTGCCACGGATTATCGATTCGTCATCTACCCGGATGGGAGAAGCACCGTCGACCACGATGGCGTTGGGATTGATCTTCTGAAGGTTGTCGCGAACGGTCTTGATGTGCTCGGGATAGGCTGAATCGATTTTGTTCAATACCACCACATCCGCGATGCGGATGTTCACTTCGCCCGGATAATACGACATTTCGGCTCCCGGACGGTGCGGATCGGCTACGGTGACCATCAGATCGGGTTTGTAGAACGGGAAATCGTTGTTCCCCCCATCCCATAAAATCACATCACAACCCTTGGGATCCTTCTCGGCTGCACGCAAAATAGCTTCGTAGTCAACACCTGCATAGATCACGTTACCGCGGACAACATGCGGTTCGTACTCTTCCATCTCCTCGATTGTGCACTTGTGTTTTTCCAGATCCTTGACGGTGGCAAAACGCTGAACCTTCTGTGCAACAAGGTCGCCATAAGGCATCGGGTGCCGGATAGCTACAACCTTCAACCCTTTGGCCATCAGGATCTCGATGATCCGGCGGGAGGTCTGGCTCTTACCGCAACCGGTACGGGTAGCGCCAACGGCAATCACCGGTTTCGTGCTTTTAATCATGGTATCCTTAGGCCCCAGCAACAGAAAATTGGCTCCGGCGGCATTGACTACGGAACTCAGGTTCATGACCCTCGGGTAGGGGACATCACTGTAGGCAAAATTGCAGATCTCTACGTTGAACTTCTTGATCAGCGCCGGAAGTTCTGCCTCGGCATAAATGGGGATACCTTTGGGATACAATTTTCCTGCAAGAGCCGCAGGATATTTTCGACCATCAATGTCCGGAATCTGCGCTGCTGTGAACGCTACCACGTTGAAATTCGCGTTATCGCGATAGTACGTGTTGAAATTGTGAAAATCTCTTCCGGCAGCACCAATAATGATTACATTCTTTTTCATGCCTACCTTGTTTTTAGAGTTTGATGTTTATAATTTGGTTTTGTGTTAATAATCAGGAACAATGGTTTGCAAACTTACTCAGTTTTTACTACATGGCAAAATCCAAAGAAAAATAGAAACGCTTTTCAACACAGATCATGTTTGTTTGCTCCATTGTAAATACCTTTGCAGCCAAATCGGATATTTCATGATCGAACTGAAGATACAGCAGGAGGTTTGCAACGCGGTGCACCGTTTATACGGCGCAATGATCGATCCTAAGATCATCAGCATTGAAAATACAAAAAAAGAGATCGAAGGCGATTATACCGTTGTGGTGTTCCCCTTATTGAAAACATCCAGAAAATCACCCGAAATAACAGCAAAAGAAATCGGCACCGCGTTGATGCAGAGCATGCCGGAGATTCAATCGTTCGGGGTTATCAAAGGATTTCTGAACCTGATACTCACCGACAACTTCTGGATTGATTTTCTGCAAAACGAATATAATAATATCATGTTCGGCCATATTCCCGAAAGAGACGAGGCCCCGGTGGTAGTGGAGTTCTCCAGCCCGAATACCAATAAACCACTGCATCTGGGACACATCCGCAACAATTTGCTGGGTCATGCTGTCGCTGAAATCCTGAAAGCCAACGGCCATAAGGTCTTTAAGGTTAATCTGGTGAATGATCGCGGCATCCACATCTGCAAATCCATGCTGGCCTACCGGAATTGGGGCAACGATGAAACCCCCGGGTCATCGGGATTAAAAGGAGATCATCTTGTCGGGAAATACTACGTCATGTTCGACAAGCATCATAAGGAAGAGGTAAAACGATTGATGTCGGAAGGATTGACCGAAGAGAACGCGCTACGGCAAACACCGCTGATCCTCCGGGCGCAGGAATTGCTGCGGTCGTGGGAAAGCGGGGATCAGGAGACCATCGCACTCTGGAAGCGGATGAACCAATGGACCTATGAGGGATTTGATAATACATACCGGAGGATGGGCATTGAATTCGACAAGACCTATTACGAAAGCGAGACCTACATGCTCGGTAAAGAGCTTGTTATGGAAGGACTGAGAAACGGGGTCTTGGAGCAGAAAGAGGATGGGAGTGTCTGGGCTGATCTGAAGGATGATGGACTCGACGAAAAACTGTTACTGCGCTCCGACGGCACTTCCGTTTATATGACCCAGGACCTGGGGACAGCCCGCAGGCGTTTCGACGATTTTTTACCTTCAGAAATGATCTATGTCGTCGGAAATGAACAAAACTACCATTTTGATGTATTGAAGCTGATCCTGAAAAAACTCGGGCAGCCGTTTGCCGGTCATATTCATCACCTCTCTTACGGAATGGTCGAACTTCCACACGGAAAGATGAAATCACGTGAAGGGACCGTGGTCGACGCCGATGATCTCATGCAGGAGATGTATCAGACAGCCGAAAAAACAACCCGTGAAGTGGGTAAAGCGGATGCGTTCCAGTCGGACGAGGCTGAACAACTTTTCGAAACGGTCGGGATGGGAGCGTTGAAATATTTCATCCTGAAAGTTGATCCGAAGAAGAACATGTTGTTCGACCCTGTCGAATCCATCGATTTTAATGGTAACACCGGCCCGTTTATACAATATACATATGCCCGCATTCAATCGTTGCTTGTAAAAGCCGGGCAGGGCGGTCATGACCTGGCCGACCTGCGTATAAACCACGCTGCCGCCCTTCTGAAACCTGAGAAAGAGATGATCATGAGGTTTTACCGCTACCCCCAGGTCATCCGGGAATCGGGACAAGAACTGAGTCCTGCCATTCTGGCCAATTATATCTACGATCTTGCCAAAGGATTTAATCAATTTTACCAGGAAATCCCCATCCTGAAGGAGGACGACCCGGAAAAAGTTTCCATTCGGTTGGCCATCTCAGGCTTCACGGGCGATATCATCCACCGGGCGATGGAGCTTATGGGTATCCGCGTTCCTCAGCGGATGTAAGTGTAAAAAAAAAAGAGGGCGACTTTACAGTCCGCCCTCTTTTTTCATCCATCCTCAACCGTTAGTTCTTGATAAACTTGATGTTTGAGGTTCCTTTATTGGTTTCAACCTTTACAAAATAGATGCCTTGAGCGAAGCTGCTGACATCAACACTGGAATTGGTTCCCTGGTACAGGATCATTCCTCTTGCATCGGTGATCACAATACTCTTAACGACGCTGTTGGTAGTAACATTGAGTTTGCTTTTTGACGGATTCGGATAAACCATGATTGCAAGGTTTTCCACTTCGGCCATGCCAACACCCACTACATCGAGGGTGACGGGAACATCCAAAACCGGAGTTACCGGGTCGTTGCTCAATAACTTCAGGATTGCGTGGTACTGTCCAATGGAAAGACCTGCTGCGTTGAAGGTAAGGAGAAGGTTATCGGTTTCAGCCGGAGGAACGGTTCCTGTCATCGGGGCTACGGTGAGCCAATGCGGTGCCACGTTACCGTTGAGGTTAGCGCGGATGTTCCAGTTGTAGTCGAGGGCCGGTGCAAGGTGTGACCAGCCTACACCGGTACTCAGGAAATCACCATTGGGATTTGCAGGGCCAGCATCGGTTCCGGGGATATAAATTCCTGCATCGATCTGTGTGAACTGGTATCCAACCCAAATATCTTCGCCGGTGATCTTGACCGGGGATGTTAAAGTAATGGTTTCCCAGTTCATACCCATCGGGGTGAAGGTTTGCTCGTGAAGAATCGGGCCGGGTTCATAAGTATTTCCCATACCGTAAATCTTGAGGGTCATGAGGTTGGTTGCCGGAGGAGCGTTAAGTTCATTTACAAAAACTTCAACCGAGGTAAGATCCAATCCGGCATAGGGAAGGGTCATGGCATTCGGGAAGCGGGCTGCAACGGTAACAGTTACCGGGGGGGTATTCCATCCGATAGCCGAATTGTTGTCGCCATCGTAATGTAATTGTGCACTTGCGTCGGAGATCGGAGCGGGTGTGATTCCGTTGCTCTGGGCGACCGAAATGTTTGAGAGGGCTTTCTTGACGCTGTATCCGTTTTCTTTGGGCTGTACAATGCCGTTTTTAAGAACATCAAGATCGTAAATAACGTTTACGTCATAGGTAAGATCTGATAATCCTGTGTTGGAAACAGTCAGATCTCTTGTCGTGGTTCCGTCAACCAGCCAGGCCGACACCGAGGTTGGTGAAACCCCAATGATTGGGTCGTTGCCGCTTTCCAATTCCGCAAAATAGATATCATCGATGAAATAACCGGGAAGCTCACCAGTTCCGGTTTTTTCGCCTGCAAAGAAGTCAACGCCTCCGAGCTGCAAAGTTCCGCCGGGATTCTGTGCCTCATTGCTAAAGGGCCAGGTTTGAAGCAGGGTTCCGTTAATGTATAATTTGATCTCGTCGGCATCCAGATCGATCTCATGTTTACATTGGTACCAGGTGTCTTTCGGATAGGTTCCGAAAATAGTGTTGCCACCTTCAAGAAGTTCAATACTTCCGTCTGTTCTGAAATAAATTTCAAAGGCCCATTCGATACCAGGCGACTGGAAATGCTGGAAATTGTAATAACCGCATTTGCCGGTTTCAACATACATATACCAGGTCACCTCATATTTACCGGATACTTTATTACCTAATTTAAAAATAGCATCAGACTGACCACCGGTTTTATCCGCAGAACCTGAATTTGGCGCTGAGTGGGAGAATGAGGTTAAAATCTGAATGTCCTCACCGCTGCCGGGGTTGTTCGACCAGGTGGTCCACCATGTAGGATTTACAACCGCGAGGAAACTATTATTAGCATAGGAATCAAGGTTATCCTCATAAAGGACTGTTTGGGAAAATCCCATTCCGCCCCACAGGAATAGCAAGGCGCAAAAAAGTACAAGTTTCTTCATCGTTTTTTTGGTTTTGGTGAATAATTAAGTTGTTAGCACAAAAATAATCATTTTTAATTATACCGGGATAAATCTTTTGAAAAAAAACTTTTTAACAGCAGATTTGATTTTCTGTTTCTGCCTGTAATAAATGGAGTAGGAGGGCGCCTTTCGGAATGAAAAAAATGGGTACCTTCGCAAAAAAAAATCTTAAATTCAATGTTTGAAGGATTAAGCGATAAACTCGACCGTGCATTTAAGGTACTGAAGGGCCACGGTCATATCACCGAAATCAATGTTGCCGAAACATTGAAAGATGTCAGAAAGGCGCTGCTCGACGCCGACGTAAGTTTTAAAATTGCCAAACAGTTCACCGATCAGGTGAAGGAAAAGGCGTTGGGTCAGAATGTACTGACCGCTGTTTCCCCGGGTCAGCTTATGGTTAAGATCGTTCACGATGAACTGGCCGAGCTGATGGGTGGACAGAAATCAGATCTGGTTCTGAAGGGCGACGCCGCCGTGATCCTCATCGCTGGATTACAGGGATCGGGCAAGACCACTTTTTCAGCGAAACTGGCCCATTACCTGAAAACGAAAAAAGGGAAAAGGCCATTACTTGTTGCCTGCGATGTGTATCGGCCCGCCGCTATAGAGCAGTTGAAGGTCTTGGGCACCCAGATCGGGGTTGAAGTGTTCTCTGAGGAGGGATCGGCAGAACCTGTAAAGATCGCCCGTCATGCCATCAGCCATGCCCGCGACAACGGTTGTAACGTTATCGTGATCGACACGGCCGGCCGCCTCGCCATCGACGAAGAGATGATGGATGAAATTGCCAATATCAAAATGGCGGTGAACCCTCAGGAAACCCTCTTTGTTGTCGATTCGATGACCGGCCAGGATGCCGTGAACACAGCAAAAGCCTTTAATGACCGGCTCGATTTCGACGGCGTCGTGCTTACCAAACTCGATGGCGACACAAGAGGCGGCGCGGCTTTGAGTATCAAATCGGTGGTTAATAAACCCATCAAATTCGTCGGACTGGGTGAAAAAATGGATGCAATCGACCTCTTCTACCCGGAGCGCATGGCCGACCGGATCCTGGGAATGGGCGACATCGTATCACTGGTTGAAAAAGCCCAGGAACAGTTCAACGAAGAGGAAGCACAGAAACTTCAGAAAAAAATTGCACGGAACCAGTTCGACTTTAACGATTTCCTATCCCAGATCAAACAAATCAAGAAAATGGGAAATGTCAAGGATCTGCTGGGTATGATACCGGGTATGGGCAAGGCAATCCGCAACCTCGAAATCGACGACAATTCCTTTAAGGGCATTGAAGCCATCATCCATTCCATGACTCCTGAAGAGCGCGTCAATCCTGCAGTGCTGAACGGAAGCCGGCGTAAACGGATTGCACAGGGTTCCGGGACTACCATCCAGGAAGTGAACCAGCTCATCAAACAATTTGACGACACCCGGAAAATGATGAAAATGGTCACTGCCAACAAAGGAAAGAATATGTCGCAGATGATGCGGAATATGAAACGTTCAAATTAAACCTGATACAGGAATACAGCGGTCATCCTGTAAGCACGGTTTGGGACTGCACATCCCGGTATCGGCGCCCAAAACCAGATCCATGATATATCTGCAAAAACCTGGTTCGTGCATATCGTGATTGATAACAATGGATATTCCATGTGACCGATGAAATATAAAATTATTAACAAATGAAATATCCATAGGAACCAGGTTCATACAAAACACAAATGATAATTATGGATATTCCATGTGACCAATGAAATATAAAATTATTAACACATGAAACTTTTAGATGGTAAACTGATTGCCGATCAGATAAAAGATGAACTGGCCCGCGAGGTACGGGAGAATTTCATCGACAAAGGATTGAATCCGCCCCACCTGGCTGCCATCCTGGTTGGTGAGGATCCGGCGAGCCTTTCTTATGTTGCCGGAAAGGAACGGTCCTGTCGCGAAGTAGGATTCACCTCCTCAGTTTACCGCTACCCGGAAAACATAAGCAGGGAAAAGCTTTTCGAAGTAATCGATTTTCTGAACCATGATTCCGAGATCAGCGGTTTCATCGTCCAACTGCCCCTGCCGCGACATATCAGCGAACAGGAGGTGATTGAACGAATCGATCCCTCCAAGGATGTCGACGGCTTTCACCCGGTGAACCTGGGAAAGATGATGCTGAACCTGCCCTGTTTCCTGCCGGCAACCCCGAAAGGGATCATGACGCTCCTCGAAAGATACCAGATTGAAACATCCGGTAAAAATTGTGTGGTACTCGGACGAAGCAACATCGTCGGAACGCCGGTCAGCGTGCTCCTATCGAGAAAATCGAACCCGGGAAATGCAACGGTGACGCTGTGCCACAGCCTATCTCAAAACATCCGTGCGCTGACGGTACAAGCCGATATTCTGATCGCTGCGATTGGTAAACAAGGCTTTGTCACGGCCGACATGGTAAAGAACGATGCCGTGATTATTGATGTCGGGATCCACCGGATCCCTTCCGAAACTTCAAAGTCGGGATTCCGGCTGGTCGGTGATGTAGATTTTCCAGGGGTTTCGAAGAAATGCAGTTATATAACCCCGGTTCCGGGCGGTGTCGGGCTGATGACGGTCGTTTCATTGCTCCAGAACACGCTCGCGGCAGCCAGGATGAAATCACCTGCGGTACAGTGAACCATTCCCAAAATACCCTGCTGGCGCTCGGAAAATTACTCCCCGTGATGGAAGAATTCTATTCCGTACAGGGTGAAGGATTCAACACCGGGCAACCCGCATACTTTATCCGTATTGGCGGGTGCGACGTCGGCTGTCGCTGGTGTGATGTGAAGGAATCATGGAATGCTTCCGACTTTCCGCCGATCAGTACCGATGAAGTCATCAGCCGGGCCGCGGGATTTCCGGCTAAAGCCATCGTGGTGACGGGCGGCGAACCCCTTCTGTATAACCTCGACTACCTGTGTGAAAAGCTTCACCGGTTGGATTTCAGGACGTTTCTTGAAACATCGGGATCACAACCACTCAGCGGATCCTGGGATTGGATATGCCTGTCGCCTAAAAAGGATGCGCCGCCGTTTCCGGAGGTTGCAGTAAGGGCACAAGAACTGAAGGTCATTGTTCATGACGATTCGGACTTCGTCTGGGCCGAAGAAAACCGAAAGTTAATATCTTCCGGTTGCCTGTGTTTCCTTCAACCCGAATGGAGCCGGCACAATACCATGATACCAGCCATCGTTCGTTATATAAAGGACAACCCGGAGTGGAGAATCTCGTTACAAAGTCATAAATACATGCACATTCCCTGACCATGCGCCGGATCTTTTTTCTGATACTGGTTTTTGCAGCATCGTTGCATCAAGTCGACGGGCAACAGTCTCAGTTGTCAACCCGGAATAAACGGGCCGAAAAGTATTTTTTCACGGCAATTGACGCCTACCGGGCCGGCAACCTTTCAAAAGCATTGAATGATCTGAACAGAGCGGTTGAAGCGGATCCGCTTTTTACCGAAGCCTTTATTCTCAGGGGTGACGTTTATGCCGATCTGCGCCAGCCCGACCAGGCCATCGATTCGTACCAGTCGGCCATCATGACCAACAATCCCTTCGCCCCGAGCCTCTACATGATCCTTGCCGGAGTACAGCAAAATGCAGGACGATACGGGGATGCACGCCTCAATTACATCAGGTTCATTGAATCGCAGGGAATCCCGGAATCAAAGAAACAGCAGGCTGAAAAAGGAGTTATGGCCTGCGATTTTGCCCTTGATGCGATGGCACACCCCGTTCCGTTCTCACCGGTCAACATGGGCGACAGCATCAACACACCTTATGACGAATACATTAACGCCATAACCGCGGATGAAGAACGGCTCTATTTCACTAGGAAAAATCCCCGGAATGCAATGACCATCGACCGGAGCCAGGAATTCGAGGAAGATTTTTATTTCGCTGTAAGACAGGATACAACATGGCGTTACGCACAGAGTCTCGGCACCCCCATCAATACCCACGGCAACGAGGGGGCACTCTCTATCTCCCCCGACGGGAAATACCTCTTTTTTGCCGCCTGCAACCGGGAGGACGGATTTGGGAGTTGCGATCTGTACTGGTCCCGGTGGGTCGACAACCACTGGAGCCTCCCGGAGAATCTGGGACCGACTGTGAATTCGCCTCAGTGGGATTCCCAGCCCTCTTTCTCCTCCGATGGGAAAACCCTCTATTTTGCAAGCAAAAGGAGCGGCGGAAAGGGAAGCTCCGATATCTGGACAACACACCTGCAGTCCGGGGGGAATTGGAGTGTCCCTGAAAACTTAGGAGATTCGGTCAACACCCCTCAGGAGGAGATGGCCCCCTTCATTCATCCCGATGATCAGACCCTCTATTTTTCTTCAAAAGGGCATCGGGGTATGGGTGGTCTGGATCTGTTCTTTTGCAGGAAAAACCGGGATGACCGGTGGGGATCACCCGTCAATCTTGGATATCCCATCAACACACACGCCGAAGAAATTACCCTGGTCGTAAATTCCAAAGGGAATATGGCATTCATCTCCTCCGATAAACTGGGCGGTAAAGGACGACAGGACGTTTATGAATTTCCGTTATACGATAAAGCAAGACCTTTGCTGACGACCTATTTCAAGGGCGTAGTCTATGACGAAGAGACTAAATCAAGGCTTGACGCACGTTTTGAGCTGACTGACCTGGAACAGATGAAGCTGATCGCCGAATCGCGGTCGGATCGGGTAACCGGCGAATTTCTCCTGGTACTGCCTACCGAACGAAATTACGGACTTAACGTATCAAGGGAAGGATACCTGTTTTATTCCGAAAATTTCCCCCTCACTGGAAACGGAGATCTGTCGAAACCATTTATTAAAAACATTCCCCTGAAACCGATTAAAGTAGGAGAGAAGGTCGTTCTGAAGAATATTTTTTTCGATACAGATCAATATTCTCTGAAAGATCAATCCATGGTTGAACTTGATAAACTGGTCGATTTTCTTAAGAAAAATCCGAAATTGAAAATCGAAATCAGCGGACATACCGATAACATTGGAACCTCCGTCCACAACCTGGAGTTGTCACAAAACCGGGCGAAAGCGGTATTCGACTTTCTCTCAGGTCACGGCATCGACGGTAAAAGAATGACTTACAAGGGTTATGGCTTTAACGATCCGGTCGACTCGAATGATACAGAGTCGGGGAGGGCCAATAACCGGAGAACTGAATTTAAAGTCATTGGGAATTAAATTAAAGTTCGTACCTTTGCACCCCTCAAAACCACACGCTGACTCATGATTCGTATTACTTTACCCGATAACTCCGTTCGTCAATATCCTGAAGGTGTTACGGGACTTGATATTGCAAAAAGCATCAGTGAAGGACTGGCGCGGAATGTTCTTTCGGTTATGGTTGATGGAACGGTACAGGATGCTACACGTACCATCGAAAAGGATGCTTCTGTCAGGTTGCTGACCTGGAATGATCCCGAAGGTAAAGCCACCATGTGGCACTCCTCGGCACACTTAATGGCCGAAGCGATCGAATTGCTTTACCCGGGCGCCAAATTCGGGATCGGTCCGGATGTGGAGAACGGATTTTACTACGATATCGATTTCGGCTCGCAGACCATTTCCTCCGATGATTTTCCGAAGATTGAAAAAAAGATTCTGGAGCTGGCAAGGGAAAAGCAGCAGTATCTCAGGAAAGAGGTTTCGAAGGAGGAGGCGATCCGTTATTTCACCCGGAAAGGAGATGAATATAAAATTGAACTGATTCAGGACCTTCCCGACGGGAGTATCACTTTTTACGAATCAGGAAAATTCACGGATCTTTGCCGGGGGCCGCATCTGCCCGATACCGGATTCATCAAAGCAGTTAAATTATTGAATATCGCGGGCGCCTATTGGCGCGGCGATGAAAAACGCAAACAGTTGACCCGCATCTACGGCATCACCTTCCCAAAACAAAAAGAACTTGACGATTTTCTCATTCTTCTTGAGGAAGCAAAGAAACGGGATCACCGGAAGCTGGGGAAAGAGTTGGAATTGTTTGCCTTTTCTCAGAAAGTAGGACTGGGATTGCCACTTTGGTTACCCCGGGGCGCCCAGTTGCGTGAACGACTTGAGATGTTCCTGAAAAAAGTCCAGAAAAAAGCAGGATATCAACAGGTTATGTGCCCCCATATCGGGAATGTAGAGTTGTATAAGACCTCGGGCCATTACCAGAAATACGGAGAGAGCTCATTCAGGCCCATATCGACACCGGTCGAAGGGGAAGAGTTCTTCCTGAAACCCATGAATTGTCCCCATCATTGCGAAATCTATAAAACTTCTCCCAGATCTTACCGGGATCTTCCGATCCGGCTTGCCGAATTTGGCACGGTTTACCGGTATGAACAGAGTGGCGAACTTCACGGATTGACCCGTGTTCGGG
Organism: Bacteroidales bacterium; assembly: GCA_028706295.1. Taxonomy (GTDB): domain Bacteria; phylum Bacteroidota; class Bacteroidia; order Bacteroidales; family FEN-979; genus CAIVAT01. The sequence continues at coordinate 13,212 of JAQWBQ010000009.1, forward strand.
GATTTACGCAGGATGACGCCCACATTTTCTGTACACCGGAACAGGTGAAGGATGAATTCAAGGGCGTCATGGATATCGTCATGCTTATTTTTAAAGCGCTCGATTTCAAAGATTTTATTGTTCAGATTTCGCTCCGTGATCCCAATAACAAAGAAAAATATATCGGATCGGATGAGAATTGGGAAAAAGCTGAAACCGCGATCATGGAAGTTGCAGGCGAACGCGGCCTGACAACCGTTGTCGTACCGGGTGAAGCTGCCTTTTACGGGCCTAAGATGGATTTTATGGTCAAGGACGCGCTGGGACGCAAATGGCAGCTCGGAACGATCCAGGTTGATTACAATCTTCCCGAACGGTTTGATCTGGAGTACATTGGAGCCGACAACCAGAAGCATCGCCCGGTAATGATCCACAGGGCTCCCTTCGGTTCGATGGAACGGTTCGTGGCAGTATTGCTCGAACACACCGCCGGTGATTTCCCGCTCTGGCTCACACCCGATCAGGCTATCGTATTGCCAATCAGTGAGAAATATCAGGATTATGCAAAAAAAGTTTTAAATTTGCTGAATAATTCCGAAATTCGCACCCTGATTGACGATCGGAACGAGAAGGCAGGCAAGAAGATCAGGGATGCAGAAATGAAGAAAATTCCTTACATGCTCGTGGTGGGTGAACGCGAAGAGAATGAAGGAACGATCTCAGTCAGAAGGCATGGTCAGGGTGATCTTGGTCCCGTAAAAGTGGAAGATTTTATTAAAAAGGTACAGGAAGAGATCAGTAATGAACTGGGTGAAATAAACTGACGCTTTAACCTGGATGCATTGATGCCACATTCTTTGACTGATCTGCTGCCAGATAAAAAAACAGAGTATTAACCAAAGATAGGAGATAACACTATAGTAACGCAATTCAATGGTCCCCGGCGGACTCCCAGACCCGGGAAAAAAGAAGAGCCGTACAATATCAATCAATGGATTAAAGCGCCCGTAGTCCGTGTTGTTGGCGAAAATATTCAACAAGGCATTTACAACATCCGTGAAGCCTTGAATATTGCAGAAATGCAGGGTCTTGACCTGGTCGAAATTTCCCCCACCGCTAATCCTCCGGTTTGCAAGGTGGTCGATTACAAAAAGTTTCTTTATGAATTAAAAAAGAAACAAAAAGAGATGAAGGCCAAAACGGCCAAAGTTGTGATCAAGGAGATTCGCCTCGGACCCAATACCGATGACCATGATTTCAATTTCAAACTCAATCATGCCATCAAGTTTCTTAAAGAAAATGCAAAAGTCAAGGTGGATGTGTTTTTTAAGGGCAGATCCATCATCTATAAAGAACAGGGAGAACTGATCCTTCTGAAATTTGCCCAGGCGCTGGTTGATGTCGGAAAAATCGAACAGATGCCGCGCCTCGAAGGAAAACGGATGATCATGATCATTTCCCCAAAGAAATAAGTTAAATAAATCATCAAATCAATCAATAAATCAATCAATTAACAAAGGTAACATGCCAAAAATGAAAACGAAATCCGGTGCCAAGAAAAGGTTTTCTCTTACGGGGACCGGAAAAATCAAACGGAAGCATGCCTACAAAAGCCACATTCTGACCAAAAAGACCACGAAAAGGAAACGTAACCTTACCTATTCGACGCTGGTAAATAAGGCCGATGAAGCGAATGTAAAGGAGATGCTCCAGGGTTAATTCATCATTGTTTAACTTGTGCACAGCTTCAAGATCCCGTATTCGGGACGCTGACACAAAAAATCGAAAAAAATGCCAAGATCAGTAAACGCAGTCGCCTCGCGTGAGAGAAGGAAAAAAATCCTGAAACGGGCCAAAGGACAATTCGGCAGAAGAAAGAATGTCCTGACCGTTGCGAAAAATTCAGTTGAAAAAGGTTTAACCTACGCATATCGTGACCGCAGAACCAAGAAAAGAAATTTCAGGGGACTGTGGATCACCCGCATCAATGCCGGGGTGCGTGCCTATGGAATGTCCTATTCGGTATTTATGGGAAAACTGGCGGAAAAGAATATTCTGCTGAATCGTAAAACCCTTGCCGACCTGGCAATGAATCACCCCGAGGCTTTTAAAGCCGTCGTCGAAGCAGCAAACGCATAATCCCTGCTGAACATGAAACGAAAAAAGCGGCTCAAAGGCCGCTTTTTTATTACCCCGCTTAATCATTTCTTCTTTTCCTGAAGCTTCTTGTCGTAATTGATGATGAATTGCTCCAATTGATCCCCAAGCAAACGTTTGGCTATGATCTCCTTCTGCTCATTCAGAACATATACCACAGGCGTTGAGAAAATATCGTACTGATCGTGGTAGTTTCCCGTCAGCGTTCTCGGCCCGTTGACATTGATCCAGGTCATATTTTTTTTCTTTATCCCCGCTTTCATTTTAACCATTGACGTGTCGGAACAAACAGAAAAGATCTCCAGTCCGTACTTTGATTTGTCCCTCAAATAAAATTCCCGGATCTTCGGAACCTCAACCTCACAATGACTGCATTCCGGATCCCAGAATAACAGAATTAAATACCGTGCTTTGATACTATGCATCGAGACCAGGTTAAAACTGGTGTCCTGCATGATCATGTTGGGCGCTTTATTGCCAATGAGAATCGGTCGTAACTTATTGGCTTTCTTTATGATGGATTCATTTACGCTTTTTGCTATCCAGGGGGTCTGACCCGTGGCATAATAGGTATCGACGATGTTGACAAAGATCCGGTCAAAGCCCATGATCTCTGAGCTTTCGTAATGATAGGTTGTAAACCAGATCAGGTATTTGAACACCTCTTCATTGGGGCGGGCCCGCTCGGCGAGTTGGTTGATCGCCTTCATAATGGTATCGGGGGTCTGTATGATGACATTATCGAGGTATTTCTTTAATTTGTTGTAGAAAACAGGGGTCCTGAGAATCCGGTCATCCGCAAGGTTTACACCATCCCAGTATTCCGCAACATAAGTCCTATAGGAGTAGGTGGAGTCTTTTTTTCCGTTGGGCAAGGTGGGATTCTCCTTAATATCCGGCTCCTTCATCACCTTAAGCATCAAAGTGAGAAAACTTTCAGGATGCTCCTTTATGATCCGGTACTTATAATCGATCAAGGCTTTATTGATTACCTGTATCTGATCGTTAAGCGCCTTTGCAGTATCACTATTTTCACCCGACGCTTTGATGCGGTCCTGCAACTCCTGCGCTTTTTTAAATTGTATCTTGTTGTAATCCAGATATTGATAAAACAATTTATTTTCAGGTGAATCTTTGATGACCATTTTACCGGTAAGATCGGTTACATCCGTTTCCATCGAAAACCTGCGATCATTGTTGATGATGAAATCACAATAATTCTTTTCCGACACGATCAGAATGTACATGCCACCGGGCAGATCCTTGGATTTCAACGTACAGCGACCGGATCCATCCACTTTAAGCGTATCTTTAATATAGGTATTGTTACCGTAATAGTTGCCGATCATACAGACGGTGTCTTTGAGTCCGTGGATCTGAATCCGGATAAGAGTTTCGTTCTGGGTGTATCCGGTAATACCCAACAAGAACAAAAAAATGGTCAGAGAGGTAATTTTCACTCGCATTCTTAAAAGTTTTAGCCTGTTAACGCAAATTGTTCCGATCTATTTTGCAGGAAGCTCATTTTCATAGGGTCTGAAAAAAAACCGGACATAAAAGTAACCGATGGCTTCATTCATCGTTTCCCGGAAACCTTTGCTCGATTTCCACCAGGAATGTTTTCCATAATAAAAACTGGGCAGAGAGATGATTCCTACTTTAATGGAGTCACCCATCGCAGCTTGAAACAAAAGCCGGCTTCTGCCCCCGTGCACGCTCATGGTCATGAGATTGAGCGACCGGATGCCGGGTCGATGCACTTTCAGCCACCGCTTCAGGGCAATGGCAGAATTATAAGTCCGGTCGTTTCGGATTTCATCGGTACCTACCATGACCAATTTACTTGAATCGAACCCCAACCGCAGCAACGACTTCCCCGCTACAATCGCCGTGTTGTGATAGGGCGCCAAAAGATCGCCATACTCCAGCGGGGTTCCTGTGGTTACGAGTAATTGGTACTTATTATTTTTGAACTCATTGATCGCGGCTTGCAAAACATAATCGCTGATAAATCCTTCAACAACGAGCAGCTCCGTTTGTTCCCGTTCAACAGGAGCGAGGGTGGGATAGAGGTTGGAAAGGATGAGGTAAGAAATCCCAATAACAAACACAAGGAGCAACAGGTGCCCATAAACCGTCAAACCCCACCGTTCGCGTTTCCGGAAAAGAAAATTCTCTTTTTTTAAGGAATTGTTCATGATTCAAGGTGTTCCTTACGCAACAGGTCGTTCACAGTCTTCACCGGATTGAAGGTAATAATAGGTACCTCAACAAACAAGGTAATCCAGTGTGCCATGGAACCATTCCACAATCCGGGCAATTCCTGCGCTTTTAATGTCATCCCGCCACTCGATTTCAGGGTGATGAAACCGGTGTTTTCATCAATGAACTGGTTCAGATCGAATTTTTTGCCGGAAAAATCACGGATGCAGCAGACCAGGTCGACCGGGTTAAAATGGGTGGATGATTTTACGATCAATCGCTGTTGTTCATTGTTGAGGTCGATCTGTGAAGATTCGACGATCTGCAACGAGTTTTTTCCCTGCCCGTCAACGATCCAGAAAGGACCGCCCCCGGGTTCACCCTCATTTTTAACCATTCCGCAGACCCGTATCGGGCGGTTCAGGAGATTAAACAGAAAGTCTGCTTTTTGGTTGACAGGCCAATGCAGGAATTCACCGGGAATGTCGAGGTGCAATACCCCTTCTGCAAAAGCGGAGATCCGGTTCAATTCCAGGTCACCGGATCTTCCCGACTGAATTTTATTAAGGTGGCCGAAAATTTCATCCCGGAGATGGATCAGGTATCCCCCGAGCAGCTTTTTATATTGGTAGGTTGTGCCTTTGAGCCGGTCGGGGACAATGTTATCTATGTTTTTTATGAAAATGAGGTCGGCGTCAATTTCATTCAGATTTTCTATTAATGCCCCATGCCCTCCGGGACGAAAAAGGAGGGTTCCCGCTTCATTCCTGACCGGGAGGTTATTTTCATCAACGGCAATGATATCAGTCGACGGTTTTTGTACCGAGAAGGTGATGTCAAAATTCACGCGGTACTTTTGTTCGAGACCCGTAATTACTGCGGCAACCAACTTCCGGAAAATATCCGTGTGCTCGGTCGAAATGGTAAAATGCAATCTTGCGACATGCTGGTTGTCACGGGTATATTCGATGGCCTCAACAAGATGCTCCTCTGCTGAAGTACGGGCTCCGTCAGGATAACGGTGAAACTTAATCAGTCCTTTAGGCAAATTGGAGTAATTGAGCCCTTTTTCTGTTAAAATATAGTCAATGATTTTATTAAATGATTTATATTCAAGTAATTCTGAAAGATTAAACCCATCTTTGGCCAGTATGTCCCGAAGTTCCTGGTAAAAGGCAATACTTTCAAGATGCGTCATCAGATAGAACACCGAATTGGGCCCTTTATCGGCAAGGTACAAGTGCATTCCGGACTGATCTTCAGTGTATTTTTCACGAAATTCAAACAAATGCTTGAACATCCTGCTGGCGGCTCCCGAAGCCGGTACGAATTTGACAATTTTCAATCCAGGTTGCCGGCTTGCAAAGAGTTCAATCATCCGGTCCCGGTCGGTTTCGTCGAATACCATCAACCCATCGGATGGGGAGGCGGGCCTCACAAGGCTGACAAACGGGAATCCTTTGATAAAATGATCGATCTGCTTCCGGATTTTTACGGGATCAATACCCTTCTGTTCAATTTGAGCAAGGTCCTGTTGATTCAGCATTACCATAATCTTTAGATTTCAACGCAAAATTATCGGAAAAAATGAAACAGGGGGGAGGAATTTTTATCTCTGCGAAAGATCATTCTATAAGGTAATGCCGGTTTACTTTTACCGGAACCATCAGTCGGAAGACTCAAAAATCATTTTCAATCCTTTTTTTATATAATTATAAACCAGTTTATAATTAAATATACATGAACTATTGCTTAATAATATATTTAATATATAATTGTATTACACTATGTTAGTTTAATTTTAATGACTTATCTGATGGTTATTTACAAATCAAATAATCCATGAACAGAATTAATTTACGGATAGATACAGGTAAGTGTTTACAGATGTAATTACATTTGTAAACTGCATTAAAACACTATATATTAATATTATATATTTATTTTTCGTTTTTATTCATGTTTAATTTTACATTTGTAAATTACATTTGTAATCTTTTTAGTTTTCATTAATAAATTATTGTTATAATATTATATATCAATATTATAAAATAAATGAAAAAACTATTACTTTAAATAAAACAATTTTTAAAGTACTTTGATGTTCGTTTTTAAATATTTACTTTTGTAAAAAACTTTTTTCGATGGTCGACCGGATTTTATATCTACTCAAGCAGAAAAATCTGACGATCTCCCAGTTTGCCGATGAGATCGGGATCCAGAAGTCGGGTATGTCACATTTAATTTCAGGCCGGAACAAACCAAGTCTGGAATTGATTTTAAAAATTCTGCAAAGGTATCCGGAGGTAAAACCCGAGTGGTTGTTGCTGGGCACCGGGGATAAGTATTCAGGTAGCAGTAAAAAAGAAAATCCGGTTCAACCTGTCGGTGATAATGCAAAATATGCATCAACGGGTGCTACCTTATTCGATATTCCCGAAATAGTCACAGGAGAAGCTGAAGCCAAACCGGTATCCGTTGAACCGGACGATGGATCGGTGAATCCCGCCGTTCACATTGATCCGGCTCCCATCCCTTCGACAAATCCGACAGGGATTACCGAAAATCAGGGATCAGGGATCGACCGTGTGGTCCTGTTTTTTAAGGACCGGACTTTCATGGAATACGCACCCCGCTGACCGTTCATATCGCTTTTGAACGTCGCATGAACCCGGGTGATTAATGGTGGTCAATGGTTTTCTAACGAAGAGAAAAAGAAGGAGGATTCGCGCAGGGCGCTTTCATCACTGTCGGAGCCATGAATGGCATTTTCACTCAGATTTTTCCCGTAAAGTTTACGGATGGTGCCTTCGGCTGCCTTTGCAGGATCGGTGGCTCCTATAAATTGACGAAAAGCATCAACCGCATTTTCTTTCTGAAGAATAGCCGCAATGATGGGGCCGGATGACATGAATTTGGTAAGATCCTCATAGAATGGTTTTCCCAGGTGCATTTCATAAAATAATCCGGCCTGCTCCCGGGTCAGCCGGGTTTTCTTCATGGCTTTAATCCGGTATCCACCCGATTCAATCTGTGCAAGAATTTTACCGGAATAACCGGCTTCGACAGCTGAAGGTTTGATCATGGTAAAAGTAATATCTCCACGCATTTTCAATGTTTTTATACAGGACAAAATTACCATAAATAATTCAAAATATCCCTATTTTTGCAAATGCTAAACTCCCTTCTGCTTGGAAAATACTGATTTTATTGATATATCACAATTGCTGTCAACACGGCGGCGAATTCTGATTACGACTCATACCAATCCCGATGGTGATGCCATTGGCGCGAGCCTTGCCCTGGCGAGCTACCTGAAGAAAAAGCGGCATCAGGTTTGGGTAATGGTTCCGGATCCCTATCCCGATTTTCTTGCCTGGATGCCCGGTACCCAAGAGGTACTGGTATATAAAAAACAACCCGAAATCTGCGAAAACATCGTGAATCAGGCCGATGTCATCCTGGCAGCCGATTACAACTGTTTCGACCGGATAAATGAAATCGGGCCTTTGGCAAGGAATTCCCGGGCTGTGAAGATCCTTGTGGACCATCATTTGAACCCGTCGGATGAATTTGATTTCAGGATTTCCGTTTCGGCGGTCTCATCCACCTCTGAACTGGTTTACAATTTCATAGAAGCAAATGGCGATCTCAACCTGATGGACCGGGAGATTGCAGAAAATATCTATACAGGAATTATTACCGATACAGGTTCACTGAGTTATTCCTGCAACTATATTAAAACCTACCTGATTGTTGCTGAATTATTTAAACTTGGGATCGATGGCGAGTACATTCACCGGTTGGTCTACGATACCTATTCGGAGAGCAGGTTGAGATTGCTCGGATATTCGATCAGTCACCAACTGGTTGTGTTACCGGAATTTCACACTGCTTATATCACCTTGACAAAATCAGATCTTGACCGGTTTCATCATCAGATCGGAGACACAGAGGGTATTGTTAACTATGCCCTTTCCATTGAAGGGATCAACCTCGCTGCATTGTTTATGGAACGGGATGGTATCGTTAAAATCTCCTTCCGGTCAAAAGGTAACTTTTCGGTGGACTGCCTTGCCCGTGATCATTTTAACGGGGGAGGCCACAGAAATGCCGCTGGCGCCAATTGCAGTACCACCATAAATGAAACGGTTCAGCTATTTCTGAAAATTTTGCCTCAGTTTCAGTCTCAGCTCAATTCAGTCTATTAGTGAAAAGAGTAAAAGAACGGTCGTTTTTACACGTTCCGGAATTGTTCATGTTCCTGTTACTTTGCTGGTTTTCCTCCTGCAATGACCATTCACAACCTGTTGAAAATACAGTAAATTTCACGATGACCGACGACACCGTCATCAAATACAACAGAGAGATTGTGCAAGCCGAATCACAGGATATTGAGGATTTCATAAGCCGGTACAAATGGAACATGGTGAAAACCCCGACAGGCCTCCGGTACATGATTTATAAGCAGGGAAGCGGACGGCATCCGGTGGGGGGTGACCAGGTGACCATAAATTATTCGCTTAAACTGCTCGACGGCAAAGAGATCGTTAAGCCGGGTTCCTCTGATACCCTGAAGTTCAAGCTCAGCACAGGTAAAGTTCCGGGCGGACTGGAAGAAGGTATCATGCTGATGACGGCCGGCGCCAGGGCAAAACTGGTTGTGCCGTCGCACCTGGCTTTCGGATTGCTGGGTGATCTCGACAATATTCCCAACAGGGCCGTTCTTGTTTATGATGTGGAACTCTGTCGGATCAATTAAATGAATCCCTAACTTTGTACCTTCACTTTGAACGGAATGTTTATAAAACTGTTGAAAAATTAAATATAAAGAAAGGCTTGTAAAGCCGGTAGCTTGTTAACTTAACATGCTTATTCGCAACAGCTTTCACCGGTTTTCATTTTTCGGGTTTAATAGTGTTAATTATTTAATAATCAGTAAATTATAATCTAAATTTTGTTTAATTAAAATGTAAAATGCACATTATGAAAAAAATTGTTCTGAATCCGTTGGTCATGGTGATGTTGGTTGCTTTGACTGTGTTGGCTTGTTCATCGAAGTATGCAGGTTATGATAAGAGTGAAACAGGTTTATACTACAAGTTGTACAAAACCGGAAAGGATACCGTAAAAGCAAAAATCGGTGATTTTGTATCGCTTCAGATGCGTTACGCCTATAAAGATTCCACGCTCTTTAACAGCAAGGCGATGGGTGAGCCGATCAGATTTCAGGTACCCCCTTCCGATTTCAAGGGAGATATTTATGAAGGCATCCGGATGATGTCGGCTGGCGACAGCGCCTCATTCATCATCAACGCCGATTCGCTCTTTCTGAAAACATTCCGTCAGCCCCAAAGGCCTCCTTTTGTCGACAGTAACAGCGTGGTCTATTTCTATGTGACCTTGCTGACGGTTGAGTCTCCTGACCTTATGAGAAAGAACGAAGAATTGGCGCTGAAAAAATATCTGGAAGAAAAAAAGATCACGGTAGCTCCTTTACCTTCAGGTCTTTACTATATCGAAAACGTTGCAGGAAAAGCTAAGAAAGTGGATACGGGAACCTGGGTAAGGGCACATTTCAAGGTATCGTTGATCGACGGAAAGGAGATATTCTCCTCCTTTGACCGTCCCGAACCAATGGAATTCGAATATGGCCAGCGTTTCGACACTCCCGGTTTTGAAGAAGGCGTTGGAAAAATGATGAAAGGCGGGAAATCGACGCTGATCGTGCCGTCATCCATTGCTTTCGGTGAACAAGGCCGCGGCTCTATCGTTCCCCCGTTCGCTACCATAATCTATGAAGTTGAAATAGTCGATATCCAAACCAAGGCTGAACATGAAAAACAGGTTGCAGCCAAACAAAACGAAGCCAAAATGAAATCGGAAAATGCCAAGAAACAGGAAAGTGAACTGATGCAAAAATACCTGAAAGACCACAAAATCACGGCTAAGCCAACGGCAAGCGGACTGATCTATGTCGAAAACGTAAAAGGAACCGGAAAGCGCGCTGTTCCCGGACAAAAGGTTAAAGTTCATTACACCGGAACCCTTTTAAACGGAACGAAATTCGATTCTTCCCGCGACCGCAAGGAACCTTTTGAATTCACACTCGGTAAAGGCCAGGTTATTCAGGGATGGGACGAAGGCATCGCCATGATGAATGTAGGTGGAAAAGCCACGCTTGTAATCCCGTCGAAAATCGGTTACGGTGACCGTGACATGGGAAGTATTCCTCCCTTTTCTACACTCGTCTTTGATGTAGAATTACTTGATGTGAAATAATTAAAATCAAGGATTTGAAAAAAATAATTCTCCTGGTAATAATCAGCTTTCTGGTTGTTAGATCAGAGGTGGTTTCATTGACCGTTAACTTTTCATCGACAAAAGTCTGCCTTGGAAATGAAACCACCCTGATCAACAGATCGGTTGCCCCTGGCGACAGCATCCAGTACGTGATGTGGGATCTGAACGGCGATGGAAAATTTGATGATGCATTTACCGATACCGTTCAGACAACGCTCAGCTATTCGGGCTCACACGAGATCGGATTAAAGGTGATCACATATGGCGGTGAGGCGAAAGCATTGTATCAGCTGGTTTATGTCGGAGCGGTCAAGGCCGGATTTTCTTTCAAGACCGGCTGTATGTACCAACCCATACAGTTCGTGGATCAATCGGAAGTTATCGGTGATGCCGCTGCTGGTTATTACTGGGATTTTGGTGATGGTACGCTTCCGGTATACATCCAGAATCCGACCCATCAATTCACTTCTGCCGGCACTTTCGTTGTGAAACAGCGTGTTACTTCACTGCTGGGATGCATGGACTCGACGGTTCAAGCCATTACCATTGGAAACGAGGTAACAGTTAATTTAAGTTTCATGGGGGATACGGTGTTCGTCAAAGGTGACAGTGTAATCGCCTATCTTACGAGCACATACGACAGCGTCAGGTGGTCGACCGGAGCAACAAGTTCTTCGATCGTAATAAAAACCGGAGGGTATTATTGGGTCCGGGTTTACGTGGGCGGCTGTTTTGCCGATAAAAGCTTTCGGGTTCAGGTCGACGAATATGGATCTGATGCGGTGATAATGAACCTGATCACGCCCAATGGTGATGGGATGAACGACCAGTGGAAAATCCTGAACCTGGAAAAAATCGGTCCGTGCGACGTGAATATTTACAACCGTTACGGGGAGCGGGTTTTTTCAAATCCGACGTATGACAATGCGTGGGAAGGCACTTTCAAGGGCAAATCCCTTCCGAACGACACCTATTTTTATTTTGTCCGCTGCTATAATCAGGATTTGATCCAGGGAACTGTAAACATTCTGAAATGAGAAGGATTCTACTCTGTATCATCATTTCCATCGGATTTTTTTCTGGTCTCCGCGCCCAGCAAGTCCCGATACCTGATAACTACCTGATCAACCCGGTGATAGTTTCTCCGGCATTTTCGGGGAAATATTTTCCATTTCAGGCCTATGTAACCCATCGGAGCGAATGGACCGGTTTATCGGGAGCTCCGGTCATCGGAAATATCAGTATTGACGGCAAACTCGGGAAAAAAATGGGAATCGGTGGCAACATCCTGTTGAATAAAGCCGGGATATACCGTAACTTCACAGTGAATCTAAATTACGCATTTCATTTGCAGGTTGCTAAAGATCACTTTCTGAGCTTTGGGATTACCGGAGCTTTTTATCAGAATTCAGTTGATTTGTCGGATCTGGTTGTGAGTGACCCCTATGACCCCATGATCCTGAACCATGATAAAACGACCGAGAGTTATTTCAACGTAGGAGCCAGCCTGTTGTATAACTGGAAGGATTTCAATTTCTGTATCGCTTTCCCGATGATGATCAATAACAAATCGTTGTATTCCGATACGCTTTACGACAACGTGCTGACCATGAACCGTAACTGGATGATTTACGGTAATTATTCCATTTTCCTGGCAAAGGACTGGAAACTGAAAATTGATCTGCTGTTCCGGCAGGCCCAACACATGCCCTGGACTTTTGATATCTCTACGGCTGTGAGGTATGCCGACAGTTACTGGTTGGGAGTTTTGTACCGGAAAAATAACATCATCGGAATCCAGGTCGGACTGGCTGTGGTCAAGACCATCGTGCTCAACTACACGTATGAATTTTCGGGTTCTTCCATGGATGGGAAAAGCGGAGGAACCCATGAAATTACTTTGGGATGCCGGATCGGGAGCCCCGCTGCATCAAAGTCAAATTCCGCCCTGAAAATTAACGAATATGACAGATAGAACATACAGTTTCCCGAGAGGTATTATTTCTGACAGACCGGGATGGAGAATACGGCTGTTTTTTCTTTGTTTGATCTCATTCCTCGGGTATTCATCAAATGTGACACTTGCTCAAAATATCACCAAAACAGGGGGCATCTGTTTCAGGGTAGATGGTAATCCTTCGCTGGCAAAGTTGGTATCGCTGGATTCTCTTTTTGCTTTCCATCAGCAGAAATTCTGTCTCGCAATCACTTCGTGGTCACTGCCACTGACACCCGATTATGTTACAAAACTGAAGGAGTTCTCAGCAACCGGACATGAGATTCTCGACAATACACCGACACATCAAACAAGTTATTTCACGGTGCTTAATATCCAGGACACCTCCCTGTATTCCAATTCCTGGGGTGTTGATCACATTAACGGCCAGCAGGTATGTCTGAAGTACACTTCGGTTGACCTGTCGACCCCGCATGGCGAAGGTCCTCTTAATGTTTTTGGAAATCAGGTGATCAGTGCGAATCCCGGCGAGTTTTCCGATCTGAACGGCGACCCGTATTATTTCGCGCTGTACATTCAATTTAAAGACCGACCCTATCTCTGGTACGATCTGAAGAACAAGAATCCGAATGATCCGGATTCCTTAAAAATAAAGTCATTCTGGGGTGAGCCCGTCGATATCGGAACGCACTGGTGGTTCAATTATAAAAAGCTTACACAACGGGAGGTATTTATGCATCCTGCCGGCATCAGCCTGTTGGGAAAACGGTCGCAGAAGATCTTTGATGACCTGGGCATGGAGCTTCCGACAACCTGGATCCACCCGTCGGGTCCGATGCCCTGGCTGAATGCCAATGAGGTCAAATCCAATCTCGGCGATTCCCTGGGGTACACGTGCGGCTCCAACTATTCCAGCGCCGCCTATTTTTGCTTTAATGAAGCAAACCCGTCCCTTACCAAACAGTTTGCCTTACAATCGGGTGATATATCCCTGGAAAACCATTATTTCAATTGGAATAAACCCCGCATTGCCGAAGCCGTTGCCAAACATTTTGTAAAAGTTGACCTTTCTTATCTTTCGGATCCGGTTGATGGCTGGCACAGCTATCTTCAGAGGGTCGACAGCCTGTTGACCTGGTGTACCTTGAATAACATCCCGGTCAAAACTTATAACCAATGGAGTGCAATGGTGTACGACAGCCTGCCAAACCGGGGGATCAATGTTTTTCCCAGGCTGAATTCAGATCTCGACGGTGATGGTTTCCCGGATGGATATGACCAGGATACAGCTACACTAGCCGGACATTTTCTGCAGACAGATGGGGTTTCAGCCAGCGGAGGGAAGAGTTTCGAGATTGCCGGAAGCGGAAACATATGCAGGATAACAACATTGGCAGGCATTGAGAAGGGGAGCAATAAATTTACGATCTGGGTGAAACGAACCGGTGCCGATTCAACCACGGTTGCCGTCGTTTTTTCATTCCCCGAAACGGGGGCAACCCAGACGCTCTTATTTCCGGTTGACACAAATATCTGGGTCAAACAATTTCAGATCCTCGATGTTCCAGAAAACGCTTCACTTCTGAATATTCTGATCCGCAATGATGGCCTGAATACCGATTCAGTCCGTATCAGCGGGATGGACCTCAGATCAACAGGCTTCCTGAAAAAAACTATTTATCCCGACCAGGAGGTAATGCAGACAGATCAGTTCCATAATGTTGCTCTGAACACCCTGGTCAACGATTCCGTTTATGCCCCTTCGACAATAACCTGGACCATCGGTCATCGGGATACGATGGATCTGAAAATCCTTACCGGGAATATCCTTCAGGTTTTAAAACCTTGTTCTTTCTGGACAGGCCGTGACAGCACCTATCTGATCGCTGAAAGTGAAGACGGGTTCCGTGACAGCTGTTTTATGAAGTTCATTTCAAATCCGCTCGAAAACGGGTGCAGCGGCGTTCCCATCACCCTGACACTTCTTGATACCCTTAGCAATGATATCATTCGTTGGACCTCCATACCTTTCGATTCCCTTTTCACTGATACGACCATTTATAATCCCACCGTTGCCCCACTGGTAACCACGCAATACAAAGTAATGTGCATCAATCCATTGGGGAATGTTAATTATGACAGCATTATTTTATTCCGTTTTCCATTTCCCGAACCGGGTTTACCAGTCGACACCGCTATATGCCTGGGTGATAGTGTTTTGTTGACTTCTCTGGAAGGTGTAAAATTTTTATGGAGTACCGGTGATACAACGGCTTCGATCTGGGTCAAGCCCGAAGAAAATACGACCTACACGGTTGTTGCCACCAGCGCCTTTGATTGCAGTAAAGCCGACAGCACGCTTGTGATCGTCGCAGAGAAGCCCATCGTGAAGTTAAACGGACTACGAACTGCTTATTGCCGGAACGATTGGGCTGCAACTATTTATGGTACTCCTCCCGGTGGCACGCTGGGCGCAACATCCGGACTTATTGGCAACCAATTTTTTCCTGACCGAGCCAACATCGGGGTAAACAAGGTCTGGTACACCTATACCAGTGAAACCGGATGCGGGGATACCGATACAGTGACAGTCAATGTTTATAATCTTCCCCAGATAAAAAGGTTACCAGATACAACATTGTGTGCCGGCAAATCGGTGGTATTGAATGCCGGTGGCGGTTTTGATAACTATCAATGGTCTAACGGAGTGCGGGATTCGATCACGCAGGTTGATTCGACTGGTTTTGGAATTGGAACCAAACCTGTTTGGGTGTACGTTACTAAAAATGGTTGTGCAAATAAAGATACTGCCTATATCCAGTTCATAATTTGTCCGGGGTTGGATGAAAATTCGCATTCCGGAAAATATGTCCTTTATCCCAACCCGGTTTTCACGGAACTGATTGTTAAGGTATCCGACGGGAACACTGATCCTTTTGAACTATGCATTGTTGACATGACCGGCGCTATTTTAAGCAGGTTACAATACCATGACCTAATCAATAAGGTCCCGGTCGATGGACTCCGGTCAGGGATCTACTTTATCAGGATAACACGGGGAATCGAGGTTGCCAATTACAGATTCATCAAAATGTAATTCCGTTTTCAGGCATTCTGATCCCAATCAAGATTATCGAGGATTGCCAATAGATCACTCGGGCGGTAAGGTTTTGCAAGGTATTCGTCCATTCCTGCAGCGAGGCATCTTTCGCGGTCGGTCATCATGACATGGGCGGTCACTGCCACAATTTTTATTTTCCTAACCCCACGTTCCAGATTCCGGATTATGCGGGTAGCTTCAATCCCGTCCATGATGGGCATCGCGATATCCATCAGAATCAGATCGTATGGGCGTTCTTTGTATAAATCGACGGCAACTTTCCCGTTCTCAGCGAGTTCAACATGATGGCCAGCCCGTTTCAGACTGGTCATCGCGAACTTTTGATTAAGCAGGTTATCCTCAACCAATAGGATTCGGAGTGGTCCGAGTTTTTTCCGGGGAGTCGGGATCCCGTTACCGATTTTCCGGATCACCGCTTCATCTCCGACCTCAAATCCGAGGGTGAACCAGAATGTGGAACCTTGTCCCTGTGTACTTCTTACCCCGATTTTGCCCTTCATAAGAGTAGTCAGATTCTTTGAAATGGATAGCCCCAGTCCGGTACCTTCGTACCGTTTCATTAATGGATTTTCGAGTTGGGCGAATTCATTGAACAGGTTTTCCTGTTCTTCCGGCGGAATCCCAATCCCGGTATCTGTGATCTCAAATTTGAGGATGACTTTATTCCCGACATTTGTCGGTGCATTCAGAAATTCATCCGGGAGGAACATCTGCAATGCTGGATCAGGATGAGAATTCATTTCGATCGTTTCGACGGAAACCTCGACATGGCCACGGTTTGTAAACTTTATGGCATTATTGGTCAGGTTGATCAGTATTTGCTTTAGTCGCACAGGATCTCCGAGGAGGCATTTCGGGACCGAGGATTGGATTTTAGAGAAGAGATCGATTTTTTTCCCTTTAGCTTTGATAGATAACAACTTGATGACCTGTTGAATTTCTTCATGGGGATAAAACGGTTTATAATCCAGTTTTAACTGTCCGGCTTCAATTTTTGAAAGGTCAAGGATATCGTTGATAATGGTCAGAAGATTGACACTCGAAATATTGATAATTTCCAGGAACTCCCTTTGTTCGTCTGTCAGAACGGTCTGGCTCAGAACATTGTACATGCCGATTATGCTATTCATAGGGGTCCTGATCTCATGACTCATGTTTGCAAGAAACATCGACTTCGAACGATTGGCATCTTCGGCATCCTGGCGTGCTTTGATCAGCTCCTGGCTTATTTTCTGATGGTCTTCCAGTTCTTCCCGGTCCTTTGCTGATTTTTCAATGATCACTTCAAGTTCGGCGATTCGTTTTTCGAGCTCTTTTATTCTGCTTTCAGCGTCCATTCTATAGTTTATTCAATTGGTTCTTCATGATTGAATACAGCTCCTGTTGATTGATGGGTTTCGAAATATAATCATCAAAGCCCGCTTCAAGCAGTTTCTCCTTATCACCTGTCATGGCATAGGCAGTTTGGGCGACAAAGGGAACTGTCTTGTACGCTTTGATTTTTTTTCTTACTTCATGCATCAGTTTGATTCCATCCCAGGGTGGGGGAAGGTTGATGTCGAACAACATGATGTCGAAAACCTTTCCGGCTTTATATTCCTCTTCAATGACTTTCAGCGCCTCATCTCCATCCATAGTTGTGATTACATTGCCCAATGACTTGGTCATTTCAAAAAGGACAATTTTGTTCATAAGGTCATCTTCCACAATAAAAATTTCAAGCCCTTGTAAAGTCTTAAACTTTTCTTTCTTTGTGGGTTCTTTTCGGGGTTGAATCTCGTCTGTAGTTTTTTCAGGTGGGAAGAAGATAGTCACGGTGGTGCCCATCCCTTTGGCAGATTCAATTTCGATATGCCCGCGCATCATTTCGACCAGGCTTTTAGCAAGCGGTAATCCCAATCCTGCACCGCTGTTCTCCTTTGTATATCCCAGGCTATCCTGCCTGAAGGGGTCGAAAATT
This sequence comes from Bacteroidales bacterium, assembly GCA_028706295.1. GTDB lineage: Bacteria > Bacteroidota > Bacteroidia > Bacteroidales > FEN-979 > CAIVAT01. The sequence goes on from JAQWBQ010000009.1 coordinate 30,891, forward strand.
CCCGGCAGATAGGTGGGATCTATTCCAATCCCGGTATCCTTGATCCGGATACAGATTTCACCCTTGTCGGTCTGAAAATCGGTCGAAACATTGATAAATCCGTTGGGGGTGTACTTCACAGCATTTTCAAGAACGATACTCAGAACTTTATTCAGCCCCTTCTCATCAATGAAAGCAGCCGGTACCTCATTGATCTTGAGATTCAACTTCAGCTTTTGCTCGTTGGCTTTGAAAATAAACATTTGTGTTGTGTCGGCAACCACATTGTTGAGCTGACATGACTTCAACTTTATTTGCATGTCATTTGCCTCTAACTTGCTAATATCTAATATGTTATCAAGCAAGTGAGAAAGCTTGTCCCCGCTTTCGGAGATAGCCCTGGCATAATCAAACAACTCTTTATTTTCGAGAAGGGATATTTCAGCTTCGAGCAGGCTTGCAAACCCGATAATATTGTTCAGGGGAGTCCGGATCTCATGGCTAAAGTTCGATAAGAAGGCATTCTTCATGAAGTTGGCCTCTTCAGAACGTTTTAGTGCTCTTTTCAGGGTAAAGTCAGACTTTTCCGGATCGCCTTCTTCTTTTTTCAGTTCTGTTATCTTGTCTTTGATAATCTGATCGACTGATTCTTTGGTCTCGGCCAAATCGGCGCTCAGTTTTTTCAAGGCTTGATCTTTTTTCAGTGATTCAGCCCTTAGGCTTTTCAATTTTCCCGAAAGGAGGATCACAGTCATGATGAGCGCCAATAAAACCAGGCAGGCTATGTAGAACAGCACACTATACAGATTCATGATCAGATATTATTTATAGGCAACATAAAGGTCTTCTTCAGGATTGATGGCATATTGCGTGAGGTTTGACTTCCACTTTTCCCTGGTCGGATTGTAGGTTTTAACCACAAATCCCCCGTTTTCCAGCCGGTTTTTATAGTCCTGACCATAGATTCTGACATGATCAAACTGACCGAACACCTGTTCCCTTGATTCCGGATCGGTGATTGACGGATCTTCGTAAGTGGTTTTCAGGACTTTTGAGATCGGGACCTGGAGAATCGCCCATCCGCCGGGTTTCAGGACCCGGTAAAGTTCCCTGATTGCAAGGTTATCATTGGGGATGTGTTCGAGGACATGATTGCAGATAATCACATCAAATGATTCATCTTCATATGGAATGGCTGTAATGTCGAGAAGATGGGTTTGTCGGGCATAGTAATATCCTTCGAGGTATTTGACTCCGGGAACATATAAAAGATTCGGTAATTCGCTCAACATGGCTCTCAGGCACCCTTCGGGAGCAACATGAAAAAGTTTCAGCGGGGATGAAAAAATGGTGGTTTTTTCCTGTAGAAACAAATAAACCAGTCGATCCCGGTCCAGCGAATAGCAGCGGGGACACACATCGTTATTTCGAAAACCGGCTCCGATAATCTGTTTTTCATACAGAACCGGAAGGTCAAATCCGCCGGGAAGAAATTTGCGGAATGATTTTTTACAATACGGGCAATAATAAGAATCACCAGAATATAGTAAACCGTTGATTTTTTGGTAGCCTCCTCTGAGTTTTCTGCCAAGCCAGAAAGGGATGATTTTCTTTATTGCACTTTTCATAATCGGTTTATTTGTGATTTATTAAAATGATTTTTCTAACGATCGATTGCTCCAGGGTTTTCAACAGGAGCGAATATACTCCCGCTTGAAACTGTTCTGTTTCCAGTTGTATCTTTACGGGACCCGGTCCGGAACCGGGATATTGTTTATTGAAAACGATCCTGCCATTAGCGTCCAGAAGGGTCAATTTCAGATTTGATAAGCGTTCCAGCGTTACAGAGATATTGATTTTATCTATTGCCGGATTTGGAGATATGGAAACCGTCAGGATGGGTTTATAATGGTCAGGCAGCGCGAGCAGCGCAGAATCCTGACATTCGAATGCGCCGATATCATAAAGTTTGGCAAACGGCCGGATCCGGTTATGGATGTCGTAAGAAATTTCGAAGCCGGCGATGGTGGCGGCGGTATTGACAGCCTGGGAGGTCCGGGTCAGGTCAAAATTGCCCTGGGCCGGATCGACAAATCCCACGGTACTGATATCAAGTGATTTAATGTTCTGGACCATACTGACCGGGGTTGAGGAAGATCCGATGTAAATGTACGACCGTTCACCCTCAGTTCCGTATGACCCCGGATTGATTAAAATATTATTTGAGATATGATTGTTCGAGCTTAGATTGTCTTCAAACCTTACACCGTAACTTTTGGGATCGATCACGGTATTGTAAGCAAGGAGGTAGCTGTTTGATGCTGAAGTGAATGTTGAACCGACAAAAAAGCCGTATTTTAAATAGGGTGCAACGTTTTGTTGGGGTTTATAGGTTCTTCCGGGATTTATGATCAGGTTATTGAAAATCCTTTGGTCCCCAAGTGAGATGATATCGATTCCATCGCCTTTCCCGTCGCGGATGTCGTTATTGTAACAGGAAGCCTGAGTTCCTCCGCCTAACAGGATCCCTGACATCTGGTACATAACTTCAAGTTGGCTGTCATGGAGTATGACATTATCGTGGACGGCGCAGGCAGAGTCGGCGGAACTTACCTGTATCGCATCCCACCCGGTTCCGGAAACAAAATTTCTGTAAACTTCGACACCCTTTAACAAATGAGGCAGTACAGTTGTATCCTTTTCGTTGCAGGTTATGGTCTGACCCGCATATTTTGAACTGCCGATATACATTCCTTCCATCCCGGTATCGAAGATAAAGCAATTGTGGATTTTCAAATTTCTGAGGACGAATTTTTCGCGGGTGGATTTGAACTGGCAATCGGGTTCCGTTTTTGCAAAAATTCCAACCAGGCCTGTTTTTCCTATTTCAAGGTACTCTAATTCGACATCGGTCGATAGTCCGTCGACCGATAATCCTGCACCCACAGTATTGTTAATCTTTATTCCATACACCGAAGCCGGATCCCCGTTCCCTGAGAGTTTTACGTAAGAACAGGAATCGAATTTAATTCCATAATTGACACAATTTAAAATAGAGACCACACCACCGCTGTTCAAAATAACAATGGGATTATTTCGTGAGCCATGAAGGAAAGAGAGCAGTAACATGGTCCGGTTTCCTTTCAACAGGCAGATGGTATCGCCAGGCAAAACTCCTGAGGCATTGGAGCGTCCATCAATCATTGTTACCGTGGAGTCAAAGCTGATTTTACATCCGTTTGCCTGTTTCCATCCGGTTAAACTTTGCATTCCGGTGATCAGCGACAGAAAAACTATCAGCTTATTTCTGAGGGATTTTTTTAACATGCTTCTCTCTTTATGGCGACCGGTTTAGCCCCGTTTGGCCCGTTCCCAGTTCACGGATTGCTGTTTTTTGATATATCGCATAAAGCCAAGATATACCGCAAGGTTCATGATCATGAAATAGTATGGGACGAAAAGGATTTTTATTTTAATTTTTCGTTCTTCCAGAATCCAACCGGTGAAAGCCATCAGGTAAATCAGTAATTGCCCCCAGAACAGCCAGGTATATACCGAACATCCATTAAAAAATCCATCCGAAAGTGCGATGATAAAATTGCAGATCAGGATGATGGCCAGCCCAATGGGGGCAAGGGTCCAACGCAGTACCCGGTGTGAAATATATTGAAATGAGAGCATTCCGTATATGAACGGGTTGAGCAGCGCTTTCAATCTGATGACCGATTGGATACCGCCTGCAGAGATCCTTATCTTGCGTTTCAGCTCTTCTTTGACACTGGCTGAAGGATTTTCAATGGCATAGGCATCGGGGTCATACTGGATGGTATAACCCTGCATAGCGATCCGTAATGAAATAATAAAATCATCGAGCAGTGTATCACGTTCCACGGGTTTAAACAGTTCGGTACGGAGGGCGAACAATTCGCCCGCTGCACCTACAACCGAGTACAGACGGGCATCCCACTGTTTGAGTTTTGATTCATATTTCCAGTAGATTCCCTCAGTTGCGGCGGCAGTATCTTTGTTGAATATCCGTTTTTCACCCGATACACAGCCAACCTTCGGATTGCTGAAAAGACTGACGATCCTTCGGATTGATTCTTTGCCCAGCATGGTATTTCCATCGGAAAAAATAACTATCGGAGTTTTCACAAACTGCATCCCGCGGTTCATAGCAGCTATTTTACCTGCCCGTTCCGGTTGATGGTACACTTCGACACCGGGGTAGTTTCGGAGCAGATCGGGTGTGCCATCATCCGATCCATCGGTGATCCACACATGTTTTACTTTCTCCTTCGGATAATCCAGTGAAAAAGAGTTTTGTAGTTTCATATCTACAAAGTCTTTTTCATTGTAGGCGGTCACGAACAGTGTCACTTCGGGTTCATACCCGGCATCCTCCCGGTTTTTGTTCTTACCGGTTACCATTTCCTTGATCCTGACCAAACAAAAGAGCAGTAACCCATAACCCAGGTAAGAATAGAAAATGATGAAAAGAAAGACCCAAAATAGGATTTTAATTATCAGCATAGCTTTTCAGTTATTGTTACTTATTTCCTCTATTGCTTTATATATCTCATTTACATTGGCTTCCCAGGTATGACTTCGGGCAAATTCCTCACGACGGGTCGCTTGTTCGGGTGAATCTTCTATAAGCGCTTTTTCAACCAGTTCAAGATACTCCTCCCGGGATGTTGCCAGATACGTGTATTCCTCAAAAACAACCATCGCTTCGGTCCGGGTTGCAACCACCGGTTTCCCCATTGCGAGGTACTCATCTATTTTACGTGGATAATTCCCAATGGTTACCTCATTCAGGATTTGAGGATTGATCGCTACATCAAAACAGGAGAGGTAGGCCGGGAGTTCATCGGGATTTTTGCTTCCCAGAAAATGAACATTTGGCATACCGTGAAGGGAGCTTGCTTTAAATCCTTCATCTTCAGGACCGATCAGAACGACAGACCAACCGGGTCTCTGTTCGGCAAGCCACGCGATGATGCCGATATCAAGCCTAAGGGTGTAAAGTGCGCCGATATACCCGATTATCGGTTTTCGGATCTCTTTAATGTCATCGGGCGCTTCTTTTATCAGTTTCATGTCAAAGGCAGTGACATCACAACCTTGTCCCACATAATAGGAACGGGGGTTGTATTTACGGAGGTAATTGGCCAGGTAAACTGAGTTGGCAACGGCAAGATCTGCTTTTTGAATCAGTTTTGCTTCAATCCTGATGCCTTGTCGTTTCCACCATTCCACGGCAATCAGGTTATCGCGTGAATAATAGATGTACAGTTTCGGTTTCAGAAGTTCCTTCAGATAGAAACTGCGGAACATGTCACTGTCGTTAAAAATGACGAAATCACGGAATCCGAGCTTTCGGATTGCTTTTCCGATCTGCCGGGCAAACCGACGGTTGTTGATGCGGTTCAGAAAATCGAACAAGCAGTCATTACTGATCTGGCTAATGGATTCGAGAATGGTCCTTGGAAACAGATTCCACAGGTTATCCTGTACCTGTATAAGATCATCCAGCTCTCCCTTCAGGATCTTCCTGCGTTTCATGATCCGTGGATCCTTTCGCTCACGGTACAGGGTCAACCGGTCGACCGGGTAATTAACGTAAAGAACTCTGTGCTTTTTTGCGAATTCCAGGGCAAGATTGATACAGTTGCTTCCAATGGCGCTGTCGAATGCTTGCAATCCGGTTACTACGATATCCATGGGCAGGTCGGTTAAAGGCTTCTGTCAGGGCGCTGTTTCGTGATAAAGTTTCAGTACGTTCTCAGCCATGGCTTTCCAGGAAAACCGGGCGGCATTGTCGAACCCGGCCTTGATCAGCCGGTCACGGAGATCCTGATCGGAAAGCAGCCGTTTGATGGCAGTTGTTATCTCTTCAGGTTTGAATGGATCGATAAAGAGGGCAGCATTACCGCCGACTTCAGGCATGGAGCTGGTATTGGAAGTAATTACGGGAACACCACATGCCATTGCCTCGAGCATGGGGATGCCGAAACTTTCACGAAGTGAAGGATAGAGGAATATGGTACAAAGTCCGTAAATGGCCGGCAATTCCGTATTGGGTACATATCCGGTCAGCTTTATATAGTCTTTCAGGTTGGGATCGCCGATATCGCCGATCAGTTTATCCAGTGCGGCACGGTCAAAGTCAAGCATAACCAGCGGGATCTTTTCGTCGGAGGATTGAAGGAAGAGTGATAGCGCTTTCAGAACGCCGGCGGTATTTTTTTTCGGATCGGTATTCCCGAAGAAAAAGAAGAACCGGTCGGGCAGGTTGTACTTTTTCTTTACCCGATCCTGTTCCTGAAGATCGGTAGCCGGTTTAAAATGTTCACTAACCCCGTTATATATGGCACATAATTTAGCATCGTCAATTTTGAAAAAGCTGGCGATCCGTTTTTTTTCATATTCTGAAACAGTAATAATTCTGGAGGCTTTTCTGACGACCTGAGGTACAACCAGTCTTCGGTACATATTTCCGAATTTCTGGTAAGGCGTGAAACCTTTCTTAAGCAGGCTGAGGCTTTCCATGTAGATGATGTCATGTAAAGTGACGACCAGGGGGATGGCCGTTTGGACAGGGGCCGTATTGCTGGTACAGTGCAACAGAGAACACCCGGCTTTTTTTGCGGCATTTGGGAGGGTTATCTGTTCCCATACCGGATAGGGAGCGGAGGGAAGCTCTACTACCTGAAAATTGCCGTTCGATGCGATGCAACGATCTTCATCTTGTTTAACAAATATGAAATATTCATTCGCATGATCGAGTTTCTGCAGGTTCCTGATCAGTTCCAGGGCCACCATATCCATTCCGTGTTTCTTGCGACGAAACAGACGCTGCCCTTCGATTCCGATTTTCATAATGATATTATTAATATTTCGAATATTCAAGTACAGATGCGTACAACCTTCATTACACCATTCGGATCATTGGTTTTTTTCATGGTAAGAATGTTCCGTGTGGATAAATGTTTTATTTCCGCCTTTGATTCTCAGGGTTATCAGTATCATCAGCAGAAAAATCCCGGGAAGCGATATCAGAGCCTGTAGTGTTTTAAGGTTGAAGAACCGCTTCGGGATGGAGATCACCAGGGTAATAAGAATCAGAGAGAGGATTCCAGTCCAGCAATAAAAAAATGGCATATCCGGGATGATCAGGTTCAGGGCGCCGATCAGAACCACGATGCCGAGGAGTAAAATTCTGGGGGGCAGGGAGAATTGAAGCGTTTTATCAAAGTAATCCAGATTCCCGTGCCTGAAAAGATGATAAACAGATTTCAGAAAGTCTCTGCCAAAGAAATAGATTTGCGATGAAATCCATCGCTTACGCTGTTTATAAAAAACATGGGCATTCTGAACTTTTTCGTCCAGAACAAAGGCATTGTTCAGGTATTCAATCCGGATGTTATCGTGAAGCAGCATCAGCTCCAGTTCTTTGTCGAACCCTCCTACGGCGTTTAGTTTCGGAATGTACTTGCGAAACAAACTTACATCAAAGACCATGGCCGATCCGATGAGGGCTGAGGAGAGTCCGAGCGCCCGGTGACCATTCCTGAAAATATTGTTGTTAATCTCTTCGCTGATGGCATCAAGCAGTGCAAAGGAGGTATTCGTATTTTTCGCGATCCGGTGACATTGAATGACACCGGCCCCTGATTCGGCTGCTTCATTTATTTTCTGTAAAAAACGATCCTCCATGAGGTTGTCGGCATCGAGGATCAGGATAACCTCCGTTTCAGGTAAAAGATGTTCCAGGGCAAGTTGCAGGGACTTGGCTTTGGTGCTTTTTTCAAACTTTACTTCCACGAGTTGTATCGGGAAGCCTTTGAGTTTTTCGAGGGTATCCTGCTGAAAGGTATCGGCAATAAGCAGGATATTAAAATGTTCCGAAGGATAATCCTGTTCAAGGGCTGACCGTACGACATCCAGGATCACGGGATCTTCCATGAAGGCAGGAATGACAACGGTGATGTGCCGGTTGCGATCGGAGGTGTATTTTTTTCCGGGTCCGCTCAGAGATCCAGCGAGGGCGAATACAAAGAGGTACAGCGTGGTGCCCCCGAAATAGATGAGCATCACGATCTGGATTATCCGAATAATATTTTCGATTAGCTCCATATCGTTCTCCTCTTTATGGTTTTTCTTTGGTTACTCCGTGCGTAGTATGGCCGAACCCTTTTTTTGCCTTGAAAATCCTGAACAGGGAACCCATCATAACGAGAAATCCTTTTGGAAGGAGCATTACCGCTTTCAGGGTTTGCAGGTTAAAATAGGGTCGCGGAACAGCAATCAGTAAGGTAAACGATGTTATCAAAGTAATGCCAATCCATCCCAGGGTCCACAACATCGGGTTAAAAAATAAAGATAAGACCGAGATGATAAAAAGAAAACCGATCAGGAAGATTCTCGGCGGGAGAAATTGCTGGAATACCTTATCGAAATAATCGATGTTTCCGTTTACAAAAAGTTCCCTGATACTCGAAAAGAAATATTGGCGGGCGTATATGATCTGGTTTGCAATCCAGCGGGTCCGTTGTACCAGGAAAACATTCGATTTCTGAACCTTTTCATCGTACACCCGGGCATCTTCGCGATATTCGATGGTATACTTATTTTTCAGAAGTTTAATTTCCAATTCTTTATCTTCACCAAAAGAATCGATCGTCGACATATAGGATTTGAATAGCCCGTAATCGAAGGCCATGCCACTGCCAATCAGCGCCGAAGAAATACCGGCCACCCGGTGTCCTTTTCTGAAAATATGGTTATTGATCTCTTCGCTGACTGAATCGAGAATTGCGAACGAGGTATTCCTGTTTTTCGACATCCGGTGGCCCTGAATGGCAAGGTATCCGGCCGAAAGCGAATCGTTCATCAGAGTGATGAAATTATGTTCCATGAGGTTGTCGGCATCGAGAATGACGGCCGCATCATAATCATCAGGAAGCAGGCTCATGGCTTTATTCAGGGCTCTTGCTTTTGAGCTCTTTTCAAATGACACTTCGACAACACGGATCGGTAATTTCTTCAGCTCGGTGAGGGTTTCGGCTTTAAACGAATCAGCAATAATGATTACTTCAAAGCATGACGACGGGTAATCCTGATCGAGTGCCTGCCTGGCAACGTCAACGATCACGGCATCTTCTTTATAACCCGGTATTAAAACCGCGAATTTCCTGAGTCGCTCGTCTTTCTTTTTTTTGGGATGGTAGGTGAATAGGCCGGCCATGGAAAAGAAAGCAAAGTACAGCACGGCAATCAGAAAATAAAAGAAAAGAACCGCTTGCAGGATGTTAATAATTATAATCAGCGTTTCTCCGACCATGGTATATCTGTTATGAAAAATTGAACGGCATATGGCAAATTTAATCAAAAGTGATTTGAAAACAAACCGGATAATTATAAATACGGATTGTTATGAATTTGGGCGCTTAAGGATCTCTTGAGGTGCCAACCAATCGCCCTGACATAGGCATAAAACAACGAGAACCGGCCTTTCAACAGGTATTTAAGGGCATTCCGGGGAATGGCAACCAGGAGCTGGTACAACAATCCGATGAAAAAATCAGTTCCAAAAACGTTTCTCCGCATGAAGACAATTCGGTTCCGGTTAAGGTAGTAAATTTTCATCGGGCTTAATTTTCCGACTGAAACAGATTCTTTATGATAGACGAGTGAATTGTATACATAATAAATTTTATAACCGGCCCGCTTGATCCTGTAACTCCAATCAGCTTCTTCATAATAGAGGAAAAATATATACGACATCAGTCCGATTTCCCTGATCACCCTCATCGGAACCATCATTGCTGCTCCATGGGCATAAGCCGTTTCAGTATCCCGGTCATGTTGTCCTACATCCTTTTCCCGGTAACCGATCGCGAAGTTGCGCATCGTGTGGTGGTTAATGGGTGTATATCCTGCATATTGGATGATGTTCCGGTCATAATAGAAACGAAGTTTGGAACTGACAGCTCCAATGGTCTTATCGGATTCCAGTTTTTCGACCAGGGGTTCCAGAAAACCTTTGTCAACAATCGTATCGTTGTTTAAAAGGAGCACGTACTCTCCCCGGGCCCGCATGATACCCTGGTTATTGCCACCCGCGAATCCGTAATTGATAATACTTTCATAGAGGATGACCGACGGAAACCGTTGTTTGATGATTTTCGGATTATCATCGGGGGAGGCGTTGTCGATTATGATAATCTCAATGTTGGGATAGGTGATTTTGGTAAGCGATTCGATGAACTCGCAGGTATCCTCCGATCCGTTATAGTTCACGGAAACGATTGAGACCAGTGGATACCTTTTTTGAGCCATCTTGGATCGGTTTTTCCCGGTTTCAGGTATTCAGATGCGGGCTTTGATGCAATGCGGGATTGCAGCAGTTTTTCAGATGCCATCCCATGGCTCGGGCGTAAGCTTTAAACAGGCTGAACTGGCCTTTAAGCAGGAAGACCGAGAGGTTTTTAGGAACGGCAATAAAAATCTGATACAGGATTGACAGGAGCGCTGTTTTCCCGTGAATATTCCGTCGCATGTAAAGGATGCGACCGCGGTTCAGGTAGTAGATCTTTAACGGACTGAGGCTTCCTGTGGTAATGGAGTCCTTATGATAAACGATGGAATTGTGAATGTACAGGATCCTGTAACCGGCGTCCCTGATCCGTTGTATCCAATCGAGTTCTTCGTAGTACAGAAAGAAAATATCGGCCATCAGCCCAACTTTTTTCACTACCTGAACCGGAAGGAGCATGGCGGCACCGAATGCGAAGCTGGTTTCCCGGTCTTCGTCGTATTGTCCATCATCTTTTTCATTGAAACCAATGCCGCGATTACGGATGGTTATGGGATTCATGGGCGTGAAGCCGGCAAACTGGATGGTATCTTTTTGGTAAAAATATCTGATTTTCGGACTGACAGCTCCGATAGTCGGGTCGCGTTCAAGTTTTTGAATCAGCGGTTCGAGAAATCCGGGTTCTACCTCCGTATCGTTGTTGATCAGGAGCAGGTAGGAACCATGTGCTTCGTGGATTCCCAGGTTGTTCCCGCCGGCAAATCCCAGATTGGCATTGCTTCGGATCAGCCGCACCTTGGGAAACTGTTCGGCGATCATATCCGGGGGACGCGTGGGAGAGGCGTTGTCGACAACAATTATTTCGATTGAAGGGTAGGTGATTTTGCTCAGTGAACGCAGCAGTTCGCAGGTCACTTCCGGTTGGTCATAATTAACGGTGACGATGGTCACCAACGGTAATAATACGGATTTGGGATCATCCATTCAGCCGTTCCTCCCTTTTTTTGTCCTCGGCAGCTTTTTTTGCCGCTTTCTGATCCTGGTACCAGGCGGCAATGACACCGATGGGCGTAAACAGTACCAGACCGATCAACATATGTACAACTACTCCTTCCATACTGGATTATGATATTGTATTTGATTTTTGTTCAAGAATCATCTGATCGAGGCCGGGGGCAAGGAATACATAGGCCATACTGGCATAAATCAACAAACCGGTCGGGAACTGGCCAAGAACCGCGTTGCCGTAACTTGCAACCATGATACCGAAGATTCCGCACAACAGCGCACTTATTTTGACCAGGAGTTCGGGATCTCTGATTTTGACCATACAGATATAACATCCCTTTCCGATGATATAGCCTAGAATAAACAGGTGAAGGTACAGTCCGATAATTCCGCATTCGGCCCAAATCAACACGAACCAGCTATCGGTCGCGACACTTGATAGGAACGTTCCAGGGGTGTAAGCCTGGGCACGGTCGCCTGCATGGCCGATGCCTCCTCCGAAAGGCCTGGTTTTCAGATATTCCTGAAAGAGCCGTTGGTTTTTTATACGCACAAGGTATGACGCGTCCTGTTCCGGAACGAAGGCGGTTCGCATCCGGTAAATCTGGTAGTTGCTGTTACCCAGGGTTGTGAACCGCATGAAAGAATAGAATATGATCATAACAACGGTTCCAATCAGGATGACCTTAAAATTCTTACGCAGGATTATGTACAGCGCCAGTCCTCCCATGGGAACAAAAATAGCTCCCCGGGTTCCAGAGGCCGACATCCCGTAGAAGCCTGTTATCATCACAGCAATCCAGAACAATCTCTTTTTAAAATTCTTTTCACTCATCATCATGATGGCGCCGATGAGTCCGATCTGTCCCTGAGCCGCCCCGAATTGCCCGGCGTCGGTGTAAAACGAAAAAGCCCGCAGGTTGCCCCAGATTATATGTGTAATACCTCCAACTTCATCCAGCCACCGCTGTTCCCATGGATCCACTCCGATATTTAACTGGATCCATCCTTTAATTCCGGCGAGTATCGAAAATACGCCCCAGATGGTCAAAAATTTATCGAGGTGCTTCGGAGAATTGTATAGTAAATAGACCAGCGGGATGGTCAGGATCATGTAGAATGCGATTCCCCGGAATGCCGAAAACCAGGCTGTTTTACTGATGGCCTCAGGGTTAAAAAATTCCAGGCAGATATATAGGAACCAGATCAGCGACAGGATTATCAGATCGGATTTCAGGGAAGTGATGTTAAGTTTTTTATCAAAATAGTGAAAAAATATGGCCACATAGATAACGATCTCAGTAATATCCATCAAATATCCCATCTTGATCGGGACATAGCGCTGAACGCCCATTAAAAGGAAATTGATGATAAATGCAAAGGTCAGTCCGATTTCGGGTTTTGCGATAACCCGGTTAAGGGCATAAACGATAACGGGAAGGGCCATCAGGGCAGATGCGATGGTAAATCCGCCGCGGGCAATGACGAAACCGATACCAATGGCCATAACAAGGATCGATCCGGCTAAAAACGGATTTTTCAACCGGTCGGCTCCTGTTCTTTCATGAAATGGATTTAACGACTCCACACCTTGCTATGGTTGTTGGTTAATCCGGAATACCCGAAAAATGTAATTTCTGTAGAAAAAGTATCCTTTCCTGAAAATGTCAATGAAGGAGATTTCGATTTCCTGCCGCAGGAAACGATATCCTACGACGATGCCAATAATCGAGAAGATGATGGATGCAATGGCAACAAAAAACAGGATGGTGGTAACTGGCATTTCGGGAAACAGATAATGCATGCCAAAAACGGCAAAAATATCACCCAGGATATTGGCGGTGGTCATATAGATCACTTTCTGGAAATTTCGCTGGGGTTTATTCAGGCTGTCGAGCGCCACCCCGGTGAAACGGTCTAACGGCAACAGTACGCAGTAGATAATCATGGCAATCATGACATAGGAGAGGGGAGTAAGGAGCTCGCGATACTGGTTACCGCCGATAAACAGGATGAATAACTTGTTAAATATCAAACTGACAAGTGCGATGGCAATGAACAGGTAAGCAACAATTCCGGTGTAGGAATAGTAGATGTCTTTAAAACGCTGCATGTTGTTATTGAGGCTCTCTTTCGACAACTTTGGAAAGGCGGTGGTCGCAAAGCTGATCAGTGGAATTTCGATTAGTTCCACATATTTGAGCGGTATGGCATACATCGCGACACCGGCAGGGCCGCAATAGGCGCTGAAGGAGATGATGAAACTGTCGGCACCTTTGAGAAGACTGCTGCCGACCTTGGTCCCCATCGAGAACTGGCCGTATCGCAATACTTCCTTCATTTTAACTTTGGTAAAGTAGCGAAGGTACTCCAGGCCCGTCCACTTACGTATAATGCAAAAGAGGGAGGTTGCCAGGTTGGTCAGAAGATAAATCATAACAACCACGGTAATAGTGATATCGGTGAGCAGGTATGCGATAAAAATGATGACCAGGAAGGAACAAAGGTTGAAAAATCTGATCCAGAATATCTTACCAAATTGAAGTTCAGCCTGGAAGATGGTCCAGGCATAGTTCCATGGCAGGTTAATCAGGGCAAGAACGGGGTACCAGTAACAGAAAACATCATAACCACTGCTTTCCAGAGTTCCCGGAATGATCAGCGTCAGGGCCCAAAGGATTGCTGTAATCGGTATAAGGATCAGAAAACCGATGATCCAGCTTGATCCCAGGTAGTATTTGCGGTCTTCGGGCGTGGGTGAGGAGAGAAACCGTACCAGGGCTTCTTTACTAAGTCCGAACCTGAGCATGTCGATGAGAGAAGCCGGCGCCGTAAAAAGTACCCATTTCCCGAAATCCGGGATGGAAAGCATTCTCATCAGGATCATGAAGGAAAGCAAACCCATCACAGCCGTTGACAGATTGGCTGCTAATGAGAGAAAATTCAGGTCATTAACCAGTTTTAGGAGTCTCGTTTTCAAAACTAAATATTATTCTTTTCACGAAACCTGAATGTTAAAATCTGTTTGATCGCTCTTCTTAGTTTGGATCTTTGTCTGGGCAATTCACCAAAAACCACATCGAGGTAAATAAGTTCAACACCATTTAAAACGATTTGCGGGGTCTGCTTGAAAAGTGGTAAAAATGCGTTGAGCGCGCTCTCATCTGCATCTGTCCATGAACGGTTTGCCCGGGTCACGATCAGGCCGAAATCAAATGCCCGGATCAACTCGAGGGGATAAGAATTGTTGATCAGGGACGGAATTTCAACGAGTACGTAGTCGTAGCCATTCAGATCGAGATGTTCATAGCCTACCAGCAGGGAGCTGAGTTCATTTACTTCAAAGAAGTTATCCCGGATTACAAACTGGATTTCATCATCGGTTGGTGGAATCAGCTCGCCGGAAGATATATAAGATTGGTTTCCTGATTGTTCTTTTACATAGTTCAGATAAATCACATTTTCGCCGAATGATCTTAGTTTGCGGGTAAGTTCGCGCCCGATGCTGGTTTTACCTTCTGCATCGCGGGTGCTGAACAATAAGATCATGATGGGTCTCTTGTTGGGCAGGATATTGGAACGGGTCAGGGCAAGTTTGATATTCTGGGCAAGGATCTCAACGAGTCGGGGCAGAATAAATCCGATATCGACCGAATAGATCTCTTTTCCGATCTGTGGGTAGATACCCGCGACTTTCAGTTTAATAAACCGTTCGGCACGTTCGGGGGTTTTGATGGTGGTATCGAAAAATTCAAGGGCCAGCAGGATGGCGGCCATCAGAACAAAGCCTGCAACGGCAGCAATAAGTACAAGAAGGAGTGCTTTCGACCGGATCGGATTCAATGGGTAGTAAGGAGCGTCGACCACCTTGAGGTTGGTCGAAAGCTCATCGTCCTGTTGTCGCAATTTGGCTAAGTTCAAATCGTGAAGCAATTGCAGAAATTCGCTTTCAGTCACGGAAATCAACCGTTCGATGCGTTTCATTTCAGCGCCAAGCGGAGCAAAAACCTCATACACCCGCTGAAAATGTTTCTTTCGCTCAGCCAATACCCGCAGGGCGGCCTTGCTCTCTTCATAGGCCACCACATTGGCCAGCCAGGAGTTCAGAAGGTCCTTTAACGGCAGACCTTCGACGCTGTTGGTGACCAGGTAAAGCCGGTCGATGTTGTTTTTAATTGCGGCTTTAATGTTTTCAACACGCGATTTCAGCATGGAAAGCTGCTGGATGGTGGCCGAATCATTACCAAGATCGATCTCAATGTTGGCAATTTGCATGGTCGTTTCCGCAAGCTCATTCCTGAGACGGAGGATGGCGCTCGTGTTGAGTGAAAGTTTCGCGTGTGATTCCAGCTTTTTTTCAATAATTTTAATTGCCGCATCAGAGGAGGCAAAAGCAATTTGTTTATTCTGAAAAGTCACGTCAAGCTCTTCCTTGGTGATGGCGATCTCCTTGGTCTGCTCGTAGTAGTTGATGATGTTGTTTCGTTCATTAAAGACCAGCAGGTCATTTTCTGCTTTCTGAAGCCTGCGGGCTGCATCTTCAAGTTGCCGTCTGAAATACTGAATGACGGCATCCGTCTGGTTTTGCTTTAAAAGCTTATAGTTCCAGATAAAAACCTTAGTCAGGAAGACCAGGGTCTGCTGGCATATTCCCGGATCAGGGCTCGAGTAAGTCAGCCGGACCAGGTCGCTGTTCTGTACCCGGTAGATTCCGACGGTCGAAAGTACTTTTATGCTGTAAAACCGGTCTTCTTCCGAGTTCCACAACTTATAGATAAAGTTATAGTCATTCTGATGGCCGTAGGCCAGCAAGCGTCTTACAATCCGGTCAAAGGCAGAAGAATCCTGAACGCCTCTCGTTATGGATATCAGGGTATCGGAGGTTGAGAAGTAATCGCGGATTCGGGAGTTTGAATCGCCGTAAGAGGCCGGGGAGGGTTCGGGTTCATACCCCTGCTCCGGTACCGGTGAAGCTTCGGGTACATCAGCAACAACGGAAACCTGCAGCTTTTGACCGACCGAAAGGGTATTCCCGGCAAGGTCGTTGATTGATTTTAGGTCGTCGACACTCAGTCCGTTCGAGTGGGCAATTGAATACATGGTTTCACCCCGTTTGACGACATGAAATTTGCCGGTGGAAGCGCTCGGGGATTTTACATTGCCGTATTGGGCCTGTCCGCTATTATAATCATTTTCGAAAAGTGCGGTATCAAGTTGTGAAGTCCGCCTGGATGGGGCTTTGTAATAACGTTTATCGCTCCTTTTGGCTTTTCTCACGATGTCGAGCACATCGGGCGGGACTTTGGAAAGGATGTCGTCGTAGTTTTCTTTGGAGATGTAACGGGGGTCGTAATGGTCGAGAAGGAGATGTTGTGCAAGGAGGCTTACGGAAACTTCTTCAAGGGTTTGACGTGATTTGATAAGGTTGATCAGGTTGTCGAAAGAGGCCATGGTGGCCATCATATCGTAGGAAGTCTGCTGCTGAACAGAATAACCTGAAGTCACGCCGGTGTATATCGTTGTTTCGGAGTAATAAGACCATTGGCTTTTACGGGTCAGAAAGAAGACCACCGCAGCTATGATCAGCGGCACAAGGATCAGCAGAATGATGTGACGCTGTAACAGTTTTATAAAATAAATGATCTTCATTAATCGATCTTATTGATTACGTTAAACTTGATACCGGCGATTTCCTGTAATATCATATATGCATTGTAAAATTCGTTGCGCGCCTGTTCAAAATCGGTAACTGCTTTTCGGTACATTTCATTGATGTAAGCAAGTTCGTACAGCGTGGTCTGACCGTTGAGAAATTCTTTATCACCCATCTCTTTCTGGAGTGCATTCGCAATGACGTTATCGTTGGCAATTTTCAAAATACGTTGGTTTACGATCAGTTGATTGTACTGGATAATGATCAGTTTACGCAATTCCACGACCTCATTATCCTTTACTGCCATGGCCTTTTCAACTTCTTTGGTTGCAGTTTTGATCCGGTTTTTTCGGTCCCATAGGTCGTCCATAGGCATACGTAAGCTGATGCTTGCAAGCGCTCTGTTGTTGTTCTGGTAAGATAAGATGGTATTGTTGTCACCATAATTTGTCTTATTGTTGGTCAAAGCATCCCAGACATCATTTTGAAGAAGACCGTCGATATAAAAGTTTTGCATCCATTCGCGACGGGCTGTCTTTACTTTGTATTTCCAGATGGAGATATCGGCATCCTGTGAGCGAAGCAGGGGGGAGTGTATGATGGCTGAATCGATCAGATCTTCGAGCGGGGGAATGCGTTGGGTGATATCATCGACAAACGGATTAAAGGTGACCGTTGAATCCTGGGGATGGCTGCCGACCTTCATAAATCCCTGTCCCCAAAAGGTAAGCGGGATGACAACCAGGAAAAGAGTCATGAAGGCGGTTTCAATTTGTTTTCTCATAAGCTGAGATCAAGAGGTTCAAAAATTATACATTTTCTTTTTGAATAAAAACTGCAAACGTCCTAAAAATCAGGACGATATCACCCCAGAATGAATTGTGTTCTGCATAGTAGTTATCGAGCGCGAATCGTTCCTCCTCCGACATTACTCCTTTTCTGCCTCTTTTCTCGACCTGCCACAATCCCGTCAGTCCGGCGGGAGCCCTGAACCGGCGGCTCCATTTTTTCTTGGTAAGGGCTTCGGCTTCATTCAGAGGGAGGGGGCGGTTTCCCACTATCGACATGTCGCCCTTCATGATGTTGAAAAGCTGGGGCAGCTCATCGATGCTGGTCATCCGGATAAATTTACCCACTTTCGTTATCCTGGGGTCATCTTTGATCTTCAGAAAGGCTTTTTTAACGTTCCGTCGTTTGTTGGCCAGTCTTTCGCAAATCTCCTCCCCGTCATAATAAACAACGGGTGAACAGGTCTGACCCTGGGGTAATTTAGCGCATTCGGAACAACTGTCTTCAACGATATCACTGATGTATTGATTCAGGTGGGCGACGTCTTTGAGCCGTTTGTCAGCATCGGGGTACATCGACCTGAACTTGTAAAAATCAAAAATGCGGTAATTGGCTCCGACCCTTTTGGAAATATAGTAGACTTTTCCCCTAGACTCCAGAAGTATGGCGATAACAGTAAGCAACATTATCGGAGAAAGAATAAGCAGTGCAGTCAGGGCGATGGTGATATCAAAAATTCGTTTTGGAAGAGGTGTTTTATAGGGTGTAATGTCTTCATCCTGAAGCGAAATCGGTTTTGAAACATGTTCCGACTTTAATCTCTTGAGAAAATTGATCCTGCTGTGGATGTTGCTCACATTGATCTCCTTGTCGTAGTAATCGTCTGCCCCCATATTATAGGCATCCAGTTTCAGACATTTATCACGGAAGAAAGAGATGAGGATATAGGGAGTTTTGGAATATATTTTTTGTACTTTGATTTTATGGAACAGCGTAAGTCCGTTGATACCGGGAAGATAGTATTCACTTATGATTGCGTCGATCTGCCGGTTTTCGGTGAAGGCTTTTTCTTCCCTTGCTTCGGTGGTCACATCAAAAAGATGGAAGGTATTTTCGGTCAGCCAGTAAAGCGCGGCAAGGCCATTGGTGAAATGAGTGATATGAAAAAGTTCACTATTCTGAAACAGGCCAAGATTTACCTGGTCGTTTCCGATATATAATACTTCAAGCCTGTTGGCGGAACCTTCAGCCATTTGGTTTAGTTTCCCCTGCGTTGTGTGTATAAATCTCTGAATTCCAACCTTCTTTTGATCCGGGCAATGAGTTCCTTGGGATTAAAGGGTTTCAGCACATAGTCATCAGCGCCCATTTCAAAACATTTTATTTTATCTGCGCTCTCCTCTTTTCCCGAAAGCATAATCAGGGGAATTTCATCGAAGAAACCGCTTTCCCGGATTCTTTTGATAAATTCAAATCCATTCAGGACCGGCATCTCGACATCGCAAATGATAAGGTCAGGCAGGTTGCCTGACTGAAGATAAAACAATGCATCCATCCCGTTGCTAATGGAAGTTACATCGAAGTCCTTGTTAAACGTGTTTTCGATGATAAACCGGATACTCTTTTCATCATCAATAGCGAGTATCTTTTTTTTCATGAAATGAGGATTTGGTAAGCAAATATATTTAAATCCATCAGAAATGCAGAAAATAAATATTAACAATAAAATAAAAGTTACTGACTTTTCGGCCGAATTTACTTCGTTTTCTGATCGAAGGCATCGATTTGTTCACGGAGGATTTTATATTCATCACGCAACCGGGCGGCTTCGAGGAAATCGAGTTCTTTCACAGCCTCTTCCATAGCCCGGCGGTTTACCGCGACCATTTTGATCAGTTTTTCTTTTGAGAGGTACTGATAAACGGGATCGGCAGCAATTTCGAGGCGTTCTTTTTCAATGTAAGGTCCTGGTTGTGTCCGGGAACCGTCGGCAATGGCGGTTTGTCCAAGAATATCCCGGGTGCTTTTGACGATTTGGGCCGGGGTTATGTTATGTTCAGCATTATACCTGATCTGTTTTTCACGACGCCGGTTGGTCTCCTCCATCATCCGTTTCATCGATTCAGTCAGTTTGTCGGCATACAGGATGACCTTGCTGTTGAGATTTCGTGCCGCCCGTCCTGCAGTCTGGGTCAGCGACCGTTCGGATCTGAGAAATCCCTCTTTATCCGCGTCGAGAATGGCAACCAGCGATACCTCGGGAAGATCCAGTCCCTCGCGAAGCAGGTTTACGCCGATCAGGACGTCAAAGGTTCCAAGCCGCAAATCACGGAGTATTTCAACACGTTCGAGGGTGTCAACATCCGCATGGATATAACGGCACCGGATTTCGAGCTTTAAAAAATAGGCAGAAAGTTCTTCAGCCATCCGTTTGGTGAGTGTGGTCACCAGGGTGCGTTCCCCTTTCCCGATGCGCTGATGGATTTCATCGAGAAGATCGTCTATCTGGCGGAGGCTGGGACGAACCTCAACAAAAGGATCGGGCAGGCCCGTCGGCCGGATCACCTGTTCTACAACCACTCCTTCACATTGCTGGAGTTCGAAATCAGCCGGGGTAGCGCTTACGTAAATGGTTTGATTTACCAGCGCTTCAAACTCATCGAATTTCAATGGCCGGTTATCAAGGGCAGAGGGCAACCTGAACCCGTATTCGACCAGGGTTTGTTTTCGCGAACGGTCTCCGCCGTACATGGCTCTGATTTGCGGGATGGTCACATGGCTTTCATCGATAACCATCAGAAAATCATCGGCGAAGAAATCAAGAAGGCAGAAGGGTCTGGATCCGGAGGTCCTGCCGTCGAAATACCTGGAATAGTTCTCAATCCCGGAGCAATATCCCAGTTCACGCATCATTTCGAGATCATAATTCACACGGTCTTCAAGCCTTTTAGCCTCAAGTTCCTTACCGTTTTCCCTGAAATAGGCACATTGTCTGATCAGATCATCCCTGATCTCCTCCAATGCTTCCCGCATTTTATCGGGCGAGGTCACGAAAATATTTGCAGGGTAAAGAGTCATCGCGGGAATCAACTCAATTCGATGTCCGTTGACCGGATCAAAGGTCTCGATCGATTCGATCTCGTCGCCGAATGATATCACCCGGTAAGCCACATCCATGTAAGCCGGATAAATATCCACCGAATCGCCTTTGACCCTGAACTTTCCCCTGGTGAAGTCGGTTTCGGTACGGGAATAAAGGCTGTTTACCAGGTATTGCAGAAGCTTGTTGCGCCCCATTTTTTCTCCTTGCCGGAGCCGGATTACATTGTCGTTGATATCCTGTGGGTTACCAATTCCGTATATGCAGGAGACCGAGGAGACCACGATAATATCCCTTCGTCCTGACAACAACGAGGAAGTCGTGCTGAGTCTTAATTTTTCGATCTCGTCATTGATCGACAAATCCTTTTCAATGTACGTATTCGTAACCGGAATGAAGGCTTCAGGCTGGTAATAGTCATAATAGGAAACAAAGAATTCCACCGCATTCTCGGGAAAGAACTGTTTGAATTCCCCATAAAGCTGTGCTGCAAGGGTTTTGTTGTGGCTTAAAACCAGTGTGGGTTTTTGAACCTGCTGGACGACATTGGCAATGGTGAAAGTTTTTCCGGAACCCGTCACCCCCATAAGGACCTGACCCGGATCACCCCTGACGATTCCCGCAGTAAGCTGCCTGATCGCTTCCGGCTGATCTCCAGTCGGTATAAATTCGGTTGTCAGTTTAAATTCCACGGGATCAGTGGTTATCGATTTTTTATTAAAACAACTCCTACAGGTTCATGATCCGATAAATCCAGGTTAAATTTCTGATAGGAAAGGGCGGCGAATTCATCTGAATGTAAGATGTAATCAATTCTGAACGACGGAAGCTTTCCGGAGTAGGTGCTTTCAAAAAATACCTTTCCGGCTTCCCTGTAACTGTCTTTTAACTGCCTGGTAAGCCGTTGATAGGTAAACGATGTGGGTGCGTCATTAAAATCACCGGCCAGGATGACCGGATAGTTACATTGGGCGATATGCTCCTGCAACTGTTTCACCTGTTCGGCGCGGATCATGAAAGCGCGTCTTAATTTCCACAGCATCTTCTTCGAACCCTCTGTCAATCTTGGGGTTTCCTTATCAGGATCGGTCAGGTTGGAGATAAAGTTGTAATCTTCATCTCCAAAACGGGTTGATTCAAGGTGAAGGTTATAGACCCTGACGGTATCCGAATCGATGAACAGATCGGTATAAATGGCATACAGGCTGTGACCTTCCATATTTAAGTAACCCTTGCCCACTACCGGAAACCGGGAGAAGGTAGCAATGGCAACGATTTTCTTCCGGTTCCAGAATTTTTTGTAATTCACGAAATGATACTGCTCCATCCGGATCGATTCGGTGAAGTTTTTAAATGTTTCGTCAAAATCTTCTCCGATGGCATAAAACTCCTGGATGCAAATAATATCTGTTTGTCTTACAGCGATGAAATCGATGATTTTTTCACGGTTTTCCGGGATACTCTGAGCGGTCGATCGTGTGCTGCCATAAAAATGATGGATGTTGTAGCTGATGATACCGATCTGTTTCCCTGAGAGCTTTTTATCCGCCGAACCATGGATCGGGATATAAGTCATCAGATAGCTCCAACCCGCAATAATCAGGATGAGCGAAATAAATAAATACCACCTCCAGAGAACCAGCCAGATCATTACAAATACGGCATTCAGGATCAGGAAGGCCGGGTAGGCCAATCCGAACAGCGCGATGATCCAATAACCTGCAGGGCTTAAAAATGCTGCGGTATAGGATAACAGCAGACCAACAGCAGTGATCAGATTTAATACCAGAAGTACTCTCTGAAATACCGTGCGTCGTTTTTTTCGATTCATCTGCAATGGATCAGCGACGGTTTGATGATTTGAACAGAAACTCCTTTTCCTCCCGCGTCAGGCAGTCATAACCTCCCTTTGATATTTTATCGAGAATTTCATCGACCCTGCGTTGTTGTTCGGCTTTATTCCTGTTATATTGTTCGTCAGAAACCGGTCTGCCCGTATTGCCAGGTTCATAATAGCCGCTCTTTTTCCCGCTGAACCTGCTCCTGAACCGGTTCCTGAATGACTGATAACCGGGGTCCATGGTGCCGGATCGCGACAAACGGTAGAACTGAGTATAAAGGAATCCGAATACCGCGCCACCGATATGTGCCAGGTGTCCGCCTGCATTCCCGCTGGGAATCATGAAAAAATCAAAAACAAAGAGAATTATGGCCAGGTAAAGGATCCGTACCCTTCCGAAAAAGAGGAGTTGGATCTGGTACTGCGGAACATAAAACGAAATGGCAGAAACAATGGCCATGACGGATGCGGATGCGCCAAGGGCAAAGGAAACCGGAACCATCTCTTCGAATACCGGAAACATGTTGAATGAAAGGATGAAAACAAGTCCTCCGGTAAGTCCGCCTAAAAGGTAGACGGCCACCAGGTTCCGGTCTGACAGGAATTCCGTAAAAATCCTGCCAAACCAATAGAGCCACAACATGTTAAACAGCAGATGCCAGAATTCCAGATGCAGGAACATGTAGGTGAAGGCGGTCCAGGGTTTCCCGGCCAGCGTTTGAAGCGAAGCAGGCACCGCGAAATTATGAAGGATATAATTATTAAGTACCTGATTTTCGGGGTGGATAAAGAAGAAGAGCAGTACCTTCGCTGCCTGGATCAGGATCCAGATTCCAATGTTGATCAGCAGGAACACAGAAAGGGCAGATCCAGATCGGAAAAATCTTTTCAATTCCTCCATTACGGGATGGGGTTGATTATAGGAATAATTCATCATAGCAACGGGCCGGCTTTTTTTCTCCAGTAGAGAATCAAAAAGAAACCAAAGATCATACCCCCGAGGTGGGCGAAATGCGCCACGTTATCATTCGGGTTGCTCGAAAGTCCCGATACCAGTTCAATAACACCATACAGGATGACAATCCATTTTGCTTTGATCGGGAAAAGAAAATAGATAAAAACCAGCATGTTGGGGAACATCATACCGAAGGCGAGTAAAATTCCGTACACGGCTCCGGATGCACCGATGGTCGGGACATCCATCTGCATCCGGATAAGCTGTCCTATATATTCGACCGATTGATTCAGGTAAGCGGGATTCGTCTTGTCGAGGTTCCAGGTCTGAATGAATTGGAGTATGGTTCCTTCCGCTTCATAATAATTCGGATAGTGATTCCGGACGAATGCGATAAATGCATCGATCGAAGGGGCATTCTGGTAAGCTTCGGCAGCCACCTGAATAGATGAGATGTCCAGCCAGTTCACAAAGGTCTGTACCAGGGCAGCTCCGATGCCGGTAATCATATAATAGGTCAGAAACCGTTTGGGTCCCCATACATTTTCCAAAAGATAACCGAACATCCAGAGGGCGAACATGTTAAAGAAAATATGGCTCACGTTGGCATGAAGGAACATGTAGGTGACATACTGATATGGCAGGAAGAGTTCTGACTGAAAATAGTGAAGGCCGAGCAGATTTTCAAGATCGATGCCGAAAGCGGATTGAAATGAGATGGTAGCAAGAAAAAACAAACCATTGATGATGAGGAGGTTTTTCACTACCGGTGGCAGCAGGCTGAATCCGGCCGGGCTGTATTGTTGTGTCATCATTCTGAATCAGGTGATTTTAAGTTTATGTATAAGGTCACTGAAGGGAAGTACCATCATGACCGGTTTTCCGTCGGGTGACAGGTCCGGAACCTGGCAGGCAAAAAGATTCTCGATGATCGAATCGATCTCCTCCGGATGAAGGCGGGTTCCGCGTTTAACTGCAAGACGGCAGGCCATCGCTTTTGCAAGTTTCTGGTCTTTTGACAGTCTGGCGTCCTGAGCAGGCGTCTTCAGGCTTTCAAGGACCGACTCGATAAAGGGTCCTACCTCGTTGGGCGGCACGTCCGGTGGAAGTGTATGTACCAGAAAACTGTTCTTCCCAAAATGGCTGATCTCAAATCCCAGGTTCGAAAAATGGGAGATCCATTCCTGTAAAAGCCGTGTGTCATCGGGATTCAGGGTGATGGTCGGGGGCAGTAAAAGGTGTTGTCCCTGGATTTTTTCCGGTTGATTGGTCTTCAAAAACCGTTCATAAAGGATTCGTTCATGGGCACGATTCTGATCCAGGATCACAATTCCGGTTTTTGTGTGCGTGATCAGAAAGGTGGCATTGACCTGGATGTTCACTTTTTTATCCCCGGTTACCGACGGCCTGGAAGCAGGAACTTCCGGTTGGTTTTCAGGGAACAGAGGAGGATTATCGGATCCGGATCCCGGTTTTGGCAATGCTGCATACATTTCATTCCAGGCATGGATGGAATCATGCGAGGCAGGGTGATGGGTTCCCTTATCCGGAGCTGGTCTTTGCGTCGTGAAAGGATTATAGCCCGGGGTGACGGTAATGGTCGGTTGCCTGACCTGGTAACCTGCCGGCAGGGGTGGGGGATCCATTCCGGGCTCTTTCTCAAAATCAAGGGAAGGTGCGAGGTTGAATCTCCCGAGCGATTGCCTGACTGCTGCGTGCAGAATGGCATAAATGCTTTTATTATCCTGAAAATTTATTTCGCTCTTTGTCGGATGAATGTTCACATCGATGGTATGGGGATCAACCTCCAGAAAAATGAAATAGGAGGGGGTTGAGTCATCGGGTATCAGTTCTTTAAAAGCAGTTTCGACTGCATGATGAAAATAGGCGTTCTTCATAAAACGCCGGTTTGTGAAAAAGAACTGTTCACCGCGTGTTTTTTTAGCGAATTCGGGTTTACCAAGAAATCCCGAAATATTTACCATCGGGGTTTGTTGTTCGAGCGGGATCAGTTTTTGTCCGTAAGAGGAGCCGTACAGATTGAGGATCCTTTCTTTCAAATGCCCGGATGGCATCTGGTACAGAATTTTATCCTGATTATAAAAAGTAAAGGAAACATGCGGATTCACAAGTGCAACCCTGAAAAATTCATCCAGAATATACTTAAGTTCAAGGTTGTTCGATTTCAGAAAACTACGACGGGCAGGAACGTTGAAGAACAGGTTTTTAACGCTGACAGAGGTGCCATCCGGGCAATTCACCGGAAACTGGGCTTTAACTTCGGTTCCTTCGATTTGAACACAGGTTCCGATTTCATCGCCCCTGCGTTTGCTCTTGAGTTCTACCTGCGAAACCGCGGCAATGGAGGCAAGCGCCTCGCCTCTGAATCCCAGTGTCTGAATAGCAAGCAGGTCATCGGCTTTATGAATTTTGGAGGTAGCGTGACGTTCAAAGCACATACGGGCGTCTCGTTCCGACATTCCACAGCCATTATCTATGACCTGGATCAGCATCTTTCCCGCATCTTTCACGATCAGTTTGATATCGCCCGCTCCGGCATCAATGGTGTTTTCCATTAATTCTTTGACAACCGATGCCGGGCGCTGAACAACTTCGCCTGCAGCGATCTGGTTTGCAATTGCATCGGGTAAGAGGTGAATCAGATCAGTCATCTCCACAAAAATACCGAAAAAATTGATGCGGCAACGAAATTACCGGCCGGGGAACTCAGGCTATCCATATAAATGCATAAGGAAAGCTGCTTTTCAATGTAAATAGTAACAGCTTTTTCAGCATGCATGCATGAAAAGGACTACCTTTCGAAGGTACACCCGAAAAAGAAAGGATCATTATTGTTGTGATATGGTTCTATCAGAGCCGGATCACGGCTGTTCTGTTAAAACCTGGATTTGTCCAGAACCGGAAACCTCATCAGGGTGAGGTAATAGGCTCCGTAGAACACAGCGCTGTAAAAGATTGTCCCGAGAACATCATTCATAAAGAATGAGATTCCGTAGGTGGCATCACGGAAGAACAACAGGCCGGCGACATAACATTCGATGAGGCCGCCAAAAGTCTGGGGGTACATCGGATTGCCTACCCACGATGCGAAGTTGGTTATCACGAAAAAGATAACCGACGACGACAAGGAGGCAAGCAATACGGAGCCCACCTGGACCTTTTTCCGTATGCTCATACCTATCAGCACCGTAATGGCAAAACTCATATAAACCGCGGGCATGTTGGCATGCAGTCCTATAACGAGATCGCTTATGAACATCGCGGCGATCGGAAGGGCGAAAGCGTATTGCTTTCTGTCGAAATAGGTACCGGCGAATAGCGCCATAGCCGCGATCGGCGTGAAATTTGGCCAATGCGGTAACAACCTTAACAAGGCTGCAGTTAAAATAACAGTTACAACAATAATAAATCTAGGATTGATAGATTTATATTTCATTAATATATTATGATTTGGTTGAGACAAAAATACTAAATCATTTGAATAAAAGTCAAGTTACCCGGAAATTTGTTTTTATTTTTGACGAACGATCTTTAAACCAATTAATTAAAATGAGAAATTTTTATTTTTTGTCCATTTTTATTGCATTTTCTATGATTTCAGGGTGTACGATTCAAAACAAGGATGCCGATCTCCTGGTTTATAACGGACGGATATACACCGTCGATTCATCAGGTCAGGTGGCAGATGCCATGGCCGTGAAAAACGGGAAAGTGCTGGCAATCGGCACTTCATCCGCATTGTTCAGGGAATATGATTTCAAGGATACTTTAGACCTGCAGGGAGGATTTGTTTTTCCGGGTTTTATTGATGCGCATTGTCATTTCTTTGGTTATGCACTGAGCCTTCAGTACATTGATCTGAAAGGAAGTTCCTCATTCGAAGAAGTACTGTCGCGCCTGGAACAGGCCGGGAAACAGAAGCCCGACAGCTGGATTGTGGGCCGTGGCTGGGATCAGAATATCTGGCCCGTCAAAGTCTTTCCCGATAACCAGCGATTGAACCAATTATTTCCGGAAAACCCTGTTTTGCTGATACGGATCGACGGTCATGTAGTACTTGCCAATGAGGCGGCACTGAAAGCTGCAGGGATGGAGCGGTTTTCGACTTTTCAACCCGGTGAAGTCCTCATGAAAAATGGAAAACCGACCGGGATCCTTTCCGAAAACGCTGCTGATCGCATTCGGGATATGGTTCCGGTCCCGCAGGGAGATCAATTGGCAGCGTTGCTCCGGCAGGCAGAAAGTAATTGTCTGAATGCCGGTTTGACCGGTGTTTCTGACGCCGGACTCGATTATGACCGGGTTATGCTGATCGATTCCCTTCAGAAAAAAGGTGTACTGAAAATTTTTGTAAATGCCTGGCTGACGCCTAATCCCGTCAACCTTGAGAAGTTCGTTGCTAAAGGGCCTTACCTGACGGAATGTTTAAGCGTCCGATCGATAAAAATATATGCTGATGGAAGCTTGGGCAGCAGAACTGCCCGGCTTAAAAGACCTTACAGTGATGATCCTTCAACCTCCGGCGTAATCGTGACCTCACCCGATTCGGTTCTGAAATTGTGCCGTTTGGCATATGATCATGGTTATCAGATTAATACCCATTGTATCGGAGATTCAGCCGTGGCGATGATTCTTGATCTTTACAGCCGCTTTCTGAAGGGTAAAAATGATCTGCGGTGGCGTATTGAACATGCCCAGATCGTGGATCCCCGCGATTTTCACCTGTTCGGAGAATATTCGATTATTCCCTCCATACAGGGAACCCATGCGACCTCGGATATGAAATGGGCCGAACGCAGGGTTGGATCGCTCAGAATGGAAGGTGCTTATGCATACCGGACGCTCCTCGCTCAGAACGGATGGATCGCCAATGGGACCGATTTTCCCATTGAGCACATTGATCCCGTTATGACTTTCTATGCTACTGTCAGCAGAAAAGACAGGGAAGGAAATCCGGAACAAGGGTTTTACCCGGAAGAGGGTTTGTCAAGGACCGATGCCCTGCGATCCATGACGATATGGGCGGCAAAAGCCGGTTTTTCGGAAAAGGTGAAGGGAAGCCTTGAAACAGGGAAGGATGCCGACTTTGTGATCCTGGACCGTGATCTGATGGAGGTTTCTGAAATAGATATTCCTGAAACCCGCATCGTGGGCACTTTTATCCATGGACAACGTGTAAAATAAAGAAGGCCGCCCGTAGAGGCAGCCTCCTGAACAAATAGGCAACCTGAAGCCTACTTAAGTTGTTTACAGAGAAATTTTCCCAATTGTTTTCCGGCTGATTCAAAGCATTCGGAAATCCTGAGTGTCGCATCATAAGCTTTTTTGTCAACCGAAACCCCTCCGACCGACATTGAAGGTGAGGTCTTTGGTTTTACGCTTTCCATAAGAATAGTGGCAAGCACCTTGCCGGGGGTGGCGGTTTCAATCAGGTCGACTGAAAGGTCGATGGAAGCAGATTTTGCGGTGCCCATGACAATGGTCTCTACACCCTGTTCCACGTAGGTTACATGGACGACCAGGGTGTATTTGGCTGAAGGATCGGAAACGCCGGAAAGTCCGCAATCTTTTGATTGTTTGTTAAAGTCCTCCTCGAAAGCCGGTTGATATTTTTCTGTTTTGGCCGCTTTCCATTTTTCAGCCCACATCTCTCCGGTACCAGGGTCTTTTGCATTTCTGTCGGCAATCCCTTTTTTCAGATAATCGGCTTCATTGTCGAATTTTCCGACCACCATGGCCGAATAATCGTACTGGATGTTTATGGCTGACTGGCCTTTAAGGTCCGAGATGCTGCCTGTCTTAATTTTTTGCCCGAAGGTGGTCCCGGCTGAAATTATTAATGCCAGGAAAAAAAGTAATAAGAATGATTTTTTCATGGTTTTGAGTTTTGTTTAGGTTTCTAATTTTATTTAGACAAAATTACAATAATTTTGAATTCCTGTACCTTTAGTTTGAAACATTCCCGTTTTTTTCTCGGTTATCGATAAATTTAACCGGTTTCCGGCTCATTTCGGGGCTTTGCATTTTCAGAATTTTTGCCTCTGGTTCGAATGAAAGGAGGGGTGCAACGCGCAGTTTGGCTCTGAAGTGGTCTTTGATATCTTTCTCTTTTTCTTCACCGATTCCCTTGCAACTCAGGTGGATCAGAATTTCGTCCGTTCCGATCTGGTTCGTATAGACCTCCACGATGTAATTCGTCACGTATTCGATATTATCTAGAATGTCGTACAAAGCGGGAGGGAAAAGGGTTGTTCCTTTGTACTTGATCATCTGGTTTTTCCGACCGATGACCGGACCGAGTCGCATGGTGGTTCTTCCGCAGGAGCAAGGATCTTTGTAATGATGACAAACATCTCCTGTTTTGAACCGGATCAGCGGCATGCCCTCAACGCCGAGGGTGGTTATCGTCACTTCTCCCAATTCGCCTTCTTTTACCGGTTGATCAAGGTCATTCAGAAACTCGACAATGATTAGTTCCGGGTGATGGTGGCCGCCGCAGCCTTCGGTACATTCGGTGAAAGATGTTCCCATTTCGGTTGAGGCATAGGTAGAATAGAGTTTAATCGGCCATTTGTCGAAAATTTTCTTTCCGAGCGTATTCAGGGAGAGGTCTTTTTTTCGAAGTGGTTCTCCGATGCAGATTGCGCTTTTAATACTGCTGGAGCGGTAGTCAATGCCATGTTGTTCGGCGTAGTCAATGATTTTAAGGATGAAGGATGGGACGGTTACGATGGCGTTGGGTTTGATGCGTCCGATGGTATCCCACTGTAGCTCAGGTATCCCGTTTCCGACCCTGACGACGCTGGCCCCCAACATTCTGATACCGAGAAAATAAGCCAGGCCGGCCATGAAACGACGGTCGATGGTGGTCATTAACTGGTAAATGTCGGATGCGGAGCCACCCGCACAGGTAAAGGAGATGGCCTCATTGTATGCCAGGCGGTCCAGGTCTTTATCGGTCATGGCAAAAGTGACCGGATCCCCCAATGTTCCGGAAGTGGTTATATAATCGATGATCCGGTCAGCAGGAACACACAGGAAATCCCGGTTGTATTTTTGAAGGTCTTCCTTGTTGGTAACCGGGATTCTTTTCAGGTCGCTTACCGACCTGATCCGGTCCACGTCAATATGGTTCAAGGAAAACAGATTCCGGTAGAAGGGTGAATTTTGCCAGGCATAATTCAGGGCTTCCCGGAGTCGATGGTCCTGATAAGCGGCAATTTCCTCAAGCGGTTTCTGTTCAATTGCCGGGAAAAATAATTGATTCATGAAAAATTTGAAGTACGGGGTTGTTAAATTTTAATACCGATCATGATCTTAAAGACGGAGGTCTCAATGGTCTGACTTGGTTTGCTTTTATTGAAATTATCATATTTCATCTCTCCGAAACTGTATTGGGCGGAGAACAACATCACGCTGTACCGGATGTTCATTCCGATCTCATTTTGCAAAAAATTCATCCCGTACTTGGAGAAGTTGGATTCGCCGATCCCGTCCCATTCGTCATAATGATAGGCAAAGTTTGCATTGATCTTGTAAAAGATATCGATCATCAGCCGGTCGACCGGATTGATGGTAAACACGGGACCGAATTTTTGACCTCCATACCAGTAGTAGTGGTCGGTCGGTTTGTTCGGATCGACCGGGTTGGTTGAATTGAACCACAGGGAAAGGAATGTGGCGTCGAGTCCGGCGCGCAGGTGGTTATTGGCAAACGCGGGCCCAAAATAGATCAGAAACCCCATATCGAAAGCCCCGCCGATCTTTGCAGGCAGGTAGTTTAACCCGGTGACTGACTGGTTTCCGGATGTGGGATAAACATGTTGTCCCAGGGCATAATTGCCGATCGGGAATACTGGTCCCAGGCTGAAGTAAAACCCGCTGTTAATCCGGTTTTTATTATAGGTTGGTTCATCCTGGGCATTCCCTGTCAGCGGTATCAGCAGGGCAAACAAAACGTAAATAATTGCAGCTCTTTTCATGGATTAGTTCTGAAAATTTGTCAAAATTACATCTTATCATTATTGTTTGAGTACCAAACTTCAATTTATTCTGAATCTTGTTCAGTGCGGGTAGTTATACCGGTCCATGAACAAGGTCAGTTTATTGGCAATGATTTCTTTATCGACTGATGAAAGTGTGAACTCATTTTTTTTAAAATCGGCATTGGAGCCCATGTAGTTTTTTATTTGACGCTGCAGATCTTCAGGAAAGGGATGACCCATTCCCGTGTAGAGATCCCGGAGAACAGAGACGGTATCTTTTTCAAGATCTTCAAACCTGATTTCGAAGAAATTACACGGTCTGATCAGGTTCCGGTCCTTTTCGATGGTATGGAGCAGAAACTCCAGGAACCCGGCAACCGGTTCCGTACTGAACCGGCACTTGAATTTTGTAAGTGCATTTTGTTTCTGAACAATATTCCACATGTTGATGGTAGAGGGCACAACATTGTAAGGATGCCGAAGGATGTGAATAAATTTTGCATCCGGGAAGCGTTCGGTCAGGAATTTGATGCGGAATGAGTTGAACGGATTTTTAGAGACGATGGTTCGGGAGTTACCCATCTGAAGTTTGGCAAAGTAACGAACCAGGTTTTCACTCCAGTTAACAAGGAGTTCATCGGCAGGTAAAAACGGCAGGTCATTTTTCAGGAAGTAAGAGGAAGAGGTCGGGAATACCAGTTTCTCCAGCGGGGAGTAGTTTGTGAGGCGGTAAATCGCGTACTCATCCTCCTGGGGTTCGTCCATTCCGATCCTGACCATATCCATCGGGCGGTGCTCGTCGATCAGGGTTTTGAAGACCGGTTTGTAGTATTTATAGGACAAAAGAAAACTATCGGGTATGGCTACCTGAAACAGGGTAGGGGCAAGCATGGAGGGATCCAGGCTCAGGAGTTTATGAAGGAGTGTGGAGCCGGTTCGCCAGTGACCGATTATGAAGATGGGATTTCTGGGTGGGATCGCTTCAGCCAGTTCCTTTCCAAACCTGATTTTTTCAGCCGTTGCGAACAATGAGGACCAGACCGAGCTTTGAAAGAGGAAAAACATCCGGGACAGTGTTGCCGGAGTATAAGAGATTCTGTTCCTGCGAAGTAAGCGGACAAGCTGGCCAAAAGTGATTCCGGCAGTCAGATAGGAATCTTTCAAGATTGTCCTGAATTATGATGGTTGCAGATTTCTTTGTTCCGTTATGAAGGCGGCGATGCTATTGACAGAACGGATCACTTCCCGGGCTAGGTTTTGATCGTTGATGCGAATACCATAAGTTCGCTGGATAGCCATAATGATTTCAATTGCATCGACCGAGTCAAGCGTCAGCGCGTTGCCTCCCCCAAAGAGAGGTTTTTCGTCATCCACCGCGGCAGGGTCTATATTTTCGATTGCCAGGGTAGACATGATCAGTTTTTTTATTTCAAGTTTCAATTCTTCCATAGTGGTCAAACGGTCTTCGATAACTTCCTGAAAAAATTCTCTTCCACGTCGGCGCGGTCGCGGATCATATCGCCTAACTGTTTTAATTTTTCGGCGCCAAGGTCCCGGTTCTTGCCGATCCGGGCGGCAAAAAGTGAAATTTCCCTCCACCCGTCGCCGATAAGCATGAGTTCGGCCGAAAGATCCCGCAATTCGGACTTATTCAGGATTTCGGATGCCTGCTGAAGAAAAGTGGCATAGATGTACCTGAATCCGGCCCCACCGGTTCCCTGATCTTCCAAAAGAATGTTGATCTTCATTATTTCGTGCGAAAGATGTTCGGTATCGCGGGCGATGGCAGGCCATTCGAGGATCTTGCGGGAAAACATCCGCATTCCCCGGATACCGAGGAAGGGGATCGGGATTTTCAGCATGTTGAAGCAGGCTTTCCGGATGCCTCTCTCCACAGCCTTTTTCATATCGATTTCGGTCGGGATCCGGTCGAGGTGGTACAAAAAACCCTTTGGTGACATTTCACCGCCGGCAAACCTTCCCTTTTGAAGCGATGTTGCTTCGAGTTCGACCATCTTCGGGAAATAGGCATCGCTGATAAGATATCGGGTTCCCTGCCGGCCGACTACCACCATAAAATGGACATTGATATGGACCCGCTCCCAGGATGGCACGTAGTCAAGGTAGAAGAAATCGACCTGGCAGGCCGTCGGGATTTTCCGGTCGATAAGGTCATCAAGTGCAGTCATTCCCGATGCCGGATCTTTGAATGCGTAAGTTTTGAACTTCACACCCAGGCGTTTTTCGATATCCACGCGCATCTGCCCGGGCTTATTGCGAACAATAAAGGTCGGGAATGCAAAAGATTTCATCTTATGGAAGTAACCGAAAAAGATCCCGCCGGATATGCCGAAAACCAGGGGTTCGGTAATGTCCAGTCCACCAAAATTCAATAGTGATGTTATGGTCCCCGATTCGCAGTGGGCCGCCATCTTATGTTTAAAGTCGAGTTCCGTCATCTAAGTCCGCTCCGAAATTTTGGTGAGCACCACATAGGGATTTTCGGTCTGATCCTGTATTACTTCGAGATGATCGGTACGATTTTCAAGGATCATGGCCGATTCAAACTGTTCTTTGTTTTTGATCAGCACGACCTGTAAAAGGTTTGCCAGAGGAACATTAAATACGCCTGCATAGCGGGAGAGCTCGGCAGCCGTCACCTCAGCAAAACCGGATGGATCCAGATGTTTCTTTACCCGTGATTTCCGGATGGCAGCCCGTGCTGCAAGCTCCGAAAGAGTCAGGTCTTCAAGTACCATGAAATATTTCACAACGCTGATGGAACCCCTGATAAGCTGGTCTCTGAGTGCAGATTCAAGGTTTTTTTTCTTCAGAAAAAAATCATCCAGGTAATTGGCTGTGAGATAGGATCCGGTTTGAATGGGACCGTACTTTCCGTCATCCTTTTCAACATAAAGAATCATCTGTTGATCAGGGCAATCCACAAATCCTTCTTTTTCTTTCATACCATGACCAGTAAGTGCTTTATTTACGCTTTGCAAAAATAACAATGCTGAAGAACATTGCCAAACCAAAAAAACCCATCAGTGAAAGGGTTCGGGGTACGATATCACACAGGGTTCCGTTGCGGACGAACAGGTCAAGATAGTTGTCGATTCCCCATCGGAGGGGCGAAGCCAGACTGATTACCCGGATGGCCTCTGGCAACAGATGGACCGGCAAAAAGACGCCACTGATCACACCGAGCAGAACCACGATCACCGATCCGAACATGGCGGCTTGTCCATGGGTTGTGGCGACTGAGCCGATGATCATTCCGAAACCGATGGCTGCGAGCGCGGAGCCAAAGGTCGTAATGGCTATGGCAAGGTTGTTTGATCCGGTTTCCAGGGGCGGGAAACCAAAGAGCAGGGGAAACACCTGTTTTCCGATCCACAGGATCAACAAAAACTGCAGGAGGCAAACCAGGAAGTAGATGATCACTTTCCCTGAAAGGATCGACAGCAACCGTACAGGCAGCGTACGGAGCCGCAAATAACTTCCCTCGTTTTTTTCCGTGATAAGGCTTCCGGAAAGGGGTATCACGATGAAAAACATGGCAAACAAGATGAATCCCGGAACATTGTTCTGGATGACATTGGGTACGATCGATTCCCGGTTGCGCGATGGGTAGAGGCAGGTCATGGGAGGAAGCGATTTCTGTTTCTGTTCGGCCATTACCCTGATCACCGAAGCAAGTTCTCCCGAAAGTCCGTCGATGATTTCGTTCATCGCAAGCCGGGCCTGAACACTTTTAATAAGGTATTGAAGAGAATTCAGGATTGATGTTCTGTAACCCTGGTCCAGGGTCGGGTCCACCCAGATCCGGATGGTTGAATCGGGATGATCCAGATCGATTCCGAATTTATATTTACCCTGAGCAATAAGACCGGAAGCCAGTTCCGGGGTAAGTGGCGCTTCAGGAACCTGGCGGACAACAGTAAAAAATCCCGATGAATCGAGCGCTTTGCAAACCTCGCGCGAAATGAGCGACGGTTTTTGGTCGACAACCAGAACCGATGTGCGTTCACGCTGGTATTTCAGCGCGTTTTCCTGTGCCAGTGTAACGACAAAAATCAGCAGAACCGGCATAAAAAAGAGAATGAACAGTCCCGGAATATCGCGAAGCAGGAGAAGCGCTTCCCTGACCAGTATTGATCGGAGTTTATGCATCAGGCAAAAGTAACAAGAAATGTCAATTCTTTCTGATTTCGATCAGGCTGATCGGGGAAATAGTAGGAATGACCCGGGAGCAGTGCAGGCCGGAATTTTCGATCAAACGCAGGAATTCTTCTTTCGTCCGTTCTTTTCCACCGGGCATGGTCGCAAGCATCTGTATATCGAGCAGTTTCGACAGGGAGGGTTCATTTCCCACCGGAACAACCATATCGATCACGAGGATCCGGGAATGATTGTCCATCCGGTCCGAAATATTTTTCAGAAGTTTCGTGCACAGATCATCATTCCAGTTATGAATGATGTTTTTAAGGATATAGAGGTCGGCTGACAGGGGTACTTCTTTGAAAAAATCACCGGTAATCAGGTTGATCCTGTCACTCAGCCCGTACCCTTCGATCAGGGCCGGCGCATTGGTGAGCGCTTCAGCCGTATCAAACAGGATCCCGCGTGTCTTGTCGGTTCCCGAAAGGATGTTTGACAGCAGAAATCCTTCGCCTCCTCCGATATCGGCGATTACGGGGAACTTTGAAAAGTCGTAGGCAATCAGGATGGGATCCAGTCCGAGAAACGACAGGTTGGACATCGATTTATCAAAGATACTGCTCTCATCCGGATGGTTCTTTAAATAGTCGTAAATACCCATGCCGTATTTATGAGAGAATGCATCATTTCCGCTCCTGACTGCGTGTTCCAGATCGCCGAGGAGGTTCCAGTTCACCGGACCCAGGTGGTGGAGGATCATATATCTCAGGGATTGCGGACCGTCGAGCAATCCACGGGAAAGGGAATTCAGTGCGAAACTTCCGTTGCTTTTTTGTTTAAATATTCCCACCCCGGCCAGGGCCCGCATCAGTCGGTATATGGCTTCAGGGTCGGCCTTTACCCTGTTTGCAATGTCACCTGAGGAGCGGGGTTTTTCCTCCAGATGCCTGGCAATATTAAGCTTCGCGGCAATATAAAGGCAGGGAAGTACCCAGAAGTTCTGAAATTGTTCATAGAGGACCACACTACCGGGAAAGGTCCGGCGGTTAAGCCTGATTAAAAAGGTGCGGAATCTATTGATGGCATTAATGAGCCAGGTGGGAGGAAGAATCATGCCAATACTTCTTCGTTCTGATGAAGCGGAAGTTTTTTTAATTCAAGTTCACATACTTCCAAATCCGAGATCAGTTTTTTCTTTTTATCGAACAAGGTTGTTTTCACTTGCGAAAACAGCTCTTTGTAGTATTGAATACCGTTGCAGAGGTTATCCCTGAAATCAGCGAAGTACTCCTGTTGTTTTTTCGTCCAGGGAAGAGAGGTCTCATTCATTTTCTTCCTGAGATAATCAATATAGATCGTCAGTTCCTTAATGAACATGTTAGGCCTGTCATTGCGGCTGATGATGTTTATTTTACCGTAGATATGATCCACCATTTCCTTAAGTGTCATCACCTCTGAAAAATAGGCCATATTAGGTCCCGGACATATTGAAACACCTTTCTTTTCAACGCTGGTATCCAGTTCATTCACCAGAAGGGCTGAGGTGCCTAAGCCGACGCAGATACAGGATTTATTGACTATTTTACGGTATTCGGCCTGAAATTCATCATCGGGGAGACCACTGGCTTTTAATTCCTCAATTTTAAGTTTTTGATATTTCCGTGATGCGGTGCAGAGCGTAGGTTCTCCGAATTCATTATTGAGGGCGGCATATTTTTTATGACATGGATTTCCAGGTGTATTTTGATGGATATAGGTCTCTTTCTCTTTATCTTTGGTATTGCCTTTCAGATTATTGAATGGCACACCCAGCGGGCTGATATCACTGATAAACAGATACTCTTCCCTGGCTTTGCAAAGCAGATCAAGGGTTTGCTCATCCACGTTGACCACTTCGGGAACCAACAGGAAGGGTGTTCCCCAGCCCACGGAATCGATCTGGTACTGATCAGCCAGGAACTGGTGTTCTTCAAATGTACCAACGCCGCCTTGTGCAGTGATTTTAATTTCAAGCGCGTTTTCGGGGCAAGGTCGGTTTTTTGCTTTCAGGGCAACCTTAAGCAGTTCAAAAGTTTGGTAGATGAGGTCCTCACGGTTACGGTTGATCTCTTCGAGTACCGGTCCAAGGAGGAAACCGTTCGTCGGAAAGGCATGCCCTCCGCAGTTTAAACCTGATTCGATGCGGTATTCAGAAACCCACAGGCCCTTTTTCGCGAGGTATTTTCCCTGGATCAGCGCCGACCGGTGGTCACTCACTTTAAGGGTTATTTTTTTCTTCAGGGTGAAATTCGTATCCGGATAGAAGTCATCAAAGGTCTCCAGGTAATTGTATAAGCGGGGACTCATCCCGGCCGATAATACAACAGATGAATTCAGGTCGCTGTTCACGAATCCACGCAAGGCAGCATGTCCGTCATTGTATTTAGCCGGAAGTTTTACATGATCCTTATAGTTTTCTTTATCCACTTTGGTCATGATATTCACATCGATGCTGCCCATGGAAAGATTTTCATGGATCCAATCTTTTAAATCGAGGTTATCCCAATCCTGTTTGAATTGTTCGAATTTCTGTTTAAGGGCTGAAGAATCCTGAAGAAGGTCAATATATTTCGAAAATTCACTGCTCTTCTGATCGCAGGTGGTTTTCAGTTCTTCAAATTTATCATGGGCGATTTTATTGACCATATTGAGATAGGCCGTGATCCGCTTTGCCCTGAAATCATCGATTTTTTTTGAGATTGCCTGAAATGGCAAGTCAAATTTTTTGCTGTAAAACGCTCTGAGTTTTTCCATTAACATATCATCCAACAATGAAATCACGGATGAAATACCCAGATGAGCAACTTTTACCGGTGTATCTATGGAATATCCAATCCCAAGTACGGGGATATGGAATGAATGCGGGTTTATTTTATTCATTAAAGGGGCTAAGGAAATGCAAAGGTACAGATTATTATCTAAAACTGGATTCTCCAGGTTCCCATAGGGAAAAAGACCATGTTGAAAAAATCCCTGATCTCTCCGGTTTTCGGGTCGATCCGTTGCATGGAGATGTTGGTGAAGGCGGTACGATATTGAAGGTCTACGGAAAATTCGATGTTGTACCCGGGCAGGTTTCTGCGGATTCCGAACCTGAAAGCGATCCTTTTATATTCGGGATACCGCGGAATATAAGCCTGTTGCCAGTCGTAAACCGCTCCGCCGGTGGCTGTTGTGGCCTCTACATCATAGGGCACATAAGGACTTCCGCCGGTCCAGGTAGCCCGAAGTCCGAACGACATGACTCCCCATTTTCGTTTTCCCATCACGAATTCATATCCGCCCGCGGCATTCAGCGCGTAGTTTACGTTGAATGCCGATGATCTTGATGCACCATCCGAACCAAGGTATCCGGAGTTGAACAGCGAGGCAGTTATAAGGAAATAGTAATTCTTCCTGAAGAAATGTTCGAAGGTGAACTCGATGCCATAATTATGGCCGGTGCCCTGATTTACCAGGCTGTCGGCATATTGCCGGTCGATGAAAAAATCATGACCCTGGTTGCTGAGTGCATAAGAGGGAATGGATTCTTTTACCGGGATATCGTACAAATACTGGTAGTACAATTCGGTTCTGAACCTGAGGTCTTTATTGATCAGGTAGTTATATCCCAGGGCGCATTGAGCGCTCCGTGAAAAATCCAGGTTAAGATTTGGTTGAAAGGTCGTTCCGTCGCTCAAAGGACTTAAAATAAAATAGATCACACGGGGTTGCAATTGGCTGTAAAGTCCGGCTCCGAAGTCAAGGGCATGTTTTTCGGCGATATCCCATTCAAACCCGAATCGCGGCTCAATGCTCCAGGAGTTGTTCAGCGACAGCCAGGCACCGTAAAGTCCAAGGGTGGCCGAAAACCGTTCGCTTGCGCGATGGTGCCACTGCGAAAACCCGCGTAACATCGACATGAATTCATCCGACCGGGTATGGACCACAAACCTGCCCTTCGACATGGCGCTATCGGCGAACGACATCTGAAAGAAATCGAGCGATAATCCGCTGTTCAGGACATTCGCGGCTGAGAATTTCCGGGTGATCTGCGAGGAAAATGAGTATTTAAATTCGGTGGAACGTTCGCCGGCCCAGGGCGAAGGGGTTTGCTGAACATTTGAGAAGGTATCGATCTTTGTCCGGGTTTCTGAAGCGACCAGGTACAATATGTTTTTCCAAAGTATCTCTTTTTTCAGAAGGATTTGATGGGAAATTCCGAGAACCCCGATATCGGAACCATTCGAAAGATCCTCTCCATAATCGGGGAAGAGCCAGTCGCCGGGATCTTTATCGCTGTCGAAGAGATTTATGGCGCTCAGTCCGCCGATACCGGTCAGGGTAAAGGTGCCGGCTTTCCGGGTCGGGATGGTGACTTTCAGGTTAAGATCCTGATATTTCGGGATGATTCCGGTATTGATACCGAACAAGCTCAGGAATTGAAGGGGAGAATACCGGTATGCCACGAGGTACGATGAGCCATTCGATTTCGAAATGGGTCCTTCGGCGCCGAATTCCAGGCCGTTCCAGCCGATTTCGAACCAGTACCGTCGTTTTTCGGTGTTCCCGTTCCGCATCCTGAGGTCGAAGATCCCTGCGAGTGTATTGCCGTACTGAGCCGGAAAAGCTCCCGTGAGGAAATCGGAATTGGTGATCAGGTTGTTGTTGAGGATGGTCACAGGCCCCCCGGTGGTTCCGACTGCCGCGAAATGGTTGGGATTTGGGATCTCCATATCATCGATGCGCCATTGCAGCCCTGCCGGTGAGTTGCCCCTGACGATGATGTCATTCCGGTTGTCGATGCCGCTGGTAACCCCGGCAAAGTTGGCGACCATCCGGGCGGGGTCGTTGTAGCTTCCTGCATATCGGAATGTCTCATCGACACTGAACGACCGGATGCTGACGGTCGCCATTTTATTGATGGATTCATTTTTTTGATAGTCAGCCCTGATTTCAACCTCCGGTGCGTGCTGTGGCCGCTCTTCCAGGTACACCGTCAGCGAGGTCTCTTTCCCGGTCGTAACAATGAGCGGTTCTGTTATCGTAGTGGCATAGCCCACAAAGGAGATTTTCAACCGGTATTGTCCGATTTTCAGGCGCTGAATGCGGAATTTGCCCAGGGTATCTGTGGTAGTGCCGATCAAAGGATCGGAATCCGTGATGATGACCGTTGCTCCTGGTAAAGGTTTAAGGGTTTGATTGTCGAGAACCGTCCCGGCAATTGCGGACCGGAGCACCTGCTGACCGTTCAGTTCACGAGAAGACCAGGAACAAAGCAGGATCAGGAGCAAAAACTGGAAAAACGTGGCCCTGAAGGGCAAAATCCGGAATTGATATTTCAGCAGGCTGCATCTCATAACGGATTGCAAGGTTACAGATTTTTTTCAAATCCCTGCAACCGGTATGGATTGCCAGTTAACGCGTGGATCAAAAAGCCGTCAGGAACCCGATACAGGCGCTGTACCAAATCATCCGGCCATCAAGTCATCAACTTCAGCAGTGCTGAGTCTTTTCCACTGGGGGTTGGTGAGTTTACCATCGGCAACCTGAAATGATACCAGGTCAAAGGTTTCATCATAAAAATCGAGTTTACTGCCCATATCGGGTGTATGCTCAACGAAGATAAACCGGCCGGGTGTGCAGTTTTGCTCCTTCATGATCTGTGTTGCAAGCGGGGCGCACCATTCAGTGACGGGAGTTCCCGGATTGAGGCGGTATATTTCGGTGGCAATGGCAAGGGTTTTTCCATCTTTCCTTTTGATAATCTTCAATCCGCAGCGTGAAGGGCTGTCCCATTGGCCCAGGAAGTCATAGTAGCAATCCATGTATTTGTTGAGGGAAGGATGAATCTCCATTTCGAATCAATAAGATAGTTAAAATTGATTTATGCAACTTTAGGCACTTTTTTACCGAAGCTCAGATCGGCGATGTCACGGCGTCGGGGTGTGAAGGTTCCGTCGGCAATTTCGCGTGAGACCACCCGGTTAATCAGGTTGAACATTTTCATGGTCTGGGGTTCATCCTTATAAAAAGTATCCCATGCGTACTGATAGAGTTCGGCAAGCCGTTCGGCCGACATATGTTTTGGGTGGTACACCACCTTTCCGGCATTGTAATGATTCCAGTCGGTATCGAAAATCCGTCCCTGCTTAATCAGGTCGCTGTAGGCTTTTGTGTGGGGGAACGGGGCCAGTACCGTGAATTCGGCAAGGTCAAGATCGATCTCGAGGAGGAAATCGATGAGTCTTTTGATGTCGTCCTCAGTCTGGTTATCCAGCCCGAGAAGGATGGTGCCTTCCACGGCAATGCCGTAATCGTGGTATTGTTTGATCCGGTTCCGGATATAATCGGAAGTGTCGAAAACAGCCTGATACACATACCATGCGCCCGCTTGTGCCGCAAGGTCAAGCACTTCGTCTTTATCTTCGATGGTATGGCTGACCCATTTTTTCTTGAGCGGGATCATGGCTTTGAAAAGTTCTTTTTCCCATTGGGTATCGAGCGCCAGCGAATTATCCACGATGAAGAGCCGGTTATTGTCCATCTGGGCAAGTTCTTCAACGACCCGGTCGATCGGACGGGGCCGGAACCCGCGACCGCCGAGGTAGCGCACGGCGCAGGGGTAGCAATCGTAGATACACCCCCGGGAGGCGTGGAAGAGGTCGACCATGCGGAAGCCTTTGTGATAGTAGAGATCTTTTTTAAGAATGTCGCGGCGGGCCGGCCCGATGAGGTTCATTTCGGGCGGCTTGTTCATAAAATTGTAGACTTTCTTCAGATTGTTATCGTGAAAATCCTTGAAAACCTGACTGAGACGACCCTCCACCTCTCCAAGGAAAACCGAGTCGGCGTATTGCATCGTTTCCTCCGCGTGCAACATGGTTGATATACCGCCAAAAATTACCTTTTTACCAAGTTTCCTGTACTGGCCGGCTATCTCCCATCCCCGCCTGACCTGGGTGGTGAGCATCATCGAGATGCCTACAAAATCAGGGCTGTCGTCAATAACGAGCGCTTCGACGTTTTCATCTGTAAAATCTACTTCGACATCGTCGGGAAGGTCAGCTGCCATTACAACCGGACCATGCGGCGGAAGGTTAAAGATGGTTTGTCCTTCAAGTTTTTCCCAGCGTGGATATATTAATTTAAATTTCATATTAATTCATTTTTGTCGATTTGAGCATCCTCATTGATTATTCATCTATTCAAAAACAGCTTCCGGGGCGGAATAAACCAACCTGGTTTCAATCTGAACAGATCAGTAACAACATTTTTTATTTACAAGATTCCTTGATCTCACAATCTGCCAGCTTTTTAATGATCCTCTCTTTTTCCTGCCACCGCGGTATTTCGAGTCTCAATGCATGCCGGTATTCATGACATGCATCATTCCACCGGTTTTTTTTATAAAAGATATCACCGGCCAGTTCATAAACCTCGAAACTGAGCGGGTTGGTCGCCCGGAACTGATCCATAAAAGAACGGGTCATAAGATCGACATTGCCGGAACGGAGCGCTGATCTGATCCTGTTCCGTATTTCCAGAAACCTCACGAAACGATGGTATTCACCGGATTCAAGAAAGGGGTCAGGAGCGATGTTCAGGTCCGTCTCAGTAATTTCAATCTTGTGCTGCAGGCCTGCAAATTTATGAAAAATTTTATACAGGTCATAACATACATATGATCCAAGTTGCCAGGGTTGAGTGCTAACCCAGACCAATCGC
The DNA here is from genome assembly GCA_028706295.1 of Bacteroidales bacterium. Lineage (GTDB taxonomy): Bacteria > Bacteroidota > Bacteroidia > Bacteroidales > FEN-979 > CAIVAT01. The sequence continues at coordinate 74,452 of JAQWBQ010000009.1, forward strand.
TGCCGGGGCATAAAAATGACAGAATGATGCGCGATCAGTTGGTTCACGGCTTTTTCGTTGCCCATGCCGATTTCCTTCCCATTAAGTCCCTGCCGGTCGCGCAATATCAAGGCCATCTCTTCCACGGTCAGCGGTGAATGGTCGTTGATCAGCTGAACCAGCCTGCGTTGCCGGTACAGGGAAGGGCTTTCCCGCCGGTCCTGAGCTGCACGGGGATCGTTTGCATAAATTTTTGATTGAAAGTGGTTTGTGCATGTGATATAATCGTTTTGGGTCATCACCAGGGCCATTTTGTCGGGCGATTTCTCGATGATCGCCGTGGCGTTGTCTTTGTCTGATCCCACCAGGATTGATTCAGAGACAAAGATTTCCCGTTTTGAGGCAATGGCATAGGCTTCGCGGATAGTGGAAGCATATTGAAGTATTTCACGGGCAAGGATTGAGATCGGGGTGCGGGCTGATCCGGGGATCTTAGATTTTGCTGCATTGATGGTAACCGTAAGTCCCTGCTCGTTCATCCCGGATACCGCGCCGACCATTCCCCCCCAGGTGATCATCATAAAGGCGTGACCGTTGTCAGGCTTTTCAAACAGGATGATTTTGTTTTTCGCGAAGTCATCCCCGGAATAGAAATCAAAATTTCGACCGATTAAAAGGGATTGCGCCGATGACATTCCATTCCGGACACTGAAGCTGGTACACCCGACCATGCTCAGGTCCTGCAGGGCGTGACCGATATCATGCGCGGAATGGTAGTTCAATATGCGCTGATACGCGTTACCGATAAAGGAAAACCGATCGGATGCAGCGAAAGAGATCCCGAAAATTTCGAGTCTGAACTCTTTGGGAATGTGCTGATCCAGATCGCGGTTGAACCAGTATATGGCATATTTCAGGAACCGGAGGTATGCATCCGAAGGGATGATCTGGCGTATGCGGTCGATAAAGGCCTGTTCCTGGAATTCGATAAGGTGCCTTGACAGCTTTCCATTGATTACACCCCGGTCAAATGGTTTTCCTTCGATATACATTTCCCAAAGACCCGACTCGCTTTTCTTCAGCCAGTTCGGTCCGATAGTGAAGAAATCGGGTTCTGGATTTTCAACCTTCAGTTGAAGGGCTCTTTCATCCTGAGGCACCGGGTAATCAATCCAGGTAACCAGGTTGAAGGTCAGTACCAGAGCCAGCACTAACAGAATCAGGATGCCGGTGATGACCAGAAGCCGGTAAGTCCATCTTCTTTTCATTTCAACAATTTTTAATTTTCCCGAGAAGATGATCCAGGCCGATGATCTCGCCTGATGTCAGCACGGAGCCGATGGTGACTCCCAGTAAACCGTGCAGGTTGGTATTCTGCCCCGTAAAATAGAGTCCGGGCACTTTGGTTCGGGCCGTCAGTGTGGTAAGCTCAGGCCGGGTAAAATCTTTCGCGATACCGTATAGAGAACCTTCCGGTATCCCTGTGTAATCGCGGTAAGTCAGAGGGGTTGAAATGGTGATGTGATCAATGGCATGGATCAGTCCGGGAAATTGTTTACCGGCCAGGTCAAGTAATCGCAGAGCCCGGTCGTTTTTGAAGTCGAGGTATTCGCTGCCCCGCTTCCCGGAACCGGTATATTCCCATTTCTTCACTTCTTCAAATTTCATATAGGTCATCAGGGTCACGACATCTGCAAATTTCTGATCGTTTCCGTTACACCCCATGGAGAGCAGGTACATTGCCGGCCACGCGTCGCCCGTGAGTCCCGATTCAGTCCACACATTCGCGTTTTTGTGGTAATACACGTTATAATTGAAATAGGGGAAAGCCCCGGGTTTCATAGTCAGAAAAAGTATGAAGGAGGAGACTGTACCGGCGAGCGATCCGATCCTTTGCCGGTACGAACGCCGTAATAACAGCGGATTCAGCATGGAAAGCGTCACGGCCGGGTGCAGGGAAGATACCAGTAACGGGGCCCGGAAGATCTCTCCGCTGACTGTTTTAACCTGGAAGTTTCCATCGTGGTAATCGATGGAAACGACCCCGCTGGAGGTGATGATTTTCGCCCCGTTCAACCGGACCTGATCGGCCAGGATGGTTGCGATCTGCCCGCTGCCCCCGATGAACCGGTACGCTCCCGAAATAAAGGAGTGGTGGATCAGGGATGAAACATGCAGCGGTGTCACGGGAGATCCGGCGTACAGAAAGTTGTTCCCGGCAAGTACCGAACCCATGCTTACAAATGGGTCATGTAAGGATTTCCATTCATCGAGTCCGGTGAAAAACAAACGCGCACTTTGAGCGGAATACTGAATTTCCCGGTGACCGGCAGGCAATTCAAGGTTATATAAGGGGAAAGCTGAGGCAATTTCCCGGAGAGTACACACATATTGGTCCAGTCCTTTTGTGGCATTCCTGAAAAGAGGTTCGAGGGTGGCCGAAAAATTGTCAAGACCTTGTGCGTGTTGAAATTCTTCTGTTCCGATCAGAATGTGATCAAAACCGTTCGGATCAAGCCTGCTTACACGGATCCGGTCGCTGAGGCCGAAATATTTCCAGTATCGGTTTAAAACCTGTCCGGGTCCGAGTGAGCCGGCATAATGAACCCCGGTCTCGAATTCGTGGTTCTTGTATCTGAAGGTCTTTAAATTTCCTCCCGGTTCGGGCTCCTTTTCCAGGATCGTCACTTCAAAGCCTTCCCGGCTTAAGATGCTGCCATTCAGCAGGCCGCTTAATCCGGAACCAATGATGATGACTTTGTTTTGTTTCATCCGGGAAGTGAAAATAGTGATTGACCGGCAAAGTTATGAAAAGTCGCGTGAAGCGGATACTTTGAACAGATTCTGCCCGGAGTTCACAGAAACAGTCATTGAGAAAATGGCTTTAAAGGCAGGTTCATATGTTACTGATTTGTTTTTCGTTTTTTCATTTCATATATTTGAAACCCCATTAAAACAAACCGTCATGAGAAAACAAACGATTTTAACCTTCATGTTGTTGCTGGCGGGCTTCTCAGCATTCAGCCAGCTTGAGATCAGTTCATTCAATGCCACCGGTGGCGGATATTCGACCACATTTCTGACCGATTATCAGTGTCTGGGAATCAATCCCGCCAACCTGGGATGGACCTGGGATGATCACCGGTTCAACATTGGATTTCTTGAAACGGGAATGTCAATATATTCGGAGCCACTGACCAAAAAGCAGGTACTTAACGACCTCTTCAGCAATGAAGATCATCTTACAATGGCCGAACGGCAGCAGGCTGCCAAGGATTTTACCAACAGCCTGTTGTGGGCTCAGGCAGCAATTACCTGGTTTGGATTTTCTTTTCAGCATGAGAAGGCAGGCGGATTTGCCATCAGCATCAGGGACAGGGCCTTATGGAACACCGTATTAAACGACAAGGCGGCCGACTTTCTGTTCCTGGGGTATAACGATCCTTATTTCGACAGTTTATCGGTATCGACAGGCGATACCATCGGTTACAGTACGAATCCGAGGTGGGCGAATGATGTATATAACGGATCCTACCTGCATTTTCTGTGGTACCGTGAATATAATTTCGGGTACGGCAGGATCATTATCGATAAAGAAAATTTCAAATGGTATGGCGGGATCGGAATCAAGTACCTGGCAGGTTACGGGAGTTATCAATACATTCAGAAGGGTACCGATCTGAAGGCATATACTGCATTAAGCCCGCTATTCGATGTGGATTACGATACGCCGACGCCATCACAGGTTAGTGGTAACGGCCTGAAACGGGTTGGCGACGGGATCGGGTTCGATATCGGATTTACTTTCCTGATCAAGGAAAAGCTGAAAATAGCATTGGCCCTGAACGACATAGGATTTATTAACTGGAACGGGAATGTTTATAACGGAAACAACACATCTGTCTGGAAAATTGAGACTTCAGGAATGCGCAACTACAACATCTTTGAACAGGGTGAACTGATCCAGACCGACAATGCGCCTAATGATCCGAATTTATGGACCGGTGTTGAAAAAAAGAAGGTGAATCTTCCCATGCACTTCAGGGGAGGGGCCAGCTTCAGGTTTAACCCGAAAATTGAGATCGGAGGAGATCTTTATGTACCCCTCGAAAAAAATGTACCCGGAACCTATGAAAAGATCATTGGCGGTATCGGGTGTCATTATGACCCTGCAAAATGGGTTCAATTATCCATGGGCGTGGTTTCCGGTGGGAAAGTCGGTACCAACCTGCCTTTTGGTGTCTCATTCTTCCCGGTTCGCAATGAAAATTCGACCTGGCAGCTTGGATTTGCCCTTCGCGATATGATCTCCCTGTTCAAGAAGAATGATGCCACCGTTTCGGGCGCATTCGGTTTCATCAGGGTCAGTTTTGGCAATAAATCAGGCAAATCGCAGGCTCCGCCAAAAGAGGAGACGCCGGTTGAGACTACCCGCGAGGGTTAGCAATCACTTTCTGATCAGGAACAGTTTGTTGGAGGTTATGTGTTTGGAATCCACGACCTGGAGTTTCAAACCGAATTCCCGTGCAATGGCGTCGATCCGGTTTGCGGTAGTGAAATAAAGAACCTTGTCGGCAGTAGGCGTCAGGTTGAATCCGGTACGGGTTGAAAAAAATTCTGTCAGTTTTGATCTTTCATGCCTCTTTTTAAGGTCGGCGTCGGCCTCTCTTATCAGAATTATTCCTCCCGGATTCAGATTTATCAGGCATTTTCTAAGCAGTTCATCCTGTTTTTCGGGGATCATATAATGAAGTACATCACTTAGTATAAATCCATCAGCAGGGACAATATCAAATTCCGTAACATCGGCACAGTGGAATGAGATCCGTTCATTTTTGCTGAAGTTGTTTGACGCCACGGCAATCTTTTCCGGGTCATAATCCACGCCCGTAATGGTTCTTTCAGGACCTGTCATCATCAGCATGTAAGCGATATATCCATATCCGCAACCCAGGTCATAAATCCGGCCTTCGCGGGGCAACAGCCGGTTGTACTGTTCATAATTTCCTTCAAGCCGGAGTTTTGTTTTGGTGTACCACTCCAACACCGGACCTTTAAGGGTATAATTAAGGGCAACGGTTCGCCGGTAATAATGGGCATCACCTTCTTCAGCCCTGAATGCCTTAAAATGCCGGATAAAAAACTGCCTGAAGTTCCTTGCCCGTTCACGGTAATCTGTTCCGAATGATGGATCATCGTACGGAACCCGGTTCAGGATCTTCATCCTCAGACTGTTCGGACGGCCCCAAAACTGACCCTTGGGAAGGAAATCGCCGGAACCGAAAACCAGTATGGGCAGGATATCGATCTGAAGTTTTTCGGCCAGGTAGAAAGCCCCTCTGTGAAACCGTTGTATCCGCTGATCACGGGAGCGATGTCCCTCCGGAAAGACCAGCAACGAAAATCCTTCCCCGACTTTCTTCCGAAGTGGTTCCACGATGTTATCAATCCCATTGTCCACATTGAAAAAGGAAGCGAGCCGCGCGATCGGCCCGAAAACCGGAGATTGCCAGACCCACCTTGTGGTGAGAATGATCATCCGGGGATGGAGCCGTAAAAATGCCGGGGTTTCGATCAGGCTTTGATGATTGGCGATGATGATGGCCGGTTTGTCAAACCTTTCACCCGGTTCATTGATCAGTTTCCGGTCGAAGGCAAAAGTAAAAGCAATATAGGCTCTTGTCAATGCCGAAAAAAGGTTGTGGAAGAGGCGTTCCTTTATTTTTCCGGAAACCGGGAGTAAAAACCTGATTATGGTACCGATGATCATCATCACGATGGCGATCAGCACAATGTTTCCCCAGGTGACTATGGTTTTGATAAAGACGCGGACCGTGACGGGGAACTTATTCTGGCGGCTTCGTTCAAGGATCAGCTTGTTGAAGATCCATGGTTCGATGGTAAAGGAGATCAGCACGACGGTGATCATGCCAACCAACGAGATCAGGGCAATGGAATGCAGCGCAGGATGTCGGGCCAGAAACATAGAGGCAGCGCCAAAAAGGGTTGCGCCGGATGAGAGGATCACCGAGACCCTATAAGAAGCCATTTCGTCGCCACCATATTTCAGGGATCTTTGCAATCCTCGCATAATAAGGATGCTGTGATCAACACCCAATCCGAAAATAAAGGAGGATAGGATAATGTTGAAGATATTGAAGGTGCTCCCCGTAATCCCCATAAAACCCAGGGTGATCAACCAACTTCCGAACATCGGCAATGCAGCCATCAATCCCAGTCCCACTCTTCCGTATGAGAGGATGAGCAATAAAGTGACGAAGATCATGGAATAGGTGACCAGCCTGTTGAAATCGCTTTTAACTCCATCTACCATTTTCTCGGTCAGCGATTGCCGGTCGAACATCACGAAAGTCCCGTCGGGCTTCAGATTCTGATAAACCTTTTCCCGATCGGTTTCCTTCACCCTGAGAATGGTCGGTACAAGTACCCGGTCAGTCTCAACATTGAGCCAGTCGCCCAGAATCGTCTTGATTCCTGCATCCATGGATGCCGGAGCAAATGTAGTGAACCCGGAATCGATATATTCTATGAAGGGTACAAATGCATCATTCCGAAAACCAGCTTTAACAGCGGCAGCGGCAATCGTTTTTTTCAGACTGTTTTTTCTCTCTGTTGTCCAGAACGAATTCCATTTCCCGATTCGTATTTTCTGCAGGGAGTCGGAGATCAGCAGCGGTCCGGCATCTGAAATTTCCCTGATCACGGAATCTCCTGAAAGTTGCTGTATGGCAGCCTTCAGTCGGTCATGCCTGCGCAGCGCCTCTTCTGTCGTTGCGCCGGTAGCGACCATGAAAATGTTTTTCAGTTTATAATTGGTGATCCGGTCAAGGTCTGATTCGGCTTTTTTCAAAGCCGGGGTCATAAAATTCATCGAACTCATCCGGGTTTCGAAACCGGCATGGCGGGCGAAAAAAATACTGACAACGGCAGCGATAAGAAGTCCCCCTATGAGCCATTTATTTTGATGATAGGGGTAAGCCCCCATCCGGTCGATGAAATTTTTCCCCTTCGCTTCCGGCTGCTTTAAAGGGACCAGGTGAATGAACTGGGGAAGGATCAACAAGGTAAACAGGGCTGCCCCGGCCACACTCAGCAGGGCAAACCAACCCAGGTCGCGCAGGACGGTTGAATCGAGAAACGTAAGGCATAAAAGGGCGCCGATGGTGGTCACGGCACAGATGACAATTACGTGCGCCATATCGCGGATGGTAGAACGAATATCGCCCGACTGCCGGTAACAGTTCATAAAGTACATGGCATAATCGACGATAAGGCCCAGGATAACGGCTCCAATGCCCAGTGAAATTGCAGAGATCGTTCCCTGGAAAAGTGAGAGAAGGGCCAGCGCCAGCCCGGCGCCGAAAACGGCAGGAAGCAAACCGAGCAACCGGGTACGGAAATCTTTGAAATACCACCCGACCAGGATAAAGATCAATCCGAACGAAAGCATCAGCGTGACCATGATGTCGGTTTTCAGTTGCCGTGCATTGGCAACCGCTATGACAGCGGAACCGAAAGCGGTTATGTTAATGGACCCGTCCCGCTCCCGGATGCCGTTCGTTATCTCCTCAAGACCATCGATAAGCCGTCCGTTTACCGAGGTTTCACTGGGCGGATTGGCAGGATTGATAAACACAAGCAGGTGTCGCCGGTCTTTTGTAAACACGCAGCCGTCGTAAAGATCGAAATTAGGTCCCGCCTGCAGGGATTTAAGTTTAACCAGCGCCAGGTTCGAAATTCCAAGGGGATCCCGAGAAACCCGCTCTTTCAATACCATGCTGGCAGGAGAGGAGAGGATCCTGAAATTGGCTGCCATCGCTTTCTCAACAGCCCGGTCCGACAACATCGAATCGATCCGGAAGTAATCGCGGTCCTCGAGGAAACCTGGCAGGTGCCGGAGGGCCAGTTCCATCATTGACCTGACATTCGCTTCGGATGCCCTGAATATTACCGAACGGACCAGGGTGGAATCGAATCGATGGGTTAATGAATCCGTCAGGGCCTCTCCTGCCAGGATAAGCCGGTCAGGATCAGGCGGGGAAGCGGAATCGGTGAGGGAAAAGGCCACGATGATCTTATCCGCCTGACTGAGATGTGAAACGACGTATCCTGTCTGATCCTGCTTATCACCGGCTGAGATAGTCCCGGTAATATTCTCCTCGAAACGGATCCCTGCCGCGTACCACACCATAAGCGCCAGGATAACGGTAAACAACAGGTAAAACAGGATCCTCTTTTTCCGGAAGAACAGGAATATTTGAATGAGGAGATCAGACATTCTTTTTACGGAACAGGGTAAGTAAAATATAGGTTATAGGTCCCAGTACGAGAACCAGTGCGACGCCCAGGATCAGGCTTCCGATCAGGTACTGGATCAGGTTCTCTTTGATCCATTGTAATCCGATACCGGAATCATATTCCATGGCTGATGTATTCAGTCCCAGGATCCATCCGCCGGCTATGTAACTCAGGAAGATGATCAGCGGCAGCACGGGGGGAATGCTGATGTTGGAGGCGGCGACTGCAATAAATTTGTTAAGCTTAAAAGCCTGGGCGAGGCCGAAGGCTGCCATCATCTGCCATCCCCATATCGGCATGACACCGATGAAAAGACCCAGAGAGACGGATAAGGCAAGATTCAGGTTGGAGTCGCCGCTGTTCACAATATATTCCGTGAAGAGATCCCTGAAAGATTTTTTTCTGAGTGATTTCAGAAAAGCGAATGGCCGTACCCACAACAACGCGACAAAAACCAGAATGGTGTTGGCAATACTTACCCGTGTGAAATCGCGAACTTTCCTGAAGTGGGTCACCCGTTGCTCCCTGGGTGCGTAATAGACCCTGACAGGAACCGATAGGATTTTCACTCCCATCCATGCCAGCCTGACGAGAATTTCTACTTCGTACTCGTACTTGCGTGAAACCACCCGGGTGATCTTTTCGAGGGATTCGAGCGGATACAAACGGTATCCGGTCTGTACGTCGGGAACATTTATACCGGTTTCGATCCGAAACCAGAAAATTGAAAACTTATGGCCGAAATTACTACTCCCCGGAACCTCTTCCTGGGTCATATTCCTGGCTCCGAGAACCAACGCACCGGGATTCTGTTCAATGACCTCGAGAAACAAAGGAAGGTCATCGGCAAAGTGCTGGCCGTCGCTGTCGATGGTGACTGCATACCGGAATCCCATACTGCATGCAAGGCCAAATCCAAGCCGCAACGCCCATCCCTTGCCCCGGTTGTCAGGGACCCGGATCACCCGGATCTGTTCATAACCAGAGAGAATTGTTTCGGTCTGATCGGTACAACCATCATTTACCACGATGACATCATCCAGGTATTGTAAAACCCCGTCGAGTACGGTGGCCAGAGCATGGTCGTTGTTAAAAGTCGGAATGATCACGCAACACCTGAGATCCGAAAATCGTTTCTTAATTAGTTTATTATCAGTCATTTTGAGAAGCGTGCATGATGGGTGGATCCCGGGATAAAAGATTCCTTTATGCAAAAATAACAAAATAAAATCAACAGGTAGTAGATGAAGGATCGGACCGGTTGTCTTAAAAATGCTATTTTCGCAGCCAGGTCCGGAATCTATGAAAATCCTCCTCGTCAATCCACCCCGATCCACTGAGAACGCCATCCTGAAATACGCCCCCGAAGCGGCAAAACGGTTCATTCATAAGAAGCTGATCGGTCCCCCCTTGGGATTACTAACCGTGGCCGCAGCCGTGGCGGATCACGATGTGACGGTGTTCGATATCAAGGGAGAATACGATCTGGTTCCTGAAAATCTATCGCTGGAACTGTTAATCACCCGCCTGGTGCGGGAATACAGACCAGAAGTAGTCGGAGTCACCACCATAACCTCAGAATTTGATGCCAGCGTTGAGATCTGCCGGATTGTGAAACGATGCGATCCCCGGATCCTGACTGTTGCCGGGGGGCTTCATGCCACGCTGTGTCCGCGCGATTTTACCGATCTTGCGGTCGACATCACGATTCCCGGTCAAAGTGCCCACATCTTCCGGGAATTGATAAGGGCATTGGAGTCGGGGCGTTCGCCGGAAACGGTTACCGGGATACTGATCAACACACCGGAGGGATTGAGGAAGACGAAAGGAATCCCTCGTCCGGTCGACCCTGCCGGTCCTGACTATCTAATGCCCGACCGCACCCATCTGAAGCGGTGGATCGATACCTACCGGGTCGGAAACAATCCCTGGCCTACAACCTATCTTTTTACTTCGCTGGGATGTCCCTATAAGTGTACTTTTTGCTCAATTTGGACTCAGTTTCGCGGAAAATACTACCAGCGGACCATCGACAGCCTGATTGCCGAGCTGAAAACCCTTGATGAGTATCCAGTTGTACGGTTTGCCGATGCCAACACCGTGGTCGACGAAGAATTCATGGTCGAATTGTTTCGCAGGATCGGAGCAGAGGGGATCCGTAAGGAGTTTGTGATGGACATCCGGGCTGATGTGGCTGCGCGGCGTCCTGATATCATAAAAATTCTGGCACATGGCGGTCTGAAGGTCGTTATTTGTGGTTTTGAATCCTTCAGGGATGAGGAGTTGAAGAGATATCGCAAAGCCTCCCCGGCTTATGACAACCAGGTGGCGGTAAAGGTCTTCGAGGAAAACGGGATCAGTGTACGGGGGAATTATGTTATCCCGACCGACTACACAGAAAAAGATTTTGATGCGCTTGCCGAATATGCCGACCGGAACAGGGTGGTCTACGCGGGATACACCATACTGACTCCCATGCCCGGAACCGTGTTTTACAATCAGGTCAAGAAACAGATCGTTGATCCGGATTACCGCAAGTACAATTTTTTCAATGCCGTGATGAAAACCGCCTTACCCTATGAAGCGTTTCATGCCCGGGTGGGATCCCTGTGGCTGATTAAAAAAGGTACTGATGTAATCTGACGATGCGCCGTTTTCCTGGCGCCGGATGAGTTCAGGAAAGCATCAATTCATTACCGCAAAAATCCTGAAAAGAATAAAACCTGAGGTCACCCGCTACAAATTTCGCATTCTTTGGCAGTCCGGTAGGAAGGCCGCATTCGACAAACCTGCAGCCGGGGTGCAATTCGTGTATTTTTAGCATGGTATGATGCCAGTTAAGCGGGGTGAAAAGGTTACGTACCGTTTCGGCCCGCATGGATTCCGGATCGGTCAACAGGGACTGGTCGATCAGGGAGATGACGGGATTTGCAGGTCTGACGAAGGGGATACCGGCGGTTTCTTCCATAAATTTCCGGGCGCCGGTTTCTGCAAATGCAGCGTGATAGGGGAGGCTGACCCCGAGGAATCTGACGTGTAAGGCGCCTTCGTTCCGTGCCGTATCTGCTAGGATGCGGAGGTCGGATGACCGGCCGGAGAGGGAAAATGAAAAGGGGGCATTTTCATTGATGATCCTGCACCGGAGCTTTTGTTGTTTTATAAGGTATCCGAGGTCATCCCGACTGAGCCCGATCACTGTGATCATTCCTGAACCGGGGTCCCTGCTTACCGGCGCCAGCGAATGGTAGGCACACCGGATCAGTTCAATTCCGTCGGTAAAGGTGACCGATCCGGCATCAAAGAGCGCTGCGTAAATTCCCATGCTGTAGCCTGCAGATACGACCGGTGTGAAATTATTTGACCGGAGCGTTTCGGAAACCGCACAACTGTATATGTAGCTTATAAATTGCGTCAGGAGTTCATCCTGTGTCAGGAATGTCCCGGTGAAGAAGTTATGCGGCAAACCGGTTAGACCTGACTTTAAAGCCGTGTTGAGCAAGGTTTGAAAATGATCCCCGAAACCCGGTATGTTTTTCCCGGGAGGATCGGTCAATTCGTTTGGGGAAGCCGGAAAAACAAAGATAATCGGGGTTTCCTGCAAGATAAGGGAATTGGTTATCGTTCCAGTTCGAGTAAATGGTTCTCGTGTTCAATGATCAGCATCTGCATATCAATCAGTTGACCAATAGTGGTCACCGGGTGTTTGACAGCGTATTTTCCGATCACTTTCAGCTCAATATCCAGGTTGTATTTTTTTTTGAAGATCTCAATCAATTCGAGGAACATGAGGGAGTCGCCATCGATGTCTTTGATGATGTTGGTGCCATCATGGATCGTTTGTTTATCAACCTCGCACTCTTCTGCAAAAAAATCAAACACGATCTCCCGAACTTCATCCCGGGTCTTATCCGTTATCAAGGCCATGGTTCTAACTTTTTGTGCAAAAATACTTTTTTTTTTGAATTTCAGGAAGGGTGTTTTCTAAAAACGAGGGTCGCGTTGTGCCCACCGAATCCAAAGGAATTCGAAAGAGCAACGCGGGCTTCAGTGACCCGGGCGATATTGGGGATATAGTCGAGATCCAGGTCGGGATCCGGCAACCGGTAATTGATGGTGGGAGGAAGGATGCCTTCCCTGAGCGCCATGACCGTGATGATGGCTTCTATCGACCCGGCTGCACCGATCGTGTGACCGATCATCGATTTGGAAGAAGAAACGGGGATCTTACAGGCAAGGTCACCGAATACCTTTTTAATGGCAAAGGTTTCATATCGGTCATTCAATTCTGTGGATGTTCCATGGGCATTGATATAATCCACTTCGCCTGCTTCAATTCCCGCGTTAGCAATAGCCTCACGCATGGTATAGGCCATTCCTTCCCCGTCGGCAGCGGGCGCCATGATATTGTATCCCTCGCTGGTAGTGGCGTACCCGGCAAATTCACCATGGATCTTTGCATCACGGCCAACTGCATGGGAAAATGATTCGAGGATGATAACACCGGCTCCTTCACCGATCACGAATCCGTCGCGATCACGGGAAAATGGTTTGCTGGCCTGTTCGGGCAGGTCGTTGGAAGTAGAGAGCGCGTACAGCGCATTAAAACCGGAGATCTCTTCCGGATTCACAATGGAATCAGCCCCTCCGCATATCACGATATCGCATTTCCCCTGGCTGATCAGATCAAAACCAAGCGCCAGTGCATAGGCGGATGAGGCACATGCCGTATTCACCGAGAAACTGGGCCCGTTAAGCCGGTATTCCATAGAAATCCAGGCAGCCATCGAGTTGGACATGTTTTTGAAAACGAAATTCTGGAGGGTGGTATCCTTTTCGACACTGGAATTTCCAGTATTCACTACCCCCATGATTACAGCACACCGCCGCCGGTCGGTTGCATCAAAGTCGATAGATGCATCTTCAACCGCCATTTTCGAGGCCGTTACACACATCCTTGTAACCCGCGTCATCTGGCCTGCCTGTCTTTTTTTTATGTAATTCCTTGAAAACTCCTCGAACCCGGGAGAGACTTCAGCCGCAATCCGGGTCGCCAAAGAGGAGGCATCGAATCGTGAGATTGTATGAACCCCGCTTCTCCCTTCGACCAGGTTCTTCCAGTTACTTTCCAAAGTGAATCCCAGGGATGAAATCATTCCCATCCCTGTCACCACCACCTTTTCAACCATCCGTTGATTTATTTGATTGATTTTACCCAATTACATACCCGGGTTACCTCAGTCTGCGACGGAACATCATCAGGATTGTTTTTCTTCCATCCTTTCGGAGGCATCGAACCATCCGAGAGCTCTTCACAGATTGCCCCGGCCTTCTTTACTTTTTTCGCGGCATCATAAGTTTCCCATTTCGAAAAATTCACCTTTCCCCGGGCCATGGC
>JAQWBQ010000120.1 GCA_028706295.1 Bacteroidales bacterium
CTCATTCACGGGCTTATAGCACCAAAGAAACTGTGGGCATTTTTGCAAAGAACTTGTTATCAAAGCGAAGCTACCTGTTTCTTTCGATTATTGTAAAAGTATTTTGTATAAACTCATTCACTCAATACTTTGTCCGTCCGGACTAAAACAGCATATCCTGGTTTCCCGGCTTGATTTTACCGAGATGCCGGTACGCGAGTTCTGTAACCTCACGGCCCCGGGGTGTACGCATGAGGTATCCCTCCTGGATCAGAAAGGGTTCGTAAACCTCTTCAAGGGTACCCCCGTCTTCTGAAACAGCCGTGGCAATGGTTCCGATTCCGACGGGTCCCCCTTTGAATTTTTCGATGATGGTACGCAGGATCTTGTTGTCCATTTCATCGAGACCGTTTTTATCGACATTCAATGCCGAGAGTGCATACTGACTGATCTTCAGATCGATGGAACCATTTCCCTTGATTTGTGCAAAATCCCTGACACGGCGCAGCAAAAGGTTTGCGATGCGGGGTGTCCCCCTGCTGCGGCGGGCAATCTCCGAGGTGGCTTCCGCGTCGATCGGTACCCCTAAAATTTCGGCTGAACGCCGGATGATCCGATCGAGGGTTCCGGCATGGTAGTAATTCAGGCGGGAATTGATTCCGAAACGTGATCGCAGCGGGGCTGTAAGCAGTCCCGAACGGGTGGTGGCTCCCACGAGGGTGAAGGGATTCAGCTTGATCTGGATGCTCCGGGCATTCGGTCCTGTTTCGATCATGATGTCGATCTTGTAATCTTCCATTGCCGAATACAGATATTCCTCCACAACCGGAGAAAGCCTGTGGATTTCGTCGATGAACAGGACGTCGTTTTCTTCAAGCCCGGTTAGCAAACCGGCAAGATCGCCCGGTTTATCGAGGACCGGTCCGGAGGTCACCCGGATGTTAACCCCCAGTTCATTTGAGATTATATGGGCCAGGGTGGTTTTTCCCAACCCCGGAGGACCGTGAAGCAACACGTGATCGAGCGCCTCGCTCCGGAGTTTTGCGGCCTGAACGAAGATCTTGAGATTGTCGACGATGGCCTCCTGACCCGCGAATTCAACAAAGCCGGAAGGACGCAAAGATTTTTCCAGCTCCCTGTCGGCCGGCTCCAGTCTGTTTCCGCTCGGATCAAGTATTTCATTCATCTTCGCAAAAGTAAATTATTTCCATAAATTTCCTTTGTAAATAATTTTCCTTATTTTTACGTTATTAATTTTAACACCCGCATCATGTCTTCGATCATTGTTGCCATCGATTTTTCCAATACCTCCATACATGCACTGGAGTACGCGATACCCATCGCGAACAAGATGAAATCAGATATAAACCTGATCTGGGTCGATAAGATCAGTTCACAGGAGTCGGTGTATCCCGATACGACCAATGAAAACCGGAATGAGGCTAAAAAGCGGTTCGATGAACTGATCCACCAGTACCATAAAAAGCTTACCAAAGGGATAACCATGGAGTACCGGCTGAAGAAAGGAAGGATTTACCGTGAGGTGGACAGCCTTGCCAAAATCACCGAAGCTGACCTCATCATCACGGGAGCTCACGGGATTTCAGGATTTGAGGAATACTGGATCGGGAGCAATGCCTATAAGATCGTAACCTACGCCTCCCGTCCGGTCATCACGGTCCGCCACGATTTCCCGATCCGTAAAAATATTGACCGGATCATCGTTCCGATGGACCAATCGGCTGAGACCCTGCAGAAAATCCCCTTCATTGTCAGGCTTGCCACCCTGTTCAAGTCGGAGGTTCATGTAGTGACGACACACAACAGCCATCTGAAATCGATTCAACGGCTTACCGAGAAGGTAGCTCAAACCGCGCTCAGGTACTTCCAGGGCCATGACATCAGGCTGGTTGAGGACAGCATTGTTTCAAATGATCTCACCAAGGCGCTGCTTACCTATTCCCTGAATGTGGATGCCGACCTGATCGCGATCATGACCGAACAGGAGACCCCTGCTAAGATCCTGCTTGGCGCACAGGCACAGCAGCTCGTGAACCAATCACCTATACCGGTACTAAGCATACACCCCCATGAAAGTGTCAATCCGTCGTGACCTGTTATGACTTCAATCCACTCCCATATTCTGATCCTTATTCTGTTTATTATACAGAACACAGGAACCAAGGCGCAGCCTGCCGATACATCCGCTGTCACTCCGGGCATTGTGCAGGATGAACGGGTTAACCAGCTTGTTGAAAAACATATCCGAATTAATCAAAACCTGAAGACCATCGACGGATTCCGCATTCAGGTCTTTTCCGATTCCGGCAACAACTCCAAGACAAAAGCCCAGGCGACCCAGGATGAATTGTCGGCACGCTATCCGCAGATGGGTGTTTACCTTACTTTTAAATCACCCAATTACAAAGTACGGATCGGGGATTTCAGGAGCCGTCTCGACGCCCAGCGGTTTTTGAACGAGTTGGCCCCCGACTACCCCAACGCATTCATTATCACTGACCAGATAAATATACCTAAAATAGATCCTTAAAATTCCTGAGTATGAATAAAATTGTAGTAGCAATTGATTTCTCAGAATGCTCCATCAATGCATTTCTTCATGCATTATCGATTGCAGAGCACTGTGAAGGTGAACTGATCCTTCTCTGGGTTGAAAAGACTGCCAATGAAAAAGAACAATTCGGCGAGAAAACCCGGCAGACCTATAAAGATGTAGAACGTGCCTTTGAAGACCTTGTCGCGCGTTATCAGCCTGAGCATCCCGATGTGAAGATGACCTGGAAAATTCGTAAGGGTAAGATTTACAAGGAGGTCACCGCAGAGGCAAGAACATTGAATGCCATGCTTATTGTGACCGGAACCCACGGTGCATCGGGTTTTGAAGAGTTCTGGATCGGCAGCAACGCCAACAAGATCGTTTCGGCCAGTTATTGTCCGGTCATCACCATCCGGGGCGGTATCAACATTCAGCGACCCCTGAAAAAGATCCTCATACCGATCGACAGCGCTGAAGAGACCCGTCAGAAAGCTACTTTCGTCGGTTATCTTGCCAAACGGCATAATGCCGAAATCTGTGTACTGAAGCTTTACACTTCAAAACTCAAAGCCATCCGGCATAACGTTGACCTGTATGCAGCGCAGGTGACACGCTATTTTGATGAGGAACAGGTGAAGTATCTGGTAGAACATGTCGACTGTGAAAGCATTTCCGATGCCACCATTGAATATGCAAAAAAGATTGACGCCAACCTGATCGGCATCATGACCGAACAGGAGACTACCACCGTCAATATCTTTCTGGGACCCTATGCCCACCAGATCGTGAACCATTCACCCATCCCGGTACTGAGCATCCACCCGAAGGATACCCTTGCAGGCGGAACAGGATTCTGATCAGCGATTAGCGAATAAAGAATAGCGAATAGCGAATAGGGAATAGCGATTAACACTTTATTAATTCCCTGATAACTAATCGCTAATCGCTAATCGCTTTTCTAGAATCTATCCACACAATTCAGATCGCTGAAGGCTACCTTCAGCCGTTCTACCATGGATTTTTCACCTTCACGCAGCCAGACGCGGGGATCGTAATATTTTTTGTTCGGTTTGTCTTCGCCTTCCGGGTTGCCGATCTGTCCTTGCAGGTATCCCTGGTTTTTCCGGTAAAAATTGAGAATACCTTCCCAAAATGCCCATTGGGTGTCGGTATCGATGTTCATCTTCACAACGCCGTAACGGATGGCTTCGGCAATCTTTTCGGGTTCCGATCCCGATCCGCCATGGAAAACGAAGTTGACGGGATTTTCGGAGGTGCCATATTTCTCGCGGATGAATACCTGGGAATTGTGCAAAATGATCGGCTCAAGTTTGACATTACCGGGTTTATAGACGCCATGAACGTTTCCAAACGATGCAGCGATGGTGAAATTCGGACTGATACGCATCAGCGTTTCATAGGCCCTTGCCACATGTTCGGGTTGGGTGTACAGGCGGGAACTGTCGATACCGGTATTGTCAATGCCATCTTCTTCACCGCCGGTAACTCCCAGTTCGATCTCGAGGGTCATCCCCATTTTGCTCATCCTTTCGAGATAACGCTTGCATATCTCGATATTTTCATCGAGGGGTTCTTCTGAGAGGTCCAGCATGTGCGAGCTGAAGAGGGGGTAACCATACTTTGCATAGAATTTTTCACCTGCATCGAGCAATCCGTCGATCCATGGTAAGAGCTTCTTGGCGGCATGATCGGTATGGATGATCACAGGAATTCCGTAGAGTTCAGCAACTTCATGGATATGACGGGCTCCGGAGATACTGCCCTTGATCGCGATCCGTTCATTTTCATTTTTCAGCGATTTTCCGGCGAAAAAGACGCCGCCGCCATTGGAAAACTGGATGATGACGGGCGAATTAACAGCCTTAGCGGCTTCAAGTACGGCATTCACCGAATCGGTTCCCACGACATTGACGGCTGGAATCGCAAAATGGTTGGCTTTGGCGATCCTGAAAATTTCCTGCACGGCGGTTCCGGTGGCGACGCCCGGTGCAACTTTATCTTTAATTTTCTCAGACATGGTCTTAAAATTTTTTGTTGATGCATCCAAAGATATTAAAAAATCATAAACCCCAACCACAAAACCAATCCTCCAACTCCACTGGTGCCATGGTGCAGTGGTGATAAGAATTCAAAATTCAGATCAGCCATTAGCGATTGGCCATTAGCCATTTTTTGAAAAAGTTATAAGCTCAAAGATCAAACCAGGCATTAGGCATTGGCCATTTTTGGGAAAAAAGCTCAAAGTTCAAAGTTCTCAAATTAGCAAATATTCACATTCTCAAATCCTCAAATCGTTTTCCATTTTCCATTTTCCGTTTTCCATTGTCCATTGTCAATTTTCCATTGTCAATTCTTGTCCACTCTTCGTCCGCTGGTTTTCCATACATAAATAAAAAAAAGTAGTACCTTTGCAGCACCATTGGCCCCGTAGTTCAATTGGATAGAATGGCAGATTCCGGTTCTGTTGGTTGGGGGTTCGAGTCCCTTCGGGGTCACGGGAAATTTAAAAGCTCTTGTAAAAGAATAACTTACAAGGGCTTTTTTTTTATTTGATTGATCATATAACTGAACATCCGCTTTTACAATGCTTCATAGCTCTTATTCGTAGGTATGAAATTTAAATCGAAGTGCATAAAATTTGATAGGCGAATAGTCCGGCATCCAGGTGTGGGTATAATACGCTGCTACCCGGTTGCGAAATTGGGTCAAGGGCACATCCGGGGTTCTTAGCCATGATTTCTCATTGTTAGAAACATTGTTAAAAGGAATTTCCGGGCACGGTTTAATTTAAAAAATTTTCAGTACCTTCATAAAGCGATTTTAATCGGTAATTTGTTAGGTTATTATCCTTACAAAAATAGGATTTAATAATTCTATATGAGTTTGTTATGCATAATGGAAAATCCTTGTACCCGGTGGTTCATGAAGTATCGGATCCCATTCCGTGTTATCGGGTTTTCTGATAAATTAACTTTTATAAGGAAGGTATGAAAAAGAAATTTTTACTGATCAGTATGATGGTTTTGCTTTTCGGGGCAATGACCTATGGGCAATCGGCGACCGCAACGGTTGCCACGGTTCAGGGGATTCCGGGCGACTTTGTTTCGGTGCCTGTCACGGTGACGAATTTCAGCAGTGTCGGGGCCATTACCCTGAAGTTCAAGCACACCAAAGGCGTTCTTAGTTATGTAGGGGTCACCAATTTATTTCCGGGATTCTCGCCGCTGATCGGCCACACCGACACCACCGTCAGCATTGTGTGGTCGTCCCTGTCGCCCATAACCGTGGCCAATGGTATGTTGTTACAGGTCAATTTTCAATACCACGGGACCAGTACCCCGTTGACCTTCTTTAATTGTGCCGTCGCCTCAGGAGTCCCCCCCGTTCCGGTTTCGGTGACCTATACCAACGGCAGCGTCAGTCCGAACCAGGCGCTGGCGAATCAGGCCCGGATCGGCACAACCACTGCCGCTTCCTCCGGTTCCCTGGTGTCGGTCCCGCTCTATTATCCGGTATTCACAACCAATGCCGGTTCCCTGACCCAAAAGATACAATACGACCCATCGGTGCTGACTTTCCAGGATATAACCCCGAAAGGGAACCTTGCCGGTACCATGGGAGGCGCAGCCAACGGAATCTTATCACTGGCATGGACAAGCCTTACAGGTGCCAACATCGGGTCACCCGGCGATTCCATCCTCCTGAATTTCATCTATAACGGAACGGCAAACACACCGCTGAATTTTTCGACCGGTTGTGTCATTACTACCACAGCAAGCGTCAACATCCCGGTCAGCTATTTCAACGGGATG
>JAQWBQ010000121.1 GCA_028706295.1 Bacteroidales bacterium
TCCCAATACCTAATTCCTGATTTACGCTTTTCATAATTCCATAAAATATGAAACAGTTCTACACCCTCCTCCTTTTGACCTTATTCGTTATTCCGGTCTTCGGTCAGACCCTTGATGATATTTTCGAAAGGAAGGACACGATCTACACGGCCAATAACAAGCTCCGGGTGCCGATTGAACCCGGCAAGTCGGATACGTTAAAAACCGGGGCCGAAGGCGGTAAGATCACCGAGATGACCATCCCGGTCACCACGCCGCAGGAAGCGGCCGCGGAAGCAGCCCAAAGGGTGATCAAAGATGCCGCGGCAAAGTCGGGTGGCATCCGGATTTACGGACATTCGGTATTCACCGACCAGACGTTGGATGTATTTCGCAAAACCGATGGTTCCCAGGCTCCCGAGACCTATATTCTCGGCGCCGGCGATGAGATCCGGATCACCATCTTCGGGGCATCGCAAACCGATCTGCAGTTGCGCATCAACAATGAAGGATATATCCAGCCTGAAGGCATGTCGAAGATCTTCCTGCAGGGGATGTCGATCGCACAGGCCCGCGAACTGCTCGTGAACCGCCTCTCCACCTTCTTCACCTTTCGCGCCGACCAGCTCTCGCTCACCGTGGCAACCGCACGGACTGTGCTGGTCAATATTTTTGGCGAAACACGCATCACCGGTGGGTTCACCGTTTCGGCCCTCAACTCGGCGCTGAACGCCATCTCGGCAGCCGGCGGGATCACCGATATCGGATCCGTACGAAATATCCAGCTCATCCGCGGCAAACAAAAGAAAACCATCGACCTCTATGCCTTCATGAGCAACCCTTCGTACCAGTTCGGCCTCGACATTCAGCAGAACGACATCCTCTTCGTACCGGTAGCCGAAAACATCGTATCCATCGAAGGAGCCGTCAAACGGCCCATGTACTATGAAATGCTGCCCGGCGAATCGCTTGAAACCCTCATCCGGTATGCCGGCGGGATCCGGGTGAACACCTACCCCGACTTCGTTCAGATCGAGCGTTACCAGGGCGACGAGATCCGGTTACAGGAGTACAACCTGGCGGAGGTGCTCTCGGGGAAACTGAAGGTTCCCCTGCAGAATGGCGACATCGTGCGGGTTCGTTCCATCGGCAAGCCCATCGAACAATTTGCCGAAGTCGTCGGAAGCGTTTACTACCCCGGCCGGTACGACCTGGTACAGAGTCCCACCCTCGGATCGCTGCTCGGCAAGGCACAACCCACCAAAGAGGCGCGCAAAGACCTGGTGATCGTCGAACGGTACCGCCCCGACGAAACCGTCGAATTACTGACCCTCGACTGGCAATCGATGAAGGCCGGCGGGAAGGATTTTAACTTACAGCCGCGCGACCGCGTCACCATCCCGCTGCTCGCCACCTACCGCGACCTGGGTGCCATTTCCGTGAGCGGCGACGTACGCGATCCCTTCCAGAAATCCCTCGCCCTGGGCGACCGGATCACCGTGAAACAAGCCCTTGAAATTGCCGGCGGACTGAAAAACACCGCCTACCCGGTGGCCTATATTTTCAGGAAAAACCAGCTTAATCCCTCCGAGGTGACCTATATACGCGTTGATCTGCCTAAAGCTGATGAAACACTGCTTCAACCCGGCGACCGGCTGAACGTGTATGACAACACCCTGTTTACAAACGTGGGAGAGGTACGCGTTAACGGAGCGGTAAAAAAGGCAGGCGGACTCACCTATGACCCTTTACTCCAGGTGGCCGACCTGATCACAACGGCAGGTGGCGTCACCGTCGGAGCCGTGTTAGACCGGGTTGAGGTATTTCGGAACATCCTTTCTCCCGACGAGCCCGCACGCATCGAAAGGATCACCCTTTCCCTTGACTCGGCATACCGGGTCACCAACCCCGTTGGTTTCAAACTTCAACCGTACGACCAGATCGTGGTACGGCAGACACCGGGATTTACCACCGGCAGAACCGTGGAAATCTCGGGCGAAGTAACCTCCCCGGGAATTTATGTGCTGGGTTCGCGGCAGGTCTGCCTCAGCGAAATCATAAAGATGGCCGGCGGACTGCTGGATGGCGCCGATGCCACCGGGAGCAGGCTCTTCCGCACCAAAAATTCGACCGGCTCCATTGCCATGGATGTGCGGAAAGCGGTGCGCAGAAGCGGCAACATACGCTTCGACCCCGTCGTAATGGAAGGAGATGTGATCAACATCAACCGGATGGAAAACACGGTATCGATACGCAGTCAGGCTACCGGTCTCGAACAGACCAACGGCCCCGACAACGCTGTAACACTGGTGTACCAGGGCAAAAAATCGGCCCGCTGGTACATTCTCCACTATGCCGGCGGCTTCGGCCCCAAAGCAGATAAAAACAGCGTTACCGTGGTTCTCAAAAATGGACAGATGAAAGGAACCGGCCGAACAATCTTCGGAATCCGGAAATACCCTAAAGTTACGACGGGAGCAATGATTATGGTGGGGAAAAAATAGTTTCAGGGCACTGAGCCTGTCGAAGTGCCCGGCGGTTCAGGGTTTCAGAGTTTCAGGGTTTCAGAGTTTCAGAGTTGTAGAGTTGTAGAGATGGCGACTGTCAGGCGGTTTGAAGAGTTAGAGGTGTGGGCAGATGCCCGGGAACTTTGCAAGAAGATCAGGAAACTTGTTAATCAGACGGAGTTATTAAAGGATTTTGCTTTAAAAAATCAGATACTGGGATCATCGGGATCGGTGATGGATAATATTGCTGAAGGATTTGAGCGGGATGGCAGAAAGGAATTCTTGAATTTTTTATATATCGCTAAAGGATCACTGGGTGAAACCCGGTCACAAATTCACAGGGCTTATGATTCTGGTTATTTAAATGAAACCACATGCAATGAAATATTGAATGACTGCCTAAACCTATCCGGAAAACTAAGCCATTTCATCAAATATATAAAAACCACAACCCACCAGGGCTTAAAAAAACTCTGAAACCCTGAAACCCTGAAACTCTGAAACCCTGAAACTCTGAAACCCTGAAACCCCTTCCCCCTATGCATTCCCTTTCCCCTTCCGGCGAATCCTTCGCCCTTCCTGCCAAAGCAGACTATGAAAATGAACTGAAACGCATCGAAGCGCTCGTGGCGGAAGCCCGGGCCGATGGTAAAGAGATCGTCGTGGTCATGGGCCTCGGCTTCGTGGGCGCCGTGATGGCGGCCATCGTGGCCGACACCAAAGATGCATCCGGTAAGAACAGCAAGTTCGTCATCGGCTGCCAGCGCCCCAGCCCGCGCAGCTACTGGAAGATCCCGCTGATCAACCGGGGACTGTCGCCGGTGAAGGCCGAAGACCCTGAGGTCGACCTCCTCATCGACCGCTGCGTACTGAAGGACAGGACACTCGTGGCCACCTACAACAGCGACTGCCTGCAGTTCGCCGACTGCGTGGTGGTCGACGTGCAGTGCGACTTCGCCAAGAAAGAGCTGGGCAACATGCGCAGCGGCGACGCCGACATGGCCGCCCTCGAAGATACCATGCGCACCATCGGCAAAAAGATCCAACCCGGCTGCCTGGTGCTTATCGAGACCACCGTGGCCCCCGGCACCACCGAATTCGTGGCGTGGCCGATCCTGAAAAAGGAATTCGCAAAGAGGCAGGTCACAGACGTGCCTCTACTGGCACACTCCTTCGAGCGCGTGATGCCGGGAAAACAATACGTGGCGTCGATCCGCGATTTCTGGCGGGTCTGCTCGGGATGCGAGCCCGTGGCCCGCGCCCGGGTGGAGAAATTCCTCCACGAGGTGCTGAACACGAAGGATTACCCGCTCACCGTGATGGACCGCCCCATCGAGTCGGAGACCACCAAGATCGTCGAGAACTCCTACCGCGCCACCATCCTGGCCTACCTCAACGAGTGGAGCCTCTTTGCCGAACGCAACGGCGTGGACCTCATCAAGGTGATCGACGCCATCAAAATGCGTCCCACCCACTCCAACATGATCTTCCCCGGACCGGGAATCGGCGGCTACTGCCTTCCCAAGGACGGCGGACTGGGCTACTGGGCCTATGAGAAGATCCTCGGCTTCGAGGACGGCGACAAGATCTTCCGCATCACCCCCACGGCCATCGACATCAACGACACCCGCGCGCTCCATGTGGCCGAACTCACGCGCGACGCCCTGCGCAACATGGGCCGTTACATCGCCGGGGCCAGTGTGCTGCTCTGCGGCGCCAGCTACCGCCAGGACGTGGGCGACACCCGCTACAGCGGCAGCGAACTGGTGGTGCGCAAACTCACCGAGATGAGCGCCGAGCTCCGCGTCCACGACCCCTATGTGGACCACTGGTACGAACTCGAGGAACAGGATACTTACCCTGCGCCCGGCCACTCGTGGAAACGCTTCTTCCACAACCAGGAACAACTGAAAGAGGTGCGGGTCGAAAAAGACCTGGCTGCCTCCCTGAAAGGCGCCGAAGCGGTGATCCTCGCCGTGCCGCACAAACAGTACCGGAACCTGAATCCCGACGACATCGTGGCCTGGGCCGGCGGACCGCTGGCCGTCATCGACGCCTTTGGAATCCTCACCGATACACAGATCCGCCGCTATTTCGAACTCGGCTGCGAAGTCAAAGCCCTTGGACGCGGACACCTGGCCCGACTGAAAAGAGAGACGCTAAGAAAGTAAAACGAAAAATTTACGATTGACATGATTTACGATTGAAGGAATGACTGATTGATTGAATGACAGAATGATTGATTTGAATTTTTTCCCTAATCGCTATTCGCTGATTCCTAATCCCAATTTTGATCTTATCCGATCAATAGATTTTCCATATTGAATAAAAAAGGTTATTTTTGTTCAATATAATGACATTTATGATTAAAAACATCATCCATCAACAAAAAGAAGAGCGGGATACCCTCCTCAGCATGCCCTATGTTGAAAGGCTTGAGGATGATGTCAAAGCAGAATGGCTTAATTCATCACTGATCAAGTTGATTACCGGTCCGCGGAGAGCTGGCAAATCGGTTATGGCGCTTCAGTTATTGCAGGAACAACCTTTTGCCTATCTCAATTTCGATGACGATCTTTTATTGAAGGAGTTCAATGAAGATGATGTCGTTCAGGCGTTGCGTGAGGTGTACGGAAATTTCAAGTACCTGTTACTGGATGAAATTCAAAATCTCGCCGGTTGGGAATTATGGGTGAACAAATTATACCGGCGCGGGTTCAATCTCGTAATAACCGGGTCAAATGCCAGGCTTCTGTC
This sequence comes from Bacteroidales bacterium, assembly GCA_028706295.1. Lineage (GTDB taxonomy): Bacteria > Bacteroidota > Bacteroidia > Bacteroidales > FEN-979 > CAIVAT01. Next base: position 5,244 of record JAQWBQ010000121.1, read on the forward strand.
GCATGAGTTGGCTACATCGCTGACCGGACGATACCTGTCGATGCCTGTTTTACCGTTTAGTTTCAGAGAAACGCTGAAATATAACAAGGTTTCCATACCCCGGTCAGCCTCCGCCATTACTCCGGGTGATCGTGGGAATATTCTTCATTTGTTCGACCGCTATCTGCACAATGGCGGATTTCCTGAAACAGTTTTGAATCCCGGCATCCTCAAAAATTACCTTTCATCACTTTTCGACTCCGTTTTACTTAAAGATATTCTGAAACGGTTTCGTATCAGGCAAACAAGGCAACTATATGATTTATCCAACTATTTGCTGGTCAATTACACCAACCTTTATTCCTGCAATCAACTGAAAAACGATTTAAATTTCAATAGTGTATCGACTGTTCAAAAATTCGTTTCGTATCTTGAAGAGCCATACCTGTTCTTAAACCTGACAAGATATGCAACAAAGATAAAGTCACAGCAAAAATCACCGGTAAAAACCTATATCATCGACAATGGTTTTATTAAAGCCCGCTCTTTTGAATTGTCACCCAATTCGGGCAGGTTGCTCGAAAATGCTGTCTTTGTTGAACTCTTGCGCAGGAACTATCGCCCACGGCTGGATCTCTTCTACCATCGCACCCGCAATGATAAAGAGGTTGACTTCGTGCTCCGGAAAGGTCACCGGGTTGAACAATTAATCCAGGTGTGCCAGATCGTGGACAACAGCAGGACACTGAAACGGGAAATTGATGCCCTGACCGAGACGGCTGCCGAGCTCAATTGCAATGATCTTCTGCTCATTACCTGGGACCATGAAGAAATAATTGAAAAAGCCGGACGAAAAATTGAGATCGTTCCTGCCTGGCGATGGACAATGGACAATTGAAAATTGACAATGGAAATACCCATAAGGCCAAGACATACAAACCGCGGATGAATATTTATTTTTGCTGTTCCAGCAAACAAAATATTTATGGAACAGCAAGTAAAATTTGATCAGGTGATCCATTG
>JAQWBQ010000122.1 GCA_028706295.1 Bacteroidales bacterium
AGATCCCGCGCTGAACACGAGGGAACCGGCATCAGCAGCGGTTAACCGGTGCGCGGTGGAAGCCGTCGAGGAAAAGGTCATGTTACCGGCAACTTCTCCCGTAGCCGTTGTTCCGATTGCGATCGTGATTGCGTTAACGGCGTTCAGGTTCAGCGAACAGCCAGAGGGAACACTCAGGTCGGTACCTGCCACGCCGCTGATGGTCAGCGTTGCGGCAGAAGAACTCTGAAGATTGATGGTGGTATTGTTTGAAAGCAGCAATTGACCAATGGTCTGTGCAATGACTCCGGTCACCGTTTTCGTGGCTCCGTCGTTGAATTGAAGGATATCGGTGGCTGCGGGAGTGGTTCTTGAAGGATTCCAGTTGGCGGCAGTATTCCAGTCTCCGTTATCGGGTCCGATCCAGGTATAGGTTGCAGGACCCGTTCCGTTGGTCGTCGCTGAAGCTGAAGGAATGACGGGAGTCGTGTGATAGTTGTAAGTCTCGGGATTGATACCGTCCCACGCAAAGGGAATGATCGAGTAGGAATACTGGGTGGCCGGCGAGAGTCCCGGGATCACGGCATTCAGCGTTGAAGCAGGAGAGATTATGGCAGCAACGACGCCGTCGCCGATGGTGTTACCGATTGAATATCCTGTCGCATTAACGGGAGTGCCCGACGGGGGAACGCTGCCGTTTTTCTGAAGTACCAGATATCCGGTTGCGCCGGTAGCTGCTGTGGTCCACGACAGGTTTATGCTCGTTGTCCCGCCGGGTGCCGCGGTAAATCCGCCGACATGCGTAGTTGGTTCATCCGACAGGGTGTAAAATGAGGCTTCGGCGCTGGTGGATGTACCGATGGCATTGTTGGCATATGCCTTGAAAAAGATCTGTGTCTGTGCCGGCAGAGACCCGCGAAGATGGGTGAAGATGCCGGTCGCAGTGCCACCTTCCGCCACTTTGTTGTCGGGATAAACGACCCCGGGTGTGGTTTTCCAAAGCGTTCCGCGCTCGGTGATGGGCGATCCCCCGTCATCTGTGATGTTACCGCCTAACATGGCGCTGAACGCAGTGATACCGGTTGAAGTCGGCGAAGTGACGGTCGGGGTTGTCAGCACAGGAGATGTTGCCTGGCTGTTGGGGTTCAGGAGGGCGGTGGTCGTCAGGAATTTCGTGGATGTTCCCGTGCCGTTATACTCGTACACGCGGAACCAGTATGTGACGCTTGCAGAAAGTCCGCTGACCGCTACGGAGTTTCCACTGCCGTTAAAGATAACCTGTTCGCCCGAACCGGAATAAACCGGATTGGCTGTCGGATCGGTACCATCGACCGGGTTGGTGAAATTGTTTGCAGTATTCATGATCATGATCCGTTTGGCGCCATCTCCATTGCTCCACGTTGTGTTCATCCCCGATGATGTAATTCCGTTGAAGGAAATGTTGGAAGCCTGGAGGGTGGGAGGGGTGACGCCTCCTCCTGCTACATCGGCCCAGGTCAACCCGATGCGTATCCCATCCAGTTTCAGGTTGGTCAGGTTGGCTGTTGTTCCCTGGCGCAGCGCAACCGATCCGACCTCTGTGAGATCGGTTGTGACATCTGTTGCAGTTAAGGTCGGCAATGGTTCAGAACCACCCAGCGCCGGGTTGATGAACATGCTGACAATGTCATTGCTGGTGCCACTGACGATGGTATATTTAACCACGAGCAGGTAGGTGGTGTTAAATGCATAGTTGTATCCTGAATAGGCAATAGAGGCGGCCGTCGTAGTAGCGAATGAGATCCCGAAGGCGAGATTGGATGAGGCATCCTTTCGAACGAACACCCTTCCCCTGAAGGTCGATCCGATGGTGGTCTGCCCCAGGTGGAAAAAATAGTCGCCTGTTGTGGAGGCATTGGTGATATGTACCAAAAAAGCCGCGTAAACCGATCCGCTGGTCTGCGGAGTGAAAGTCTTGTGATCATCCTCACCCGATGCTACCAGGGAGACTTCATTACCTATTCCGGAAGAGAGGTATCCCGGGTAGGTGATTGAAGGCGCGGTTACCGTTATGGCATTAGTCCCGGCACCTGAATGGGCGGTCCAGCCGTTAGCCGTTAACAACTCACCAACGGCATAAGTGAAGTTTTCTTCCAGAATTACCTGTCCCATACTTGTGTTACGGATTCCCGTAAGGATCATCACAAGGCAAACGAGGGTAAAGAATACAGATCTTTTCATGACTTTGTTTTATTTCCTGAATGGTTATTGATTATAAAAGAAAAAATTGATGTCTGAATACATTTTGACAAGACGTAATTTACAAAAATAGAAAGTTACGCAATAATTGCCTATGCTTTGTTAAGAATTAATGGAAAAAAGTGAAACAACCTCTAAAAGCAGGTGTTGTCTTTCAGGTATCCCTGGATGTACTCTTCAACAGCATCTTCAAGGGAATAAAAGGTTCGCGAATAACCTGCCCTGTGCAGTTTTCCCATTTCAGCCTGGGTGAAATACTGATATTTGTCGCGAATGTCGGCCGGGGTATCGATAAAGTTGATGGAGACAGGTAATGACAGGGCATTGAAAACTGCATGGACCAGATCAAGGAAAGTACGGGCTTTACCGGTTCCCAGGTTATACAATCCCGATTCGGGAGCCCCGGTGGTGCTGCTCAGACTTTGTTCCATCAGAAAATACATCACATCGATTACATCCTTAACATAGACGAAATCACGGAGCTGACCACCGTCGGGGTACAAAGGATTGTGCGACCGGAAGAGGGTCACCGGTGAATATCCTTTGCTGCTTTTCGATTGCCCGGACTGAAGCGTACTGTTCCCGCCGGGTGGCGTTATGATCTGGCGGAAAGCATGAAAAACCACCGAGGCCATACGTCCTTTATGATATTCATTCGGTCCGAAAACATTAAAAAATTTCAACCCGAACCAACGGGGAGGTATTTTTTCCTGTCGAAACGCCCATTTATCAAATTCATTTTTGGAAATTCCGTAAGGATTCAACGGTTTTAAGCGGAAAGAAAGTTCCGGATCGGTATCGTCATATCCCAATGAACCATCGCCATACGTAGCGGCCGAAGAAGCATAGACCATCGGGATGCCCGATGCAGTACATAACTCCCAGACCGTTTTCGAATATTCCAGGTTCAGCGTATTGAACACCTGCATATTGAATTCGGTGGTGTCGGTGCGGGCTCCGATATGAAAAATAAACTCCACATCCGCTTTGTGCGCCGCGAACCAGGTGAAAAAAGCGTTGCGGTCGACCAGTTCCCGGTAACTTTTATGGGCAATGTTGGGGAGTTTTTCCTGTCTGGTGAAATCATCAACCAGCACGATGTCGGTGATCCCTTTGTTGTTGAGCTTACTCACCATGCAGCTCCCGATGAATCCTGCCGCTCCGGTTACAATGATCATATCGTTGAAAATTAGGGTTAAGAATCAACTGATCTTTTCGCCAATGAATTGATCGTCGCGATTTTTAAAAAGAACATTGAAGGTGGTCAGGCTTCCGTAAATCCGTGTGATGTATTGCTGCATATCCACTTTTTCTTCATCGGTCAGGTTGCTCGTATTGAGTTTCTGTTCCAAAACCCGGAGCCGGTCGCGGACCATCACGATCTTGTGAAAGAAAGTCTCCATAGGGACTTCCTTTTCCTTTAATCCCGGATCATTCGGATAAAGCACTATTTTACCTCCGGTCCATTTGGAACCCAGGGGTACGGTCTCCTGGATGTCGCTGAAGCGGTGAAGTACGCGGATCAGGCTTTTCTCGATTTTTTCATAGGTAGCAAGATCCGATGGGGTTTCCACCGCCTCGATGGTCTCCAGTCCTTCGTAATCCCGCATGATCCGACGTGTTCCGTGATCGATAAAGGTAATCTCATAGGCATCGGAATGGATCTGAATGATCACCCCTTTACCAAACTGGGGATGTTTGACCCGGGATCCGACACCGTAAACTGTATCTGCCATATCTGTTAAATTTAGTCTGTCCATGTAATAAACTTTCTATTTACGATTGTACGTTTGATTTCGGATTAACAGTTAGCATCTTATGGTAAGATCTAATATTTTTTTCGTGTTGAAAATAACCTGCAACCCTAAATTTGAAATTAACATTCGTTGATCCGGAATCCTTACGTCATTTGTTTTCATTCGTAAATCGTAAATCTTGTCAATCGTAAATATACCTGACTGTCTTTTGCAAGTCGTAAATCAATTCGGCACAACAGAAAATTACAGGCTGCCATCCGGTTCAGATTTGCTACAGTCAGGTGCACAAAGATAACAAAAGCCTGAAAATTCTTAACCTATTCCCAGAAGGTTGTTGTCTCTTCCGGGGTTTCCCGTTCCCTGAGGATCTCAAAACGGGCTCCCTCTTCATAATAGCCGACAATTCTCGGGGTTTGCCTGCTGTTGTAACGCGACCACATGCTGTAGGTATAGCTCCCGGTGTCGCGGATGACTAAAAAATCACCTTCCGCAACCTCAGGCAGCTGAACATCCCGGGCAATGATGTCGCCTGAAAAACAGAGCGGTCCTGCAAGGTTATAGGGCTTCACGTCGACCCCGCTCTTCAGATGTCCTGCCGCATCGAACACTGCATATTCATGCTGCCAGTCCCTGGGATTCAGGCATTCCCTCACGAAAAGATCGGCGCCCACGTGCAGCATGGCGGTTTTTACCTGGGGATCATCCTTAACGTATTCAACCCGGCTCACGGTCCATCCGGCATTGGTGAAAGTCCACCGGCCGAATTCGGTGATCAGTTGCACACGATTCCTGGCAGCATTGTTTTTTTCTTGTTCCGGAGACTCCGGATCAGCAACGGGGGCGAAAGAATCGGGAAACAATTTGGGAGCGCGTTGGCGGATCCGGTCGACATAATCTTCGATGACGGGTGGATTGGATCCGGGATGATAGGAAACCGGAAGCCCGCCTCCGATGTCGAAAACCGACAAAGGTGCGAATCCCCGATGCATCCTTTTTTCATTGACTTCCAGCATAAAATCGTAAAGTACGCCCGTTCCGTCAACCAGCATGGATACCGGGCAACCCTGCGATCCCACGTGAAGGTGCAATCCAATAAGCCATTCATGGGTCAGTAAGGCCTTCTCGATTTCCTGTTTCCGCGATCGGATCGGCACCCCGAACTTTGAATATTCACCGGCAACACTCGACTCGAGGATGGAACCCAGTCCGACCTGGGGGTTGATACGCAGTCCGATGCTGTTTTTCGGTTTCCATCCCGCGCCTTGCCTTTTGATGTAATCATGGATCCGCTCCAGTTCCTGCAGGTTGTCGATGTTGATCCGGATACCTTTGCCGAGGGCAAAAGCGATCTCTTCCCGCGTTTTTACCGGCGAATCGTAGACGATCCGGTCGGGTGAAAATCCACAATTCAGCGCCAGCATGACCTCCCCGGCCGAAGCTGCCTCAACGCCTGCCGACTGGTTTATCCGGCTTGTCCATTTCAGGATCCGGGCGAGCGGACAGGCTTTGACCGCCAGACCGTGAAGGGTCTCCGGCGGGAAACTGGCTGTCAGTCTCTGAATGCGTTGTTCCAAAAAAGTCAGATCATAAAAGATCAGGGAGGTATCCTGATTCCGGATAAGTCCCGACCGCAATGCCTGTGTGAGGGTCTGACCGATCTGTATAAGCTCGGGACCGGTTTCCGGGAGCTCAGGTTTCGTCTGGATCATCATGGCGAAATTATTCAACCATTGGTATGAGTTTGTGTTCCCGGGCCACCTCGATCATTTTTAAGATGGCGACATGTCCGCCGGTGCCAAGGCTCAGCGTATTTGCATTGACATAGAGGTTGATGTGCTGTTTCATCACTTCAGGGTCCATTTCACGGGCATGTTCCCGGACGAAGTCCATGGGGATTTCCGGATTTTTCATCGCAAAATCAACACTCCGGAAAAGGATCCGGTTCAGTTTATCTATGGTGTCGTATCCCACGCTTTTTTTCACGACGATTCCTCCGAGCGGAATAGGTTGTTTTGTCAGGTTTTCGTAAAAGGCCCCGA
>JAQWBQ010000010.1 GCA_028706295.1 Bacteroidales bacterium
TTCAATCCTTTGTCAATTGAAACTTATAACCAGCTATTCAAAGAACGAAAATTAAAACATCTTAAAAATCAAGCTTCTATATACGGATTTCAACTAGTACCTATAAATTAGTTTCTTAAGAGTGATTGAGTGATTGAGTGATTGAAAATGTGCTAATGTGCTGATGTGCTAATTTGAAAATTTTGAATTTTGTATTATCGTTTCTCGCTATTCGCTATTCGCTAATATCTAATCCCTTCTTTGAATTTTGTGTTATCGTTTCTCGCTATTCGCTATTCGCTAATATCTAATCCCTTCTTTGAACTTTAAATCATCGTTTCTCGCTATTCGCTATTCGCTGATATCTGATCCCTTAGCCAATTGAAAAATCAGTGATTAACAGTAATACTGTCGACCAGGTATTTTGTATCGCCACGCCACCAGAGGACACCGTTTTTCTCCTGATAATGAAGGGTCATAAAATATCCCTGCAGTTGTTCCATTTGTTTGGCAACTTTCTCATTCGACACGGAGAAGAAGAACTTTTCAGAGGCCAGGGTAACATTTTTATTGCTCTGAACGCTGCTCAAAATAAGTTCACCCTCATAGGTTTTGAAAATAACGCCCCGGTAGGAGAATTTCTGAAGCAGCCCGGCCCGGTGCCCGACAGAATAGGTGAAATAGAATTTCCAGTATATAAAGATGGCGCCGATTATTACGACCACCGTAATAAACCAAATCAAAAATTTTCGCATTTCAGCATATTTTTAGGTCTATACAAACATACAAACTCGGGTCGGATTTATAAATAATATTGTTCATTTTTTTCGAAATCATATCGGAAATCAAAATAATTTCTGAACTTCGCATGTTTCAAAATCCTACCGCATGGATTCACATTCTACGAATCTCACCTCCGTTTTTGAATCAGCCATTCGTAAAAACTGGGAGTTTATGTCGCTTTCGGATTACGGTGGAGAAACGAACACCTACCGGGAAGTAGGGCAAAAGATTGCCGGGATACAGGCCGTTTTCAGGGATTACGGGATCCGCAAAGGGGATCACATTGCACTGTTGGGGAAGAATTCTGCATCCTGGGGGATCATCTATATTGCCACAGTCACTTATGGCGCCGTAATTGTACCGATCCTTCCCGATTTCAAACCGGCCGATATTCACTACATCGTAACCCATTCTGATTCGGTGCTGCTTTTCGTCGAGGATACCCTTTTCAAGGACCTGGATTTTGGTTCGATGCCTGTGCTCCAGGCATCCCTAAGGATACAGGACCTCACGGTTCTTGCCGAACGCGGAACACCTGTTGTATGCCGCCGGATAGATACCACACTAATCACACGGGAGCAAATTCTCTTTCCTTCTTCCAACCCGGAAGATATTGCTGTCATTTCTTATACATCAGGAACTACGGGGTTTTCGAAAGGAGTTGTTCTTCAACACAAGAGTTTGTTGGGAAATATCCTCTATGCCCAAAGGAATATGCCGCTCAATCCGCGCGACAAGATCCTCTCCTTCTTACCCCTGGCCCATACCTATGGTTGCGCGTTTGAATTTCTCTTTCCGTTTACCCTGGGCTGCGATATCACCTTCCTGACCAAAACCCCGTCGCCCAAGATCATCATGCAGGCCTTCCAGGAGATCAGGCCCTCCCTGATCCTGTCGGTTCCGCTGGTCATCGAAAAGATCTACAAGTCGCAACTGATCCCGGCCCTGCGAAAACCTGCCATTGCGGTCATGATCCACATTCCGCTTCTCAACAAGATCATTTACAAAAAGATCCGTGAGAAAATGTATGGGGTTTTTGGAGGCAATTTCAGGGAACTGGTCATTGGTGGAGCTCCTTTTAACCCGGAAGCAGAACGATTTTTCAGAAATATGCGATTTCCGTTCACGGTGGGGTACGGCATGACTGAATGTGGTCCGCTGATCTCTTACGCTTCCTGGAAAACCACGGAACCGGGAGCTTCAGGCCGTGTAGTCGATGAACTGGAGGTAAAGATCGACTCCGACGATCCCTTCCACAAATCGGGAGAGATCATGGTTCGCGGAAACCATGTAATGCTGGGTTATTACAAAAATGAAGAAGCTACTAAAGCAGTAATCGATGATGCAGGATGGCTTCATACCGGCGACCTGGGGGTTATGGATCACAAAGGCAATATCTTTATTAAAGGGCGCAGCAAAAGCATGATCCTTGGGGCCTCGGGGAAAAACATCTATCCCGAGGAGATAGAAGCGATGCTGAACAACCGGTTCATGGTGATGGAATCGCTGGTGATCGACCGCGACGAACGGCTCATCGCCCTGATTTATCCCGATTATGACGCGGTTGAAAAAGCCGGACATAAGCGCGAAGAACTTCCCACTGTATTTAAGGAATATCTGCACGATCTGAACCACCGGCTTCCGAAATACATCCGTGTGGTCGACTTTGAAATCGTTCCCAATGAGTTTGAAAAGACACCCAAGAAAAGCATCAAGCGGTTTCTCTACAAATAACAAGCGGACTAGCGGACAAGCAAAAATGCAATAGTACCGTGGTGAAATGGTGCCATGGTGCCATGGTGGCATGGTTAAATGAATTCAAAATCAGGCATTAGGCATTGGCCATTAGCCATTAGGGAAAAAATTCACTCATTCAGTCATTCAGTCAATCGATAAATCAATCATTCAGTCATTCAGTCAATCAATCATTCAATCAATAAAGTTTCAGTTTTTCTGTTTCAATATTCAAAAAATTAAGTAACCTATGAAGAACTCTGTTTTGCGTTGTTTTTGCCTGATTGTCCTATTCCTGCTGCCTGTTGCGGCCACCCTGGCTCAGGAGTTCAAGATGAACGAGATGCCTCCGTTTGATCCGAAAGTAAGAACGGGTGTGCTGGATAACGGAATGCGTTATTTTATCCGGGCCAATAAACTGCCTGCCAACCGGGGTGAATTCTACATTGCGCACAATGTAGGCGCCATTCAGGAGGAGGATGACCAGAACGGGTTGGCTCATTTTACCGAACATATGGCCTTCAACGGTACGGCCAATTTCCCCGGCAAAGGACTTCTCGATTACCTGGCCACCATCGGTGTGAAATTTGGCACGAATGTCAACGCAGGCACCGGACTGGAACGAACCGTTTACAACCTGTCGAATGTTCCCCTGACACGTGAAGGAATCATCGACACAGCCCTGCTGATTTTGCATGACTGGTCGAATTATATCTCCTTTGAATCCGCCGAGATTGAACTGGAACGCGGTGTGATCCGGGAAGAATGGCGGATGTATGGTTCAGCGGGTGAACGCATGAACAATGAACTTGCCCCGATCATCTACCAGGGATCGAAATATGCAAAGCGGAACGTCATTGGCGATACGGCCGTCATCAACCATTTCAAACATGAAACCATCAGGAACTTTTACAAGAAGTGGTACCGGACCGATCTGCAGGCAATTGTTGTAGTCGGCGATTTCGATGTGGATGCGGTGGAAGCCAAGGTAAAAAAACTGTTCAGTGCGATTCAGAAAGTAGAAAATCCTGCGCCCAAGGAGGAATACGATGTTCCTGACAACACAGATCCTTTGATCGGCGTGGCTTCCGACAAAGAAGCAACCGCGACAATCGTGAACGTAAGCTTCAAGCACAAGGCCATTCCCGAAAATGACAAAAATCTGGGATACATGCGGCTACAATTGATCCGGTCGCTGATCAATTCCATGTTTGGACAGCGCATGACCGAACTTGCCAACAAGGAAAATCCGCCGTTCCTGTTTGCCCGGAGTTATTACGGATCCTTTACCCAGACCAGGGATGCCTTTACCGCAACCGCTCAGGCATCAAACAACCAGTCGCTTACGGCGCTAACGGCTTTGCTGACCGAGATGAACAGGGCCGGAGTTTACGGCTTTACGCCCGGTGAGTTCGACCGCGCCAAGGCAGATATGAACCGGCAGTATGAGTCGCGGTACATGGATCGCGACAAGCGAAAAAACCGGGAGCTGGTTTATCCCAATATAGCCTGGTTTATGAATCGAACACCCAATCCGGGTCTTGAGTTCGAGTACAATTTTGCCATGGCCGAACTACCCGCGATCACCCTGGAAGAGACCAACGCGGAGGTTAGAAAATACCTGCGTAAAGACAACCAGATCATTACGGTGACTGGCCCCGACAAGCCCGGGGTGACCCTTCCCTCCAGGGATGAGATCCTGAACGTAATCCAGACCTGCAGTATGATGAAAATCGATCCTTATGTGGATGCGCTTTCATCAAAAAAACTGATTGAGCGGCAACCGACACCCGGCACGGTTGTCAAATCGACCGATAACGAGGCCTTTGGCACCACCGAATGGGTTTTATCGAATGGCATCCGGGTGATTTTCAAACCTACTGATAACAAAGAAGATGAATTGATCATCCGCGGATTTTCACCCGGTGGGATCAGCCTGCTCCGTGATGACCTGGTCCATCCGGCCGAACTCTTTTCCAGCGCGGTAAACCAGATGGGACTCGGACCCTTTTCAAGGACCGACCTGATCAAGCTTCTTGCCGGTAAACGAGCCAGCCTCCAGCCCGGACTTTCGAGCGAACAGGAAATGATCAATGCACGAACCTCCCCAAAAGACCTGGAAACTGCGCTCCAATTGATCTATGTCTTTTTCACCAATCCCCGCTGGGATGAAACCGATTTTAAGACCTGGCTTGACCGGTTGAAATCGAATTATATCAATGCCGCAGCTGAACCCCGTTCGGCTTTCAGCGATACCATCGCGGTGATGATGAGCAACCACCACCCGCGTGCTGTTCCCATCTCCTATAAAACCCTTGACGATATCACCCTGGACAAACTGAAAACGGTTTACAAGAAATCCTTTGCCGACGCGGGATCCTTCACCTTCCTTTTTGTCGGGAAGATCGATCCGGCCGGCCAGAAATCCCTGGTCGAAAAATACCTTGGATCACTGCCTACCGAGAACACGAACAAAAAATGGAAGGATGACGGTGTAAGGCCCCCGGCCGGCAAGGTTGTCAATGATTTTAACCGGGAAAACAAAACACCGCGCACTTCTATCTTCGTGAACTTCAACGGCCCGGTCGAATATACACCGGCTAATAAATTACTCGGAGCAGCCCTCCGTCACATCCTGGAACTTCGGTATGTACAGTCGATACGCGAAGATGAAGGGGGAACTTACAGTGTCAGGGCATCCTGGAGTCTCGAAAGATATCCGGAACCGGGGTTCCTGCTGAATGTCAGCTTCGACACCGATCCGGCAAAAGCCGACAAACTCCTCGGAATCGTCCACCGTGAAATCAACAAAATCATTGAAAAAGGCCCGACCGACGTGGATCTGCAAAAAGCACGTGAATACCTGTTAAAGCAACGGCCTGAGGATATGAAAGAAAACAGCTGGTGGTCCAATATCCTGTTCGATCAATATTTCTACGGATTAAATTATCTTACAGGCTATGAGAAAATGGTACTGGGACTGAACCTGAAATCGATTCAGGAATTTGCATCAAAAACACTGAGCAAAGGCAATGAAGTACAGGTGGTCATGAGACCAGTTGTAAAGGAATGAGGGTATGAGGGTATGAGGGTTTGAGGGAATAAGGAATTTCCATTCTTTTTATTACTTTTACCTGAAAAATAGATTTTATGGAAACAAAAGGATTTAAGAACTGGTGGTTCCTGGCTCTGAACGGACTGGTGCTGCTGATTTTCGGGTTGCTGATACTGTTCTTCGACCAGGAACAGATCAAACAACTAATCCATTACTTCGGAATCATCGTATTGGTTATCGGTGCGATTTTGTTATTGTTCGGCATCAACAACATCAGGCGGGATAAATCGGGGACCGTAATTCTCATCGAGTCGATCGCCGCAATCGCGATCGGGCTGGCATTTATATTTTACCCGCAGGCATCGCTTGCCCTGTTCCTGATCATGACCGGTATCTGGATCATCATCGTCGGGATCATTCAACTGGTAATCCTGGTTAACATCAAGCGCATGCTCAACAATAAGAATATCCTTCTTATTAACGGGTTGTTGACGGTCGGACTGGGTGTTGCCCTGCTTTTTAATCCCTTTTTATGGGGGGTATTCCTGATCAAACTAATCGCGGTGATGGCAGCCTTATTCGGTTTGGTTCTGATCTATTTTTCATTTATCCTGCGTACCGTTAAAAAGATTGAGGAGACCGAAAAAACAGTTACCCCGAACAACTGAACATGAAGCGGATAACAGGCCTGATATTGATATTTTATCTGGTGGCAGGATGGGTTCAGGCACAACACTATTTCACCCGGACTTACACCGTTGCCGACGGACTCCCGGCTACTCCGGTATTCAGCCTCACGCAGGATACTTCAGGGGCTATGTGGTTTGCCACGAGATCGGGAATATCAAGTTATGACGGAACAGAATGGAACAACTACACCCGTAAGGAAGGGCTAAGCTCCTTCGGGTATGCCTGGGTTTATTGTGATGAAAAAGGGATGATCTGGGCCTTCCCGAATAACGGCGATCTGATTGCGGATTACTTTGACGATAAGGGCTGGCACAGGTACCCGGCCACCGGATCACCTGCCTGGGCCAATTCCTATTGTGATTTCGGGATATACTATGAGGACGGGGCTCCCGTGTTGGTTGCAGCATCCTATGATTCCGGAATATTTATTTGCCGGAACCGGAACTGGCGCCACCTGAGACCCGGAATAGAAATTCCCTGCAGGAACTTCTTCGGGTTGAGCATCCATAACAATCAGATCTATTGTGCCACGAACCAGGGTGTTTATGTCATCAAAAAGGATAAATGGTATCCTTTTGCACCGAAAGCCAAACTACCTTCAATGGATATTGTCGCCGTCCTGGCTGTCAAAAATCCGGCTCCTTCAGATCCAAGGGTGCGGGTATGGCTTATGGGTGAAAACTGGATTGGGTATATCGAGGAAAACCGGTTTACGCAGATTGTCCCGGATTACAAATTCAGCCTCCGGCAACAACGCGAATACTCCTTTATCACTGCTGATAAGGTTGGGAATATCTTTTTCGGAAGTCCATATTATGTCTATTATTATCGAATTTCCTTTGACAAATTATTGATTTTTAATCACAAAAACAGTCTTATCTCCGAAGGGGCTACTGCTGTTTTAATGGACCGGGAGCAAAACACCTGGTTTACCGGATACCGGGGAATCACCTGTATTCCGGCGCCCCGGTTCGTGCACTATACCATAAATGAAGGACTTTACGACAACGAGGTTTCGGCTGCGTTAGAACTCAGTCCCGGAGTCTTTGTATTCGGGCACAACGGGGTACTCTCCTTTCTGAAGAATGACAAATTCGATTACCTCAATCTCGATTACAAAGGATCCAGCGGAATCCATGAAACCAGGATCATGGATCTGGATTTGGACCGGTCCGGGAATCTCTGGGTCGCTGCTTCTTCATTAGGCATTGCAAGGATTGATAAAAACAGAAAGATCACCTGGTATAAGCCCGATTATTCCAATCGGCAGACCTATGGTTCGGTGCTGGTTGCCGGCGATGGAACCCTTTATGCCGCTTCTCTCGACCGGGTATACAGGTTTCAAAATGATCATTTTGAGCGGATGAACATTCCGATCGACACACTTTTTAAAATACGAAAACTGTTCAGGGGCAAAGGAAAAAGTATCTTTATAGGCTCTTTAATTTCGGGGCTGATCGAACTGAAACCAGATGGCGCCCTGAAATCTTACCTGGCTCATGAAAAAAACGGCAACAGCATTTTTTCATTTTACCTTGATTCACAAGACCGTTATTGGGTCGGAACCGCGGATGGTTTATACCGGATTGAGGGCTCAGGTCTGGTAAAATATCTAAAGGGAGATTTTCGCATCGATGATCCGGTGTACCTGATCCTTGAAGATGATCTGGGTCGTCTCTGGTTCGGGACCAACGCTGGCATTTATCGCTGGGATGGCGGCCGGCTGGATCATTTCATGATTAAAGACGGACTCACCGGGCTCGAAGTGAACCGGGATGCCGGTTTCATCGATACCAAAAACAACATCTGGTTCGGAACCATCAACGGGGTGACCATTTTCCAGCCCGAATATGATTACGACCTGCGCCAGGTACCACCTCCCAGGATAACCCTAAAATCCATGCTGATCAGGTCTGATACGATATTGCCATTTGATAATGTGACCCTTTCCTCAGATCAGAATACACTCAATTTCAATTTCAGAGCGGTATCGTTCATTGATGAAGGACAGGTTTTCTACAAATGTTTTTTAGAGAGGTATGATCAGGACTGGTCGGCCGAGTTCCACCACGTCGACAATGTTTACCGGTATAATAACCTGCCACCCGGAACTTATCGTTTTCACGTGAAAGCTCGGAATGCACTTGGTATCTGGAGTGAACCCGTCAGTTCCGGAACCATCCGGATCCGGCAGCCTTTCTATTTTCAAATCTGGTTTTTAGGTATGTGCCTGTTAGGTCTCGGTTTGATCATCTATGCCATTGTGAGATATTTTCTGATGACACGCTATAACCTGCGGTTGGAGCAAACTGTGGCGGAACGAACCAACGAACTAAGGCTGTCAGAACAGAAGTTGCTGCAAAGCAACCAGGCTAAAGACCGGTTTTTCTCAATCATCGCCCACGATCTGAAGAATCCCTTCAACGCCATCCTGGGGTTTCTGGATGTACTGACCGATAAAAGTTATCTCCTTACGAAACAGGATCAGGAACGGATCATCGGGAACATAAAAAATGCTGCCAACCATACAGCTGATTTGCTGGAGAATCTGTTGGCATGGTCGCGTACCCAAAGAAAGGAGATAACCCTGAACCGCGAAACTTTTGACCTGACCGTGTTGGTCAAGGAAAACCTGAGGTTGATGGAACCTTCAGCAAAAAACAAAAACATCACACTCGACCTGACTAACGGAGGATCATTCACTGTTTTTGCCGACCGTAATATGATTAACACCGTGGTGCGTAACCTCCTCACCAATGCAATAAAGTTCACCTTTCCCGGGGGGCATATCCGGGTCACCATCCGGCAAAATCACGAGGAGATCCTTACCACCGTTACTGATAATGGGTGTGGAATGTCGGAACAGATTGCCGGAAAACTATTTAAGCTCGATGAACAGGTCTCTTCCCCGGGTACGAACAATGAAACCGGAACAGGTCTGGGGCTGATCCTTTGTCATGATTTCATCTCCCTTCATCAGGGCCGGATGTGGGTCGAGAGTGAACTGGGTTTAGGTAGTTCTTTTCACTTTGCCCTGCCGTTATCGTGAACCCGAACCTTCCGGTTCAGGCAGCATACTGTTTATTGAAAGACCACCTTTACCCGTTCTGTGGCCTCCGCTGAACTGAATTTCAAGATACAAACGGCCTCTGTTCCAAGGTTACGGAAAATCTGATTACGGTCGACGGTCATGGTATGAGTCCCCGGTTTCTTATCTTCCAGTATTCTTGAATAAAGCACTTTTCCCGTGATGTCGGTAAATTCAATGGTAACCGATGACGCCTGCTGCAGCCGGTATGCGATATTCAACTTATCGGAGCAGGGATTCGGAAAGACTTTTATCTTTTGAAGTAATCCGGCTACGCCTGGTTTTACCGAAATGATGGTCGAATCGTATCCCCCGGAGAGGCAATAGACAGCTCCGTTGCGGCCGCCGATCACAGCCTCCATGGTGCTGTCACCCACAATATCCGGGATGGCATCAAGGGCATCGATGGGGGTGCTGCTCCCCGTTTCCTCCAGGATCTCACCATTGGGGCCATTTAAAAAATAGACTCTGTTATCCTGGTAAAGGGTTCCGATACAGGCATCATTGTAACCATCGAAAGTGATGTCGCCCATATTGGTCACATTCCACGATTTATCCGACAGGGGCTGTTGCCAAATCAGGGTGTTGGTGTATCCGTCGACAATGACTCCTTTGGCGCCGCTGAAACCAACAATGAAATCAGGATGGGTATCCTTGTTGACATCGCCCATATCTTCAAACCGAAGCAGCAGGGTATTGCTCTGGACCACGCAGGTACTGACCTGATTACCCGAAACGGCATTGTGAAAATGCACCAATCCTTCAAAGTTGCCTGAGGCCACATCGCGGATCCCGTCGCCCGTTACATCATCGATCTGAATTAAGGCCCAAACGGATGTTCCCTGCGGGTATGAGGTCCAGAGAATGGAACCGGTAGCCCCGTTGATGCCGTAGACTTTCGATTGGGTTTCGTTAGCATTGGAGGCACCGGCGACCACATCGGGTTTCCCGTCGTTGGTGAAATCATCGACCCCGATCACCGAAAAAACAGGTCCACCGGTCGGGCAAATCCAAAGCGGTAACCCGGTAAGGCCGTTCAGACAAAATACACAACGGGGGCCGGTATCGTTTCCGTCGTCACCTGCGCAGGCAAGTACATCATTAACGCCGTCGTTGTTATAATCGTACTTGTTATCGACCTGGTAAACCCAACCACCGTCACCGATTGTATGGGTGTCGTACTGCCACAGCGGCGTTCCGGTTTTCCCCGACAGGACCCGGATGGAACGATCGCCCCCGGTGGTTCCGATTACCACATCTTCATAACCGTCGTTGTTGATATCCTGGATGACAGAAAGCGTATTTTGGCTGTAAACATTTCCCGAATAGATCTCGGTTTCCCACATTAAATCCGCTTCCCCGGAAGAATTTCCGTTCAAACATCTGACATAATTATCTTCGGAGCATATAATGACATCGTCGACGCCATCACCTGTAATGTCACCGATCGGATGGATGGCTTTTGGACTGTTATCAAATCCTGCTGTGATCAGATAGCTCCATAACGGCGTACCGAGCGGGTATTGCGTATCAACGCCCGAACCCGTCAGGTCGACCGGGAAGGGATTCTGGGTGGGGTCATTCGACCCGATATTCAGAATACCCGAGTAAAGATCACCGGCTTCCGGGTGAAACCAGATGCCGATCAGGGATGTTTGCAGGGGTGTAAGCGAGATCGGCAGAACAAGATCCTGGTCGATAATGAAATGGGGATCATCTATCGACAGGGATGAGATTACCAGGTTCTGGTTGCCGTCGTTGGTGACGGGCAGGTACCACCGGCTGTAGGATCCCATCCGGCGCTGTCCCCAGTCGTGCGAGGTTTGCTGAATATTCAGGTGTGGTCCCGTAAAGACAGCATTTCCCGTCAATGTCACCGTAACTGACGGATGTATGGGGTCGTTCGAATTGATGTTGACCGAGGTGTTCAGGGGACCTGCGGTAACCGGTTGGTAAATCAACGGAACATTGATTGAGCCTCCGGGCGTTATGGTAGCAGGCAGGGAGAGGGTTGTGGAGATAGGATCTCCGGTGAGAATATCGATACTGGTAATGCTCAGATTAGCGGTTCCGGTATTCTGCACCTGGCAGTTCCATGATGCCGAACTGCCTATTGCCACCGTCCCGTAATCGTGTGAAGTAACCGGGACATTGATCGCCGGGGTTCCGGAGCCCAACAGGTCAACCTTGTAAAGGATACTTCCACCTCCCAACGGACCGTCGCAGTACCACAAATAGGTTCCGTCGTACACGATGCCCGATGGCTTTGAGCCTTGTGAGGCATGACTCTCCAGCACAGTTCCGGTTGACGATACTTTGTAGAGCATATTGGCATTGTAATCGGCAATCCAGAGGTTGCTGCCATGCATGCAAATATCCCAGGGTTGGTTTGCCGGCGGGGTGAATTGTGACAATACCGTTCCGGAGGAATTGATGTGATACACCGTTCCCGGATCAGGATAATAGGTACACACCCAATAACTTCCGTTATCATATGCGATTCCCGACATATAATGGTTCGGAAGGGTGAGGTTTGACACCAACGCCCCCGCCATGGTGAATTCCAGCGCTGTTGAGGGTTGCGAAGAACTTGAGGGTTGGTTGATCGTCACCAGGTTGGGAGTTTTGTAAGTTAATCCATAAGCATCGCCAAAAGGCCCGGAACAGAGCAGGGTGTTCGTCCCCGACGATGGGCTGAAACGGTAAATTTTATCCCCGTCGGAACCGTAGATCCCGAAGTAAATGTACGTACCGTCCCAGGCCAGTCCCGATGCTTTTCCCGGGATCGAATAGGAGGCCACAATGGACCAGGATGCGGGGCTGCCAGGGAAGTCGGGCGTCTGGGCCTTCAGGCTGCCGGCAGAAAGCAAACATCCTGTGACACAATAAAATACAACTTGTAGAAGCGTTTTTAATTTCATAAAGGTGTTTGTTAATGAACTGACCGCATTTTGAGGCTAAAGATAAGCAATTATTTTTTCCAGAAAAATTTAGCCACCTTAAATCTTGATACCTGACTCTGATTTTAGGGTTTATCCAAAAAATTTCTATTTTCGCAATAGTGTCATGCATGTGCAGGCCAAAACAAAACAACCATGATTTTTTCGGTAAAAAGATCTTTTCATGAAGACTGGATGGCGGTATTTGCAGGATTCATGATCATTGCACTCACGGTCCTGATCTATGAATATGTGCCGTCGCTACCCATGTTGTTTAATCCCAAGGAAAAATGGAGTGGAACGGAATTCCTCACAGGATTTTTATCCCGTCCGAACCTGCTGCGGATCGTTTACATTTTTCTGGCATTCGCGATTCTGGCCTGGGTCGGGTTGAAACTTGCCGGGAAACCGACCAACCGTTTTTTCGGTTCATTCGCCATCATCACTTTGCTCGCCGTGATTGCCCAGGTGGTTTCGACCCACACATCGGTCAAGGCGCTGAGCCTCGAAACGGTGTTTTTTTCGATCCTGATCGGATTGCTGATAAGCAATACCATGAAACTTCCCGGTTGGATCAAACAGGCTGTTCAAAGCGAATTCTATATTAAAACCGGGCTGGTACTCCTGGGGACTACGGTTCTGTTCAGCAATATCATGAAAGCCGGGGCGCTTGGACTTGTTCAGGCCCTGGTCGTGGTTATTTCAGTATGGTACCTGGCCTTCTGGATTGCACGCAAAATGAAGGTTGATCCGGAGATGTCGACGATGCTGGCCTCTGCGGTATCAATCTGCGGAGTTTCGGCTGCCATCGCTACCTGCGGAGCGATCAAAGGAGACAATAAAAAGCTTTCATACGTGATCTCCCTGGTATTGATTGTCGCCATTCCGATGATGATCCTCATGCCTTACCTTGCCAAGTGGATGGGGCTCACGCAGGAGGTCGCCGGGGCCTGGATCGGGGGCACCATTGATACGACCGGTGCGGTAGTGGCTTCGGGAACTGTCATCGGCGAAACGGCTCAGAAATATGCCGTAATTATCAAATCGGCTCAGAATGTTCTTTTAGGTCTTGCCGCATTCGCGATCTCTATCTACTGGTCCTATTCCGGGCAGGGCGCCACGGTTGAAAAGCCAACGGCCCGGATAATCTGGGACCGGTTTCCCAAGTTTGTCATTGGTTTTATACTGGCTTCGGTACTGTTCTCTTTTTTTCTGAATCCTGAAACCGTGAAACAGGCAGGCGATACCATCAAGGGATATCAGAACATCTGGTTCAGTATTGCATTTGTCTGTATCGGCCTGGAGACCCGTTTCAGTGATATTTTCAGCGCCAAAAACAGGAAACCGATGTATGCTTTCCTGCTGGCTCAATTGTTTAACATCGTGATCACCTTCGTGGTGGCCTGGCTTCTTTTCAATTTCTGATCTATGAATGAAAGGCGGATTTGACCTACGGTTCAATCCATATTACGGAGTTTCCGGTGCCATATTCATTGTCTTCCCACAGCTCGTTCGCCGGATCCATGATCCATTTACCGTCGACCACGAATTTATAGGAATATTTTCCCGGTTGAAGGTAGATGGAAAAGTCCCAAACACCATTCTTATGATTCATCCGGTATCCGGTTTGACTCCACCCGTTAAAATTTCCGGAAAGACAGATTTCGCGGGCACCTGAAAAGCCCTTCAGGGTGAATGTATAATTCGGTTTCACGGCGATGAATGAATTGGTGAATTCCCCAGCGCCCGTGGTATTGGGATTGGCAGGATCGATCATCCATTTTCCGTCGACGATATATTTATACTCGTAGTTGCCCGGGCCGAGCACATAAGGAAGTTCCCAGCCATTCCGGATTCGGGTCATGAACAATTCTCCCTGATTCCATCCATTGAAATTCCCGGCAAGGACGATGTTTTGGGCATCCTGATAACCATTCAGCCTGAAGATCATGGTATCACCGATACTGAAAAAGGAATTCAGGTTACCCATTCCGTCGGGACGGTTTACTTTACATGCCGGATCATTGATCCAGTTGCCGTCGACAATGAATTTATAGGCATGGGTCCCTTCCCGGATATAGGCCGATAGCACCCAGGAGCCGCGATAGGGAATCATTTTTAATTCATTTGTCCTCCAGTTATTAAAACTGCCGGCAACCACCAGCGATTTCGCTGATTGGTAACCCTTTAATATGAACCTGTAATTGTAACAGAAGAACACGGAATTAAAACCACCATGGGTATCATTTTCACGGAGTTTGTTATAGGGATCGGAGCTCCATTTCCCGTCGACAATGAATTTGTAGGTGTACTTGCCGGGTGCCAGCCGTAGGGTAACTGTCCAGCCCGAATCGGTTTTCAGCATCGGGGTCTGCATGGTACTCCAGTTGTTGAATGATCCTGAAAGATAGATGGTCCGTGCATTTTGTCGTCCCGGAAGAAAAAACCGGATCCGGTTATTCCCGGCCTGTATGACTGTATTAAAAGTAAGGCGGTTTACACCATAGGGCTCTGATTCGCGCAGTGCAGAAGCCGCGATCCGCAGTTCCTTATCGTCGACCAGGATGATCTCATTACGGTTATAGCGCTGGTCTGTTGCCCCGGTCGATTTTTCCAGATCGAAACGGGTTGCGTCGACTTTTCGGATGGTCCAGGCGCTCCCTTTGATGACCAGGCTTGTTTTTCCGGAGAATGCTCCGGCAATCAAAGCGCTGTCAAGGTCGAAAATAGTCGAAACTTCCTTGATCTGAGCCGCATTCCACCGCCTGTCGATGGTAAAGACCATCTTGCCGTCATCGAGGCGGCAAACCTTAGCCGGATCGTACTGAGCCCGGGCCCCGGGTACGAATACCGCCGTCAGAAACAGGAATATCAACACGTGCAGGTTTCTCATCAGGGTTGCTCCTTGTTAAAACAAATTCCGATTTCCCGCTTTACCAGATTAAAGGAAAACTTCCCTTTTCTGAAAAAATCGAATCCCAGCATGCCGTCAATCCGGGTTCCGTAATAATCCGACATGGAAGTAAGGTCGGTCAGAATGGTCTCCATCGGACCGATTTTCCGGCTGCCTACCATGAAGTCGTTCAGAATTCCGTAAAGAACCTCTTTTTCTCCGGAACCCACACCACGCAAGGTCGACCTGCGTGTGATGGTTACTGTGCTCAATACTTTTTTCGGGGCTCCGAGGTTAATTACATTGGATTCAGCGCCTGTGTCAAGACAAAAGTAAAGTGGCCGTCCTGCAATATTGGCGGTCATGAACATGATATTGCGATGCCGTTCCAGTTTCTGAATCTGATCAAACTTCATCGCCGGCCGGGTAGTCGTCAGGCGATTTCCATTCCTGTCGGTCCGGTAAATCTGAAGTTCATTTCCTTCAACGTCGAGCACCATTTCGTACTCTTTCAGGATGGCCATCCCAAGAAGTCCGAGGATCTTTACACCCCTCCTGTTTTCAAGATGACCCAGGGGCGCCAGATCGGTCATGACGCCATTGACTGTGATTTCCGAAAACCGGAGTGTGCTTATTCTGGTCTTTTCAACCGTCCCCGCGGTTCCGGTGATGCCCCCGGCCTCCCTGGAAACGGTAGTGGAATAATTACGGAAATAGGTCTTGTTCAGAACCAGCTCTTCGGCGCCCGTATCGAGGATCAGATTCCCTGCGATATTATCAATGATCCCTTCAACCAGAATCAGCCTTCCCGCCCGTTTAAGCGGAATGGTAACACCGAGAAAAGTTCCCGATGGATCATAAACAGGGCTTCCGGTCACTTTCAACATCCCGATCTTCAGGCAGGATGGCGCTTTCGCTCCGGGGAGGGCGATACTGCATGGCTGTAAGCCCAGGTTCAGTGTCAGCAGAACGAACAATACCAAAAATCCAAAACGAAGTTTCCTGACCATGAGTCTGTTTCAAAAAGACACTGTTATTCCTGGTTCAGAATAATCAGTTTTTTTATGATCCGGGTTTGATCCCATTGCAGGATCAACTGGTACAACCCTGCAGGAGGATTTCCCAACTCAACATTCAGTTTTGTATCTCCCTGTACTTCAAATTGTTTGGCAACCAGTCGTTTATTACCCAGATTATCAACCAGCCAAATGTCGAGCGAAGCTCCGCGACGGGCTCCTGCCAATTCAAGGGTAATATTGTTATCGGCGGGATTGGGATAAACCTGACAGCGGATCGCCTCCTGTGTTCCCACCCCGACCGGATAAACCCCGATGACATTGGAAGGGTCGGAAGCGCATCCGTACGGACTGGCGATCACGAAGTACTGTCCGGGCACATAGGCTACATACTGTTGTGCCGTGGCTCCGGGTATGGGTTGATTGTCGCGGTACCATTGGTTCCCCGCAGGTGCGCTCGACACCAGGGTATCGGGTTCAATCACAGTCACGACGGGTGCATCGGGATAGGGATGCACCGAAACGTGCAGAACTGGTGAATAGGGTCCGTTACCGCATGTGTTGATCCCGAATACGGAGATATTTCCCGATTGGGCATTTTCGCCGTAACTTACTGTAATGATATTGGTGTTGGCTCCGCCGGTAATGGTCGCGCCGGCCGGTACTGCCCAGTCATAACCCGTGGCTTCCGGGATCGGATTAACCGAATAGACTACTCCTGTAAGGGGTTTACAAATCAGCGTATCGCCCGCGATCGGTCCGGGTGTTCCGGGTATGGAACGCACCAGGACTGCCAGCGATGAAAGCAGTGAGTTACAGCCGGCAGGAGTGGTATAGGTTACTGTCACGGTTTGTGCGCCGGGAGCCGTCCAGTAGATCTGAACATTGCGGGTTCCCTGTCCACCGACAATGATCCCACCCGAAGTGACGGTCCACTGGTAGTTCAGCATACCCTGTTCAGTCAGGTAGGAATAATTTCCCGATGTCATGCATGGATTCGTATTGCCGGTGATTGTGGGAACCGGTACGGCATTTACTGCCACCGGCAGATTCGTGGGTATGGCAGCGGTACATCCGTGGGCGTCGGTATAATTAACCGAGATCCCTTGAACTCCGGCAATAGTCCAGTTCACCGTGATCATGTTGGTTCCGGTCCCCGAAGTGATCAGGCCGCCTGCCGTCACACTCCACAGATAATTGATCATGCCCCCTTCGGTCGAATAAACCACACCCGTGGCGCCCGAGCACAGCGAAGTGGCGCCCAAGATGGTTGGCACCGGTTGGGAGTACACCGTAACGGTGCGTGTGGAAGGAGTGGCAGCCATGCATCCGTTGACATTTGTATAATTCACCGTGACCGTCTTTGGTCCGGCAGTAGTCCATTGCACCTGGATCGAATTGCTGCTACTACCCGAAAGGATAGTCCCTCCGGCTGAAACAGTCCATTGATAACCCGTCATCCCCGCTTCGGTGGTATGGGTGGTGGTACCTCCAAGGCATGACAGACTGCTTCCCGTTATCGTGGGAACGGGCAACGCATGAACCGTAACGGTTTTCATGGTCGGTTGACCGGCAGAACAACCGTTGCTGTTTGTATAATTCACCGTAACGCTCTGTGTCCCGGCTGTAATCCAGGTCACTGTGATGATATTGGTCCCCGTACCGGCCGTTATGGATCCACCGGGCGAGATGCTCCACAGGTAATTTACAAATCCGGGATCGGTGCTGTAGGCAACACCCGTCGTTCCTGCACATGCGGAGGAGATCCCCACGATAACAGGATTCGGTGACGATTGAACGACAACCGACTTCAGGGTAGGTGCAGCCGCGGTACAACCATTTGCATTGGTATAATTCACGCTGACCCACTGGGATCCGGCCGTGTTCCAGGCAACAGTAATGCTGCTTGTATTGGTGGTGGTTGAAGTGAGAATGGTTCCCCCCGGGGATACATTCCAGATATAATTGGTCATTCCCGGATCGGTGACGTAAACATTATTGATTGATCCGGCACAAGCCGTGGCGTTCCCGGTTAGTACCGGCACCGGAAGCGGATTGATGGTGACTCCGAACTGTGTCGGCGCCGATGCCGTGCAACCTGCCGGATTGGTATAATTTACCGAAACCACCTGTGGGGTCAAGGTGTTCCAGGTTACTGTGATGGTCTGGGTTCCTGCCCCTGAAGTTATGGTTCCACCCGATGTAACGGTCCAGAGGTAATTGCTCATTCCAGGTTCCGTTGAATATACGTTCCCTGCCGATCCCAGACAGGCTGTGCCGTTTCCGATAATGGAAGGAACCGGCAAAGCGGAAACAGAGATGGTCTTGAGGGTGACTTGTTGCGGATAACATCCATTGGGGTCCATGTAACTTACTGTAATGGTTTTGGTTCCGGCCGTTGTCCACGACACGACAATGGAGCGGGTACCGGCTCCCGCGATGATGGTCCCTCCGGTACTGACCGTCCACTGATAAGAATTCATTCCCGGTTCGGTGATAAAAGTCGTAATCCCGTTGACACAGGCAACAGGATCATTCGTGATGGTCGGTACCGGTAATGGATGAACTGTCACCGTTTTTTGCGAAGGCGTCAGGGCGGTGCATCCGTTGAAGTCGGTGTACAAAACCGTGATCGACTGGGTTCCGGCCGAAATCCAGTCAACAGTTATGGCATTGGTACCGGCTCCGGATGTGATGATCCCGCCGGGGGTAATGGTCCAGGAATATGCGCTCATTCCCGCTTCGCAGTAATAAACCGCCGTGGTTCCGTTGCAGAGTTGCGACAATCCGGTAATCACGGGAACCGGGGCCGCTGCTACAACCACGTTTTTAACTGTGGCCGATGCGGCATGACATCCGGCGGGATCGGTATAGTTCACTGAAATCCATTGATTCCCTGGTACCGACCAGGTTACGGTAACTGTTGCAGTTCCTGATCCCGAAGTAATGGTTCCTCCCGCAGAGATCGTCCAAAGATAATTCTGCATTCCGGGATCGGTTGTGTAAACTACGCCGGTCGTTTGTTGGCAGCTCTGAACGGGTCCGTCAATCCAGGGAACCGGAGCGGTTGTAATGGTGACATTTTTGATGGTCGGAGTAGCTGCAGTGCATCCTTTCTGGTTCACATAATTTACGTCAACGGTATGAGATCCGGCACTGTACCAGATCACGGTAATTGAATGGGTCCCGGCGCCTGCAGTGATCACACCGGATGTCGAAACATTCCAGGCATATGCAGTCATTCCGGTTTCGGTGGTATAATTCACCGGTATTGATGTACAACCCTGAACGGGTCCCGTAATGGTCGGGGTAACCAGTTCGTTGACGGTGACCGTTTTGGTCGATGGTACCGCTGTACACCCGTTGGAATTGGTATAGGAAACGTAGACTGTCTGCTGACCGGTGGCTGTCCAGTTGATCGTCACCGTCGGTGAGTTGACACCCGAAATAATAGTTCCGCCCGGGGTCACGCTCCACAGATAGTTCGACATTCCGGTTTCTGTGCTGTAAGATGCATCAAAGGTCACACATCCGCTTGATCCACCTGTGATCAGCGGTACAGGCAGCGGATTTACCACAATGGTTTTCACTGTGGCTGATGAGGCTGAACAACCATTGACGTCGTTGTAATTTACCGTGATGCTTTGGGTTCCCGACGACAGCCAGTTGACTGATATGGCCGAAGTACCCTGCCCTGCTGCGATGACACCGCCGGTTGATACGGTCCAGATATAATTGCTCATGCCGGCTTCGGTCGTGTAAATGTTTCCCGTGGTGGCCGGACAACCGGTAGCCGGACCTGTAATCACCGGAACCGGAAGTTCCCGAACGGTCACCGTCAGTGTGGAAGGCTGGGAAGCGGTACAGAGATCGGAATTAACATAGTTGACTTTCACTGTTTTAATCCCAGATGAGGTCCAGGTAATCTGTACGGAGTCGCTTGTGGCGGTTCCACCGGCTGTTATGATCCCTCCCGGAGAAAGGGTCCAGGAATAGTTGGTTTTGCCGGCTTCCGTGCGATATATATTCCCGGTTGAATTCAGACAAACATCGGAGGGTCCGGTAACCGTAGGAACAGGTAACGGATGAACAGTACAGAAGAAGGTGGCAGGAGTGACCGCGTTGCATCCTGACAAATTAATATAATTAACTTTTACCCATTGATTTCCTGTGGAACTCCAGGCGACGACAATCGAGCTCGCGTGGCCAGACGGATTGGTGAGAATGGTGCCACCGGCTGAAACAGTCCATTCATATTGCATCATACCGGTTTGGGTGGTGTAGGTATTCCCGGTGGAGCCAACGCAAGCTGATGCGGTTCCGGTAAGTGTCGGAACCGGACGTTCATTGACGGATACATCAAAAATCGTCGGTACGACCGATAAACACCCGTGCTGATCGGTGTAACTGACTGTAACGTGCTGCAGGCCGGAAGCATTCCATGAAACCGTGATGCTGTGTGTTCCTGATCCGCCGGTGATGGTACCTCCTGACGAGACCGACCAGGTATATCCGGTCATCCCCGGATCGGTGGAATACTCAAACCCTGTTCCGCCGACACAGGCATAGTTTAAACCGGTAATGACGGGAACAGGGGCCGGATAGACCAGAATAGTTTTTGTTGCCGGAACCGGCGCCGAACAATTGCTGGTATTGGTGTAATTAACCGAAACCGTCCGGTTGCCCGCCTGTGTCCACTTGACAGAGATACTGCTGGTCCCCGAACCCGAGGTGATAATTCCACCCGGACCGACGGACCACTGATACAGCGCCATACCCGTTTCAGTCGTAAAGACGACGGTTCCATCGATACAAACGGTATCGGCACCGGTTATTGTAGGTTCAGGCGAAGGATAGACCGTGATTTGTTTTGATCCCGGAACCTGGGTAGGACAGCCGGAAGATCCGTTAATATAAGTGACGGAGATGGTATGGATGCCGGTAGTATTCCATCTTACGCTGATGGAATTCGTTGAAGCGCCCGAAATGATAGTGCCTCCGGAAGAGAGGGTCCATTCATAATTGATCATACCCGACGTGGTAGAATATACCGATATTGCTCCGTTACACATGATTTCCGGACCGGTGATTATAGGAAGGGGTAAGGGCAGGACATTGATCGTTTTACTGGTTGCGACAGAGGCGTTGCATCCTGCCGGATTTGTATAATTGACCGTAATAGTTTGCGTTCCTGAGCCTGTCCAGTTCACGCTGATGGCATTGGTCCCCTGACCCGCCGTCAGGACACCTCCGGAAGTTACAGTCCAGGTATAATTCGACATTCCCGGTTCGGTAAAATAAACGACGCCGGCACTGGTCTGACAGATCTGGCTTGTCCCGGTTATAGTCGGGGCAGGCGATCCGGATACTGTAACTTGTTTTACTGTCGGATTGGCCTGTGTACAACCGATCGGATCGGTATAAATCACGCTTACACTCCCGGTTCCGGCACTGTTCCAGGTAATGGTAACGGTGCGTGTATTGGAAGCTCCGACAATGGTTCCGCCTGAGGATACAGACCAGATATAATTCTGCATTCCTGCCTCAGTGGTATAATTCTCACTATGACCGGTACAGGACTGCCCTGGTCCTGTAATCGTTGCCACAACATTGTTCTGGACTGTGACCGATTTGGTCGATGGAATAAGTGGAACACACCCGTTGGTGGTAGTGTAGACCACCGAAACATCCTGTTGACCGGGTGCCGACCATGCAATGGTGGCTGCAGCAGTGTTTGAACCGGAAATGATGGTTCCACCGGCTGTTACACTCCATTGATATCCGCTCATTCCCGTTGAGGTCTGATAAACTGTCTGGCTGCCATTGCACACTGCTGCAGGGCCCAGGATCACGGGAACAGGCGCCGCAAGTACATTTACGGCCCTGGTGGCAGGGGTTGCCGGTTGGCATCCTTTCTGATTGGTATAGATTACAGAGATTGTTTTAGTCCCGGGCGTTACCCAGGTCACCGAGATCGATTCGGTTCCCTGACCCGAATCGATGGTTCCGCCCGGGGAAACGGACCACAAATATCCGGTCATACCCGATTCCGTAGCATAGCTGTAACCAGGTATGCCCTGGCAAGGGGATGCAGGGCCAGAGATGACAGGTATCGGGAGCGGATGAACCGTGACGGTTACCACTGCCGGGGCGGCGGCCAAACATCCCGATTCATTGGCGTAATTGACGGATACCTGCTTTGTTCCCGGGCCGGTCCAGGTAACTGTGACGGAATTGCTGGAGGTGGTACCTCCGGAAGTGATGGTTCCTCCCGGTGAAACGATCCAGGTATAATTGCTTTTCCCGCTTTCGGTCATATAAACATTGCCGGCCGCATTCTGACAAACCGAGTCGGGGCCGCTCAATGTCGGCACAGGCCGGTTTGTGACCGTCACTGGAAATACTGCCGGCGTCAGGGCCTGACAACCGGCGATACTGGTATAATTTACCCCTACCGATTGCGCACCAAGGGTATTCCATTGAACTGTTATTGTGCTTTCATGGATTGAAGGATTTGTCAGGATCACACCGCCGGAAGAGACGGTCCAGCTGTAAGTACCCATCCCGGCCTGAGTATTGTAAGTGTTGTCCACAGAGCCGACGCAACTGGGTGTCGTTCCTGTGATCACAGGATTTGCCGGTCTTTCATTGACCGAAATATTATACTGGCTGGGTGTTGATGAGGTACATCCATATTGATCCGTGTAACTGACCCGCACATATTGCAACCCGGTCGCCGTCCAGTCGACGGTAATGGTCGATGTTCCAAGGCCTGTTGATATCGTCCCTCCGGAAGATACTGACCAATTGTAACCGGTCATTCCCGGAGCCGTCGAAAACACACTCCCCTGCCCGCCTGAACAGGCAAAGGAAGGACCTGATATGACTGGGACAGGCGGTGCAAGTACCCTGATGATCTTATCAGCGTAGGAAGGACAAACATAGGTGGTAGTATAACTTACTGTCACCTTGCCGTTGCCTGCCTGGGTCCATTTTACCGAAATACTGCTGGTTCCCTGTCCCGAGGTGATGACGCCGCCGGTGACAGTCCATTGATACAAGGCCATTCCCGATTCTGTCGAAAAAATCAGGGTGCCATCCAGGCAAATGGTATCGCTTCCGGTAATGGTAGCCAGGGGCGTCGTATTCACGGTGACGTTTTTCACGGAAGGGATCAGAGTAGGACAACCGAAGGTATTCAGATAACTCACGCTGACGGTCTTGGCGCCGGAAGTGTTCCAGATCACTGAAATGGAATTGCTTCCTGATCCCGAGACAATAGTTCCACCGGTTGATACCGACCAGATATAATTGGTCATTCCCGTTTCGGTACTGTAATAAACCGTATTACCGGTACAGGCGACGGAAGATCCGGTGATTACCGGTTGTGGTGCTGGATATACGGTGATGGTCTTGGATGTAGGTGAAGCTGCATTACATCCGGAACCATTTTTGTAATTCACGGTGATGGTCTGTGTACCCGAACTGATCCAATCCACGCTGATAAAATGGCTCCCCTGCCCGGAAGTGATGATCCCGCCGGAGGTGATGGTCCAAACATAATCCGTCATCCCCTGTTCTGTAAAATAGATAACACCGGAACTTGAAGGGCAGATGGAAGTGGTTCCGGTGATGGTTGGTGAAGGAGCCGCGTAAACCTGTACAGTTTTTTGTGTTGGCGTCGTGGTGCTGCAACCGCCCGGATCGCTATACCTTACGGTGACATATTGGCTTCCCGCGGAATTCCACCTGACGGTCACAGCATTGGTATTGGCAGATCCGATCAGGGTACCTCCGGATGAAACGGTCCAAACGTACCCCGACATTCCGGTTTCGGTACTGTAAACTGCGGTATATCCGGTACAGGATGGATCGGGACCGATGATGGTGGGGATGACCGTTGACTGCACCGTAACGGCTTTTGAGGCAGGGGTCGATGCGGTACAACCATTCGTATTGGTATAATTGACGGTAATAAATTGATTGCCTGTCGAGGTCCAGGTAACGGAGATGGAGTTTCCTGTGGCCGCACCGTCGATAGTCCCTCCGCTTACCGACCAGGTGTACCCGTTCATCCCGGCTTCGGTGGTATAAACATTACCTGAAGTACTGACGCATGCCGTCGCAGCGCCTGAAATGGTGGGTACGGGTAAGGAGTTGACGGTGATCTTAACCGCATTGGTATTGAGGGTTCCGCAGGATCCCGAACTGGTCTGGGCCTGACGAAACCAGGTTGAAACACTCATCGATCCGGGTTGATAAGTCATGTTGGTAGCCCCCGCGATCGGAAAGAAATTCAGGTTGTCGGTCGATTGTTCCCACTGGAACGAGTACGGTGTCAATCCTCCGGTAGGTACCGTTGCTGTAAGCGGCAGAGGTATCTGATTATAACAGACAGATTGGTTCGATACTGCGGTTCCGGCGACAAACTGCGGATAGATGGTGATGTTATAGGTCGAAACCGGACCGGTGCACCCATTGGCCGAGGGGGTGATGGAAATTACGGCAGAGATCGGGACTGCCGAACTGTTAGCTGCAGTGAACGAAGGGATGGAAGATCCGGTTCCCGAAGCAGCAAGTCCGATCGCCGTATTGCTGTTCGTCCATGAGAAGGTGGTACCCGTCACCGGACTGGTCAGTGGGGTTGCGGGGGCGATTACTCCGCTGCAAAAAATCTGATCGGTTACAAGGTTTGCTGTTGGCGTGGGTTTCAGGGTCACGATGACGCCGGTCGAACCCGAACAACCGGATATGGCATATTCTGTGACGGTCAGCGTGGCCGTCTGATCCACCGAAGTGTTGTTGGTCCACACCACATTCACGGGCGAGCCGGTGGATCCGCCGGTGAACGCTCCATACCAGGATCCGGAGACCGGTAGCAATGACCAGGAGAAGGTTGAGCCGGTCGAGCCGGTGACAGAATAGGGTGTGGTTATTCCGGGACAGATCAGCAACGATCCACTGATAGATGGTGTGGGTGAAGCGATTACTGTGATGTTCCGGATGGCGCTGGTCGCGGTGCATGATCCATCCTGAACATTTGAATAACTTACGGTAACGGAAGCTGTGCCCGCAACTGTACCTCCCAGCAGTGTTATGGAAGAGGTTCCCTGACCTGTAAAAGAGATGACATTGGGTGCAGACCCCGTCACCGTCCATACAAAATTGTAATAGGTAATTCCCGACGGAGGTGCCGGTGCGTTCAGAACAGTGGAGGCGCCTGCACATAACCGATCCGTACCTCCGGTGATGGCGCTTCCGTTGGCCGGAGGTGCCAAAACCGAAACATTTTGAAAAACAGGATTCGAATAACAAACCGTGGATCCTTCACCGGGCCTTGAGGCCTGAAGTGCAATCGTATAGGTTCCCGGTGTCGTTGGCCAGGTAACGATTCCCATTGTCCCAGACCAAACCGGGGGCGACCCTCCGGCCACCACCCAATCGTAATCTTCACCCGCAACAGGATATGCTACAGAATAGGGATAACTTGACCCGGTACAAACCTGGAAGACCCCTAAGATCGCCGGTGTGGCTACACCTATCAGGACAGTTTTTGAGGCAGGACCGGAACCGGTTACGACATTTATTGTTCCGGTACCGGGTAACGATCCCCAGTCAACCGTTATTACGGGAGTATTCCCTATGACCGTCACCGGAGTGGCCCCGGTCGAGGTGATGGTCCAGGAATAGGGAAAAGTTCCGCCAACAGCGGTATAAACATTGACACCCGCGTCGACACAAACACTTTCAGGCCCGCTGATGGTGACCTGTGCAGCAACCCGCTGCGATAATCCTACTCCTAAAACCCAGAATGCAATAATCATTACCAGGTTATATGCATTCATTTTACCCGTATATGTTTTCATCGGTAAATGGTTTGATATTTTTAGGTCAATTCCTGTTTCCTGAAGCTAAATTAACACAATTTTCCCTGCCAGTTGGTCATTCATCAATATTATTCCTGCCGGCCCAGATTGTATGATCCTCCCACCTGACCGGGTTCCCGGAAATAATTAATCCTTCCGTGATTATTGAAATCCGGAATTCAGGATGCAAATAACTGTCAGAAAAGGCTTAAATAATCCCGGACCCTGAAGTTTTTTCTAACATGATCCTGTTAATTGCTGAATTTCAGGATCTGATCTCATTGCTTCACAATCCTGAATGTCTGTACCTGGTCCCCGCTTATGATCCTGAGAATATAGATCCCGGTCGGGCGACCCTCTATCGATACTTTATGGGTACCGCCTTCCCGAAGTTCACCTGTGAAGATCCGCTCGCCCTTCATGGAGTAAATATCAATCCGTGAATCAATGTTTACGCGCTCTCCGGGACATTCAACATTGAAAATACCAGTGTTAGGATTTGGATAAACTTTAAATCCGCTCACCGGGATTTCAGTTACCGGCGTCTCGATTGAAGTCGGAACGGTAACAATTGATGGCATGTTCATTCCACAATACATGCCATTTGTCGTAATGTATCCATGCAGGTATCCACCGGGTTGTACGCTTGTACCCGGTAACATCAGAATGTTCTGGCCGGCAATGAAAGTAGCAGATCCACCGGACTGAACAATAAAATGGGTACCGCTGCCGGCGACCACAATGGTTTGGACGGCATCGTAACACGCGCTTTGCCCGGCGCCGATCGTGATATTCTGAACCATCACAAGGGAGGGTGGTAATACCTTGACCGGAAACACCGTAGGTGAAACAGAATGACACCCCGAAGCATTGATGACATCAAGATTGACAGTCTGGTTGCCGGTAGTATTCCAGCTCACCTGGATCGAATAGGTTCCTGCGCCTCCCACGATGGTGCCACCTGCAGAGACGGACCATTGATAACCGATCATTCCGGCATCCGTTGTATAGGTGGTGGTGGTACCAACCGTGGTTTCTGAAAGCCCTGAGATTACGGGAACAGGCGTCGGGAGAACCGTGATCGTCTTGGCAGTCGGAAATTCTGCGCGACAACCTCCCGGCGTTGTATAATTGACGGTCATCCCTGAGAAACCGGGAGTTTGCCATACAACAGTGACAGCATAAGTGCCCTGTCCGCCTGTGATGACACCCCCGGGTAAAACAGTCCACTGATAATTGGTCATCCCGGGTTCTGTAACATAGACTTCTACCGAAGAAGCGCATGGCAATGAATTTCCCGTTATGGAAGGTACCGGAGGAGAAAGCACCGATATCGGCTTGATCGTGGGAACCGGATTGGAACATCCCTGAGCATCTATGTAGTTCACTTCCATTGACTGGGGTCCGGTGGTATTCCACTGTACAAAAACCGAATAGCTATGTTCGCCTGAAAGGATGGTTCCACCCGGGGAGACCGACCAATTGTACTGACTCATACCGGTTTCGGTAGTGTAATTGAAAACGCCTGCCGTACAAGGCTGCGACGGACCCTGGATGGAAGGCACCGGGTAAGGTGATACCCATACATTTTTCACGGTTTGGCTGGAGGTCTGGCAACCCAGTGTATTGGTGTAATTCACGGTAAGGGTTTGTGTTCCCGGGGTGATCCACGATACGGTAATGCTACGGGTTCCATTACCTGCTGTGATTATTCCTCCGGGAGAAACGACCCAGGCATAGTTTGACATACCGGGATCGGTAAAGTAAACAACTCCGGTCGAACCTTCACAAACCGTTGATGGTCCTGTGATTACGGGCGCCGGTAATGGATTCACGGTAACCGGAAAGACTACGGGCGTAAGCGCCTGGCAACCGGTTTGCGGATTGGCGTAATTCACCGTCACGGTTCTGAACCCGGATTGCGTCCACCGGACCAGGATCACGGCAGTACCGATCCCGGAGGTAATGATGCCGCCGCTTCCGACACTCCAGTTGTAAAGCGACATGCCTGTTTCGGTCGAATAGGCCACGGTCTGGTTCAGGCACACCTGCCAGGGTCCCGAAATGGTCGGAACCACCGGTTGATTAACATATACAGTTTTAACCGAAGGAGTGGCTGGCACACACCCATGCTGATCGATGTACGAAACGGTCACCGTCTGAACTCCCGCGTTATTCCAGGTAACATTAATGGAACCTGTATGTTGGCCACTGGTGATCGTCCCGCCGGCTGAAACAGTCCAGGTATATCCCGTCATACCGGGATCGGTGTTATAAATCATTCCTCCGACACCGGGACAAACGTTAACCGGACCGGTCAGAAGCGGTACCGGCAATGGATATACCACCATAGCAACGGGGCCTGATGTTGCAGGATTTCCGGAGAGACAGGGAGAAGGCAGGCTCGAAGTAAGCACACAGGTCACCACATCGTTTACCGCCGGAACGTAACTGAAAACAGGATTGTTACTTCCTGCGTTCACGCCGTTGACTTTCCATTGATACACCGGATTCTGGCCGCCATTGACAGGATAAGCCGTAAAGGTAACGGAAGTTCCCGCACAGACCGGATTTACCGATGGAATTACAGTGACGCGGATAGGCGGATAGGCGGAACACGTATCTTTCAGACATCTTACCGATAATCCCAATGATTTATTGTTTGGATTCCGTCCCACAGCGTTCAAACTGCTGGTCAGGTAACGGGTCCAGGCGTTGGTTGAACTATTCTGGGTTGATGAGTAGTTATATCCGAATTCTTTCAGGGATCCGAACATTCCGTCGGCGAAACGCAATCCACCGCCTAAGCAGGTGAATCCGCTGGTATTGACGGCCCCGGTATTGGGCGATAACCAATGCGATGTGCCGACCTCTTTCATTTTCCCGCCGGCAACACTTTCTCCGCTCAGATAGGTAGTCAGTACCGACCATTCGTCGTCGGCAGGGATATGCCATCCCTGAGGACATATCCCCTGAACTCCGGGAATGATAAGATATTGCATCATTTCGTTCCATTGGTACAATCCACCGTAAACGGAACAGTTTGATTCCAGATCCTGATAACAGTATTTTTCAAGTATACCATTTTGCGATTGTTCCTGATTTCCGTTGATGCGGGTTCCGGCATCCAGATTCTCTTTGAACCAGCATTGGGTCCCGATTTGTACCGTATGATAGGTCTTACCCATATAGGTCACGGTAGGAATACCCGGACAGGACACCCCGTAAAGGATCCCCATGATAATCGTATTCGAAGTTACCTGAGGATTGATCACGCAAAAATGGTTTGAGGTAACCGTGCAAACAACCGAATCCCCTTCCGAAGGGACATAGGTGAAGGTCGGACTGTTGGTTCCGGCAATGATTCCATTCACCCGCCATTGGTAAACAGGATTGGTGCCCCCGTTCACCGTAGATGCGGTAAATGTTACAGCACTTCCGGTCAACACCGGATTTTGGGATACCACGATCGACGCCCCGACCACAACGGGCTGGGTTATGTTGACCGTTTTCAAGGGGCTGGCGGCGCTGCAACCGTAACCGTTTGTCACGCTAACCCGGATGGTTCCTGTGGTTGGCCCGGGACCTCCCCAGTAAAGATTACAGGTTGACTGTGAGCCGCCGGAAAGGATTTGTGTTCCGGCAGGACCCGAAACCGTCCAGGCATACGATGACATGCCGGGTTCCGTAAAATATATATGCCCGCCGGTATTCTGACATACCAGATCGGTTGGATCAGAAAAACTTGTGATCGACGGTGTGGGCGCCGGGTGTACTGCCACCATAAGTGGTGTCGCAACCGATGCCTGACAGCCGTTGCTGTTCAGATAATTTACCGTGATAATCGGGCTCCCTGAATTTAACCATGTAATGGTAACTGTTCGGGTTCCCTGGCCCGAGGTAATAACTCCTTCAGAAGTCACAGTCCAGAAATAAGAGGTCATTCCCGGTTCGGTAAAATAAACATTTCCTGTCGTATTCTGACATCCTGTCGAGGCGCCGGTAATAACCGGAACAGGTAATGCGTTGACGGTCACAGTGTAAGTAGTAGCTTTTGCAGCAGTGCATCCCTCAGGGGTCGTATAATTAACTCCAACTTGTTTTATGCCCGTCGAATTCCAGGTTACTGTAACAAAATCATTTACCGGCGTACCTCCTGCTGTTATGGTGCCATCGGGCGATACTGTCCAATTGTATCCGGTTTGTCCGGCCAGCGTGGTGAAGGTATTGCCCGTAGCCCCGTTACAGGTCGATGCAGGTCCGGTAAGGACAGGGACAGGTAACGGATTCACGGTCACCGAAAAGGTCCCCGGGAGTGCGGCGAAACATCCGGCAGTGTTCTGGTACGTTACCATTACGGACTGTGGTCCGGAGGTGTGCCACAATACGTCGATGGTACTGGAATGGTCAGAGGGAGCTGTAATGATGGTGCCTCCGTTTGAAACGGTCCACTGATAGAGGGTCATTCCCTGCTGGGTGCTGTATGTTGCCTGTGTTCCGATGCAGACTGCCGGCGGGCCGGCGATGACCGGATCAGCAGGTCGGGCATTGATGGCAAGATTGAACTGTGATGGCGTTTGGGCAGTGCATCCGTGTTGATCGGTATAGACAACATAAACCGATTGTAGTCCGGCAGTGTTCCAAAGCACGGTTACGCTGTTGGTTCCCGATCCTGCTGATATCACACCATCCGGAGTGGCGGTCCAGGTATACCCGGACATTCCCGCGGCAGTGTAAAAATCGGCTCCCGGACCTCCGGTACAACTGTACTGCGGTCCACTGATCACCGGTACCGGCGGGGCATACACTGTAATATTCTTTACCGTGGGCGTCACCGCCTGACATCCTCCGGCCGGATTGACATAATTCACCGAAACAGTACCCGGGCCCGATTGAATCCATTTTACCGAGATCATGTTGGTTCCCTGTCCCGAGGTGATCAAACCACCGGTACTTACGCTCCAGGTATACATCGCCATTCCGGGATCCGTCGAAAAAACAAGGGTACCATCCAGGCATATCGTATCTGCTCCGGTAATTACCGGAAGCGGTGACTGGTTGACCTGGACCGCTTTAATCCCGGGGACCAGGGTCGGACAACCCTGGGCGTTGAGATAGGCGACAGATATGTTAAAGGTACCGATCGAGGACCAGCGTATTCCAATCGTGTTGGTGCCTGATCCGGAAACAATAGTTCCTCCTGCATCCAGATTCCAGGTATAATTTGACATTCCTGATGCGGTGGTGTAGTAGGTAGTGGTTCCCGTACAAACCGGGGTCTGACCTGAAATTAGTGGTGTGGCGGCAGGTTGTACCGTAACCGGCAGAAGGGTAGGCTGGGGAGCCGTACACCCCGCCAGATTGCTGTAATTCACCGTCACACTTTGTGTCCCGGCCGTCGTCCAGTTTACAGAAATGACACTGGTACCGCCGCCGCCGGTGATCGTTCCGCCCGTCACACTCCAGGTATATCCTGCCATGCCGGATTCGGTAAAATAGACCACTCCGGCGCTTCCCTGGCAAATCGATACCAAACCTGTAATAGTTGGCGCCGGCGAAGCATTGACGGTAACCGGTTTAACGGTTGGTATGGTCACCGTGCATCCCAGGGCATCGTTGTAAATCACTCCCACATTCCTGTTACCGGCCGTGTTCCACAACACCGTGATCTGGCCGGAACCCTGACCCGATACGATAGTTCCGCCTCCCAGAGGCAAGGTCCACACGTAATTGAGCATTCCGCTTTCGGTCAAATAGGTGCATGGAATCGATGTACACGCAGGATCAGGTCCGGTGATCGAAGGCACAATGGTGCTTTGTACCGAGACGGTTTTTGTTCCGGGCGTCGCAGCAACACAATTATTCAGGTCGGTATAGCTAACCGATACGGTCTGTATCCCGGCAGTATTCCAGGTGATATTGACAGAACTGTTATTAACAGGACCTGCGATCACACCTCCGGTCACCGACCAGTTATAACCACTCATGCCCTGCTGGGTCGAATAGATATTGTTCGTGGAGTTGATACACGCCGCCCCTGCTCCGGTAATTGCAGGCACAGGCAACGGATGGATACTTATTTTCACCGCGTTGGTGTAAACCGTTCCGCATCCATCAGATGATATTTGCTTTTGCCGGTACCAGGTTGTTACCGTCAGGGAACCGGGTTGATAGGTCATCCCGGTTGCCCCGGTAATATCTTCGAAACTGATGTTGTCAGATGAACGCTGCCAGAGATAACTGTAAAAGGATGTTCCGCCCGTCGGAGGAGTTGCCGTAAGCGCAACCGGCGCGGTGTTGTAGCAAACCGACTGGCTCGCGGTAGCCGCTCCGGCCAATATCTGCGGATAGACCATGTAGCTGAACAAGATGGGCTGCCCCGTACAGGTCAATCCCGTCGCCGGTGTGATGTAAGGCGTCACCGTGATGGTTGCTGTTGCCGCAATGGTACCCGTGTTGATGGCTGTGAACGACGGGATATTGCCGTTGCCGCTCCCAGCCAGCCCGATCGTCGGATTGCTGTTGGTCCATGAATAGGTCGTTCCGGTCCCGGTAAAGATTACCGCCTGTGTCATTCCGCCATGGCATACAGTCTGGTTGCCCACCGGATTGACTATCGGGGTTGGATAGACGGTAAATTCAAAGATTTTTGATGATCCGGTACAAATCAGCCCGGGCGCAGGCGAAATTGAAGGTGTCACCGTAATTGTAGCAGTCTGTGGTGAAGTCCCGGTATTTGTCGCTGTAAAGGTCCCAATATTACCGGTACCGCTTCCCGGAATTCCGATGCTTTGATTGCTGTTGGTCCATGTGAACAAAGTACCGGTAACATCACCGTTGAAGGGCGTCGGTGTTGTTATAGAACCATTGCAAGCCGATTGATTTTGGATATCCGATACATTCGGACTTGGATTAATAGTAAGGGTAAAAGTCATGGTCGATCCTGAACACGTAACTCCACTGAAAACTGAAACCGGCGTTACGCTTATAGTCGCCGTCAGGGTTGCACTTCCCATATTGGTTGCCGTAAAGGTTCCGATGTTTCCCGTGCCGCTTGCCGGTAAACCGATCGAAGGCTGGTTGTTGGTCCAACTGTAGGATGTTCCGGTGCCGCTGAATGTTACTGCTGCCGTCAGCGATCCGTTGCACACCATCTGGTTCTCCACTGCATTGACAACGGGCAACTGGTAAACCGTCGTGGTTAAAGTTCCCGGGGTCAAAGCATCACATCCGGAGATGTTGGTATAGTTTACCCCAACGGTCTGTTCTCCCGGTGTATTCCACTGAACCTGGATCGTGCTGGCATGGTTCGAAGGGTTGGTCAGGATCGTTCCTCCGGAAGAGACACTCCAGCTGTAGGTCGTCATTCCTGCAATGGTGCTGTATACGACAACTGATCCTGCACACGCACCGGCCGGACCACTGATCACCGGGTTTACCGGCCGGGCATTTATGGTGATGTTATAAGAGGATGGCGTTGATGAACTACATCCGTGTAAATCGGTGTAGCCCACGAAAATTGTCTGTAATCCCGCGGCGCTCCAGCTTGCCGTTACCGTGTTCGTCCCGGTGGTTGGCGATACGGTGCCCCCTGTCGAAACACTCCATACATAATTTGTCATTCCCGGTTCTGTCGAAAATGTATTTCCGCTTCCCAGGGCACATCCAAAGTTTGGTCCGCTGATCATCGGAACCGGCAGCGAATAAACGGTTATATTCTTTACCGTGGCGCTCACTGCCTGGCATCCTCCGGCCGGATTCGTGTAATTTACCGTAACTGCCTTGGCTCCGGCTTGTGTCCATTTCACGGTGATACTGCTGGTTCCGGCTCCCGAGGTAATGATTCCCCCTGCTCCGACTGTCCAGACGTACAACGCCATCCCGGGTTCCGTCGTGTAAGTAACCGTTCCGTTAAGGCACACGGTATCGGCCCCCGAAATCATGGGTTGCGGAGATTGGTTTATAGTCACTCCGAAGACGCCGGGTATAAGCGTCGGACAACCCAGAGCGTTCAGATAAGTTACGGTGACCGTATGGGTTCCGGTCGACGCCCACGTGACCCCGATGGAATAGGTTCCGGCCCCCGAACTGATCGTTCCGCCCGAAGTTAAACTCCAGTTATAAAGGGTCATCCCTGGTTGCGTAGTGTAATAGGTTGTGGTCCCGGTACACGCTGTGGTGGGTCCGGCAATGGTCGGCGTTGCGGCCGACTGCACAGTAACCCGGGTAAAGGTTGCAGCAGGTGCCTGACATCCTACCGAATTGGTATAGTTTACTGTGACGGTCTGTGTTCCGGCTATATTCCAGGTAACGGAAATCGCACTGGTGTTGCCTCCTCCTGTGATTGTTCCCCCTGTAACACTCCAGGTGTATCCGCTCATCCCCTCCTCTGTAAAATAAACAACCCCGGCACTTCCCTGACAGATCGGCGTTGTGCCCCTGATGGTCGGGGCCGGAGAGGTATTTACCGTGACCGGTATCACCGTCGGAGTAAGGGTTGTACACCCGAGTGCATCGTTATAGATCACGCTCACACTCCGGTTTCCCGGCGTGCTCCAGATTACGTTTATCCGGCTTGTTCCCTGTCCGGAAAAAATGGTACCGCCTCCCAGCGGCAAAGCCCAGGTATAATTGAGCATGCCGCTCTCGGTCGTGTATTCCGATTGCCCCAATGTACACGCCGGATTGGGACCATCGATGGTTGGTATGATCGTATTTTGTACAGTCACCGTTTTGGTGGCAGGGGTTAGTGCATTACATCCGTCAGGGGTGGTATAATTCAAACTCACCTGTTGTGATCCCAGCGTATTCCAGGTCACCGTGACGGTGGTGCTTGTGGATGTTCCTCCTGCCGTAATGATTCCTCCGACAACGCCCCATTGATAATTGGTCATGCCGCCGGCCGTGCTGTAAACGTTGTTGGTAGCGTTCATGCAGGCAGCAGCCGGACCTTCGATGCCAATGACCGGCAGCGCGCTTACCGATATCTTTGCCTGATTGGTGTATACCGATCCGCAACCACTCGAAGAAGATTGTCTGACCCGGTACCACCGGTTAGCAGTCACCGGCCCCGGCTGATACGTCATGGATGATGCGCCGGCGATCGCGGTGAATTCAGTCCCATTAGTTGATATTTCCCAATCGTACAGGTACGGCGGAACCCCGCCGCTCAACGCGGTCGTGGTCAGCAATTCCGGCTCCAACCCGTAACAAACCGTCTGGCTTGCCGTTAACGATCCGGCCTTCAGCTGCGGCGTTACGGTAATGGTAAATGTCATGGGGTCTCCGCTGCAAGGGATACCCCCATTCGAATAGACCGGCGTCACCGTGATTACAGCCGAAACCGTAACCGTACCGGTATTTACGGCGGCAAAAGAGGGTATGGAATCAACGCCCTCCTCTCCGATTCCGATCGAAGGTTGACTGTTTCTCCAATGATAAACCGTTCCGGTTACAGTTCCCGAAAACACGACGGCAGTTGTCGGATACCCGTGACAGACTGCCTGATTTTCTTCAGGGTCCACATCAGGCGTCGGATTAACCGTCACCGTATAGGTTCTCGTTGACCCCGGACATCCGTTGGCCACCGTAGTGATCGTCACAATGCCTTTAACCGGCGCCGTCGTGGTGTTGCTCGCGGTAAAGGGCAGGATATCGCCTGTACCGCTTCCCGCCAGCCCGATCAATGGATTGTCGTTGGACCATTCAAAGGTGGTTCCGGTAACCGGCCCGCTTACCGGTGTGACAGGTACCTCTGCATTATGACAATGTACCTGGTCGCTGATCGGAGTTACCGACGGAGAAGGTTTCACGGTTATGGTAAATGTCATTGGAGTTCCGCTGCAACTGACGCCTCCGTTCGAATAAACCGGCGTCACCGTGATTACAGCCGAAACCGTCACCGTGCCGGTATTTACGGCGGCGAAAGAGGGTATGGAATCAACACCCTCCGGGTCCAGCCCGATCGAAGGTCGACTATTTCTCCATTGATAAACCGTTCCGGTTACAGTTCCTGAAAATACGACGGCATCAGTCATAGAACCATTACAGACCACCTGACTTACTTCAGGGTCTACTTCAGGTTTCGGATTCACCGTTATCGTGAAAGTCCTCGTTGATCCCGTGCAACCGTTTGCCACCGGCTCGATTGTAACGGTGCCCATGACCGGAAGGGTGGTCGTGTTACTTGCCGTAAAAGCCGAAATATTTCCGGTTCCGCTTTCCGGCAGTCCGATCGAAGGGTAGGAATTCCACCAGTAAAAGGTAGTACCCGGCACCGGACCTGTTACGGGAATAAACGGCGCCTGGTAAGCATGACAATAGGTCCGATTGCTGATTGTATCCACAGAGGGGGATTGAATGACTTTTACATTTTTCGTCGCGGCATTTAATCCTTGACAACCACTTGAGGGGTCCGTATAGTTGACCGATACGGTAGTGTTACCGGCCTGTGTGAACCTTACGGTTACGGTACTGGTTCCGCCTCCCGACAGGATGGTGGCTCCTGCCCCGGGAGTCCAGGTGTACAGCGATTTTCCCGGATATGTCCAGTAGGTATAGGTACCATTCGAGCATACCGTATCGGCGCCGAAAACAACGGGAACCGGTGATTCGCTTACCAACACGGATTTCACGCCGGGAGAGAGGGCCCAGCAATTGGTTCCCGGTTCCGTATAAGTGACCGTGATGGTATGTGTTCCGATGGCAAACCAGTTCACTAAAATGGAATTGGTGCCGGTTCCCGAAACGATGGTGCCTCCCGATGACACCGACCAGATGTAGTTGTTTTTTGAAGCCGCTGTCGCGTATGCTACGGTCGTTCCAGTACATGCGGTTCCGGGGCCCGATGTGACGGCCGGCGCCGCTGCCTGATTTACGGTGATGACCTTGGAAGCTGCCGGAGAAGCCTGACAACCCGATGCATTGGTATAGTTGGCCGTGATCGTAAAGGTGCCCGCAACCGGCCAGTCAACAGTGATCGCGTTGACTACCGGCCCTGTGGTAAACGGGGTGGAAGGTGTGATGCTCCAGGTATAACCGGTCATTCCCGGTTCCGTGAAATAAACAATGCCGGTGGTACTCTGACAGATCGGCTCCGTACCATTGATCATCGGCGAAGGTCTTGCATTCACCGTTACCGTTTTCGATGCGGTACCGACGACGCTCCCGCCCGTGGCAACCACGCTGAGAATCACCGTTTGCGTAGTACCGCCCCAGTTTACGGTGATCACGCTGGTACCCTGCCCCGTGGCGATGGTTCCACCCGATGAGATGGTCCAGGTATAGGTGGATGTTCCGGGAGTTGCGGTATAGACCACGCCTGTTTCATTGGTGCATACGTTGTTTGGGCCTGTTATGGAAATTTGTGCGGTTGCACTGAATCCAACCAGGATTAGAAAAGTAAAAGTCAGCACTGCACCTGAAATGAATCTGGGATTCAATCGCCGGGTATATGTTTTCATATAGAAGATTTTTCGACAGTCAAAAAGATTGATATTCTGTATTTTATATAATAATTACCAATACAATTATAGTAATAAAAATGTTATACGAAATCTTTCTCATGAAGTTACCTGAATGCAAAAAAATTTCCGAACGAAGGGATCGGTTCCGGACACGCAAATCCCTTTTCTCCTCAAAGATAGCTAAAAAATAACCGACCGGCATAGGTTGGGAAATACATATTCGCGGGAGTACCATACATTACCCCGGAATCGAAGGGTTGCAGATTATCCTGTAGAGTCAACCGACGATGGGTTCGTCAGGCGGAAGTTGCCGGGTGTTCAGTTTATCAGGGCAGGGAACTCTTAAACTCGAGATATTCATCAACAAACAATTGCCCGTGGACGCCGCCCAGCGACTGGAAGGTTTCGTTGATCTTGGCCAGCCGGTCGGATGGTGAT
Organism: Bacteroidales bacterium; assembly: GCA_028706295.1. Lineage (GTDB taxonomy): Bacteria > Bacteroidota > Bacteroidia > Bacteroidales > FEN-979 > CAIVAT01. The sequence goes on from JAQWBQ010000010.1 coordinate 37,947, forward strand.
GGATGGGTACTTAAAAAAACCGGCACGTTGGATTGACTTTCAAGTTTGGTAAAGAAATCACCGAGTGAAGCGGCATCATATTTTGTGGGATAGAGATATTTCACGGCATAAGCGTCGGCCTCGTACTCATTGGAGCGGCTGTAGGCCAGATTTCCCAAACCCTGCGCCCAATCGGCTAAGATATTTGCGAGTTGTGACGGATTGCTTCCCAGGATCAGGTTCAGCAGAAATGTCTCTCCGTAAATCAGGGTCAGTTGTTCCGATGTATGCCGTTGATCGGCGTGGGCCATCTCGTGCGCAATGACCCCGGCAAACTGGGCTGAATTGTCAAGCAGCTTGATCAGGCCGGTATAAACATAAATATTTCCTCCGGGAACACAGAAGGCGTTGACCACATTGTCGTCTTTAATAATCCTGAATCTCCATCCGAACCGGGTGGCATATTTTACCTTACCCGAAGCCAGGATGGTATTGCGAACAGCATACAGGTAGTTGTAAGCAGCCGCATGGGTGGCTGAATCGAGCACCGGATATTCACCCGGCGTGCCCATGATCTGGGCATCCATCTCAGCGCCCAGCGCGATGTCATCGCTGACCGAAAAGATGGTGATCGGAATGGATTCATCTCCTTTGGAACAGGAAGCCATCAGTGCAATTCCAAGGATGAATACAACTTTACGGAGGCTGAATATTCTTTTCATGGGGAAGTTTTATTGGTTAAGAGACGGTTTAAAATTTACGATTTAAAATCTAAGACTCTCTTTACCGGTATTATCAAAAGTTTCCTATATTCTATGTCTTCCAGGAAAAAGGAAACGGGGTACTGCCGCAACTGCGACTCATACCCCGTATTCCCTGTAAGCTGAAATCTTATTTCTGAACCTTGACCGATATGGTTATGGATCCGTCGTTCGTTCCGCTGATGGATTCCACTTTCATGATGCCCTTCTTTCCTCCGGCAGTTATGAAAGCCAGCAGTTTCCCTGCCTGCAGCGTAGTGCAACGGCTCTGGTCAACACCGGTTGCGGTCTGGGCAACAATTATTGCATCATTTGTAATGGCGTCAAAATCGATTGCATCGGTAATGACTTTGAATTTTGTGGCATTTCTTACTGCCCAGGTCAGAAGTCCGTTTGTGGCATTATTATAAACTTCGGCGGCATGGGCATCATTCGGGGCGGCAATCGATGCAAGATCACTGGCGCCATAGTAATAAAGCCAATCAACCTTGTTGGCATTTGCCTTGGCATCGGCCAGTTTGTAAACGGTTCCGTCGATCGATGCAAAAGAACTGCCTGTATTGCTTCCCTGGGCGCCGAGGATCTTCATGGTAAATGCATTGATCTCCCCGCTGATTGCCGTGGTGGTGATGATGATGGTCACCGCGCTCATCTGACCGTTTTTATCCTTGATGGTAAAAATAAAGGTTTCATTTCCAACCTGTGCGTTGGCATTCGTCATCAGGTCAACATTAAAGGTGGAGGCGCTGAAGGTCGAATCGAAGGTTTGGGTATTGCCGTTAAAGGTACGGGTAAAGGTAAAATCAACCAATTTTGAACCGGAACTCGTGTTGGCAATGGCCCGGATCCCGATCTTCATGGGAGTGCCCACTGTGACAGTGGTGTTCTGGTAAACATAATCCGTCCCAACCTGTAAGGTTATGGTCGGTTTTTGATCAACGATGGGATCCTCTGAATCTTTCGTACACGAGGTTGCAAAAAACACTGCAATCATCATCATAAGGGATAGAACCCAATTCATCTTTTTCATAATGTTTAATTTTAGTAAGGTTTTAAATATGTTACGTCTTGCAAAGATACAATAATTTTGCTTGAATGCCACATGAAAAATCATTATCCTGAACATTCGGGGTGCAACGTCACCAACCGAACAAGTTTGTAAAAAAAGAAATGCTGTTCCTGTTGTTAAAACAAACAGACTTTCTTTTTATTATCTTTGGATGATTCAAAATTGAAAACATGAAAAAGCGGACAACTCTCCTTCTACTTCTGTTAATTCCTGTTTCATTTTTATTTTCTCAGGAATATGAATTCTATGAAAATCAGTCGGGAAATTGGGTAAAGATCGAAAATGGATCAATGCTAACCCGCTCTTGTACTGTAAATTCCGACGGTATTGATGAGTTTTTCGGGGTTAAAAACATATCGACGGGTTCCCGCATGGTCTGGGCCAGAAAGCAGCGACGTTATATGGCCCCTGAGGTCAATGACAGTTATTGCTGGAATGGGTGCATGCAATCGTACGATTCATTGTCGTATAAATATTTGCTCATGGAACCGGGAAAGCTTATTGTTAACCAGTTTGACGTTCATTTCAGGCCCGGATCCAAAACAGGCAACACCCTGATTTCTTACAGTTTCTTTGACCGTTCACACCTGGCCGACAGCGGCTTTATACAAATTCTTTACGTGATTAATCCTGTTGGAATTGATGAAACCGAATGGTTGACCAGGGCAGTCTCTGCCACACCCAATCCTGCTTCCGGCATGATCAGGTTCTCCGGCATCTCCAACCGGTTCATCGGATTCCTTACTCTGGTAAATTTGGTCGGACAGGAAATTATCAGCTTACCGGTAAGCGCCGGTCATACTGAAGTGACATTCAACAGTTCAGGACTTCCATCGGGAATCTATTTTTATTTTCTCCAGAAAAACGGCTCCAAAGGGCCTGTGAGAAAATTGATGATCTCCCGGTGAACCCTATCGATTATTCAGGATGGTCAGGGGTTTCTGGTAGCTTTTTCCTTCAAAAACCGATCTAAGAATATACTGTCCCGAAGGCAGGGAGGAAGTGTTGACCGACAGCGAATAGATGCCAGGCATCCAGTACTGTGATCCAGCATCAAGCACAGCTTTTCCCTGCATATCGAGCAAGGTAAAAATTCCGAAACCCTTCTCGGTTACCCTGAAATTAATATGGACTTCGCCATTGGCAGGATTGGGAAAAAGTTTTACGATCTCGAGCTGCTGAGAACCACCTTCGCGGTCGCCGAGGGGCCCTGAAACCGATTGGATCACTGCTTGCTGTACCTCTGCATTCACGAGCGATTCAGCCTGCCGGTAAACATAAACGACTACAAAACAATTCTGAGGATCATAGTTACTTTCGAGCGTAAAACTGAAATTCTGAGTAACCTCCTCTCCAACCGGCCATGAATTTTCTTTTATTTTCTGACCGAACTGATTGGCCATGTCTCTGACCACATCATGATGATAACACGGACGTCGGCCGGAATAATTATAACAATTCGAATCCATACTTTGATCAACAAGTATATTGTTCTCGAGCAATACCGCATTGATCATAAAAGTGCCCGTGAGCGACTCCTGATAGGGTTGCATTTTCAGCGTAACCGATACCGTCCGGATTTCCGAATTGTAAGTCTTTGATTCCACAACCATCCTCACCGGGGCATCCGTATGACGTTCGATATTTGCCTTCACCGAGTCACAATACCGGTGATAATCACCCCACGTGTATTCTACATATTTTTGTCCGTCGCGGTTGGTACGGATCTCCGAATGATCCTTGAAAACATTTCGCGCTATGGTATCGCACTGGGCACACTTCAGCGCTGAAAAATTGGTGTGGTAAATCAAAACAATCGAATTTGGATAGGCAGGCTGAACGCAATGTTGCATCAACGAGTCGATGCAAATACATTCATCGCACCAGGTTGATGAACCCCGCTCAATCAACGTATTCCGGGGATTCTGACTCCATACTGACAATCCTGAGATCAGAAACAAGAGCAGAAAATAATTCCTTGTTTTCATAGCTGTTCTGTTTTATAAGGTATCTTTTTGACTTCCGAAATCCTTTGCGAAAGGATTTTTAAAAATACAAAAAAAATCCCCGGAAGAATAAAAACCGGAAAAAAACAGCGAATAATAATTCAACCACAGGCAAGGGTACCCGGAGTTATAAAGGAGATTAAACCAGGCTTTATCAGGAATTCAGGTTCATTTTTTGAATTTTATATTTGTCTGATTTATATTTATTTAGATCTTATTGGTATAATGAATATTAATCCTGTGTTTATTTTTTCAACATGTGTATAATAATTCATCATTTACTTTAGTGATTGATTATATGTTGCTTATGCAATTTTACATATCTTACTGTTTATTTATTCAACACTCTTCATCGTTTACATTTTAAACATAGTATAGCTATATCTTTGATTTACTGATTTTTATGTTAACTTTTTATGATTGGCATCCTATTTGAGAAGGAGAAATAGAAACAGAAATAACATCATCAAATAACCGGAGTCGCCATTTCTATTAAATCACAATATCATGAAAGCCACCATTCACTTGTTATTCAGTATGTTCCTGTTACTTCTCCCGGGCAGGCTTATCAGCAATAATCAGGATCCTACGGCCAACACGCCGCTTCAGGGGTCGATGAAGATATACAGCGTAGCTGAGTTATCTCAACTCACAACCATTTGGGCCGCAGAATTCAGCAGACTGCACCCGGGAATTGAAATCCGGGTTGTCGGCTCAGGCGATGAAACCACTGCAGAAACACCGGAATCGGGCAACCGGATAACCTTCATTACCGGGAATCATCCGTTAAAGATCAGTGCAGACCAGAACTGGCGCATTGTCGTTGGCCGGGATATCATTGTTCCTGTCATAAACAGTAAGAATCCGCTCCTGGACCAAATCATCGCTTCCGGAGTAGCACCGGGCAATCTGATCAGGGCTTTCAAAGAACCGTCAGCACAACACTGGTCCTCCCTGATCACTCAGGGTAGTTCCGCCCCGGTTACGCTGTATGTAGTAAATGACCCGGAGGTGACATCAAATCTTGCAGGCTTTATCCATGAAGCTGCACTTGACGGTACGGCCGCAAAAATGGTGACAGCCGACCAATTGAAAACCGCATTGCAGCATGATATCTATGCTGTGGGATTTTGCCGCCTGAACCAGATTGTAAATGTCGGGGATCAAAAATTTTCCGAACCTTTTCGTCTGCTTCCTTTGGATAAAAACGGAAATGGTAAAATGGATTTCATGGAGGACATTTATGACAATCCCGCCGATTTTACAAGAGGGGTCTGGATCGGAAAATATCCAAAAAATCTGTGTAACGAAATTTTTGCCGTCTCAGCCTCGCGACCGACTGATGGTATCGGTATTGCCTTCCTGAACTATGTGCTCGATAAAGGGCAGGATCTGCTTGGTGCACGGGGATATTCCGAACTGGTCAGCAATGAAAAGCAAACCCAACTTGAACAGGTAAATGTAGCAAAGGCCCTTGAGCCCCAAACAACAGCCGGGATTTCATCATGGATTCAATGGATACTCATTTTGGTTGTCGGATTGATTGTTATTTCCTTGATCTTAAACTATTTCTTTAACAGGGAAGGTCATCGTAAGGCATCTAAAACGGAGGCATCTTCCAGTGTTGTTCCCCATTTTGATGAACAATCTGTCATCCTTCCGGGCGGACTCTATTTTGATAAGACCCATACCTGGACCTTTCTGGAACAAGATGGTTCGGTTAAGATCGGGATCGATGATTTTTTGCAGCACGTGACAGGCCGCGTTACCCGCGTCGACCTGAAAAATCCCGGTGATACCATTTTGAAGGGAGAAAAGTTGTTATCGGTCATCCAAAACGGAAAACAGTTAGATATCTATGCACCGGTCTCCGGAAAAGTTATGGACAGGAACAATGAACTTATCATACAGGCTTCACTATTAAACAGTTCGCCATACCAGCGCGGATGGGTTTATCGCATTGAACCTGTCAATTGGTTGCGCGACGTCCAGTTCCTGAATATGGCCGAAAAGTACCGGAACTGGCTTTCGGGAGAGTTTACGCGGCTCAAGGACTTTCTTGCAGAAGCCTTTAAAATCCACGCTCCCGAACTCGCCCACATTTCTCTTCAGGATGGAGGTCAGTTGCAGGATCACGTTTTGTCGGAGCTCGGTCCGGAGATCTGGGAAGAATTCCAGGTTAAATTCCTTGATAAAAGCCGTTAATTCCCTTCCGGATGTCCTTGAGTGGAATTTTTTACCCCGGGAAAATATACCAGGTCGAATGAACGAAATTCGATTACCCGGATGGACCCGGAAAACCATTCTGTTGTTATTCCTGATTAAAGAATTTTATGAAAGCCGGTGAAACATCACCGGTTTGTTTTTAAATTGCAATACAAAAGTAACGGATGGAATCCTCCGGATTTTAAAATGCAATTTTATTAACCGGACGGAACCCTGTTAAAGCGTTTTACCATGGGATTATTCAAACGATCAGGGAAGGAAAATGGTTTTGAAAAACCTGAAAGCCGGAAGTTTCTGAAATTCGGTTCCTCCATTTATGGAAGGGTCATATTCATTATCGTTATCTCCTCGTTAATTCTCTTTCTCTCTTTCAGTTTGATTTTCAGATCGGTCAACGAACGGTATCTCAATACTGTTATTCGTCAGAACGGGAATAATGTCGGAAGTATCGTACAGGGTTCGTTGTATCATTCCATGCTCGAAAACGACAAAAGCACGCTTCAGAACACGCTCGATATCATCAACACCATGCCGGGCATCGGGGAGGTGAACATGTACGACAGTCGCGACAACCTGGTTTATTCATCGATTTCTTCAGAACCCGGAAAGGATCACAGCGATCCGGATTGCAAGAAATGTCACGCTAACCTGAAATCGATGTTTCCATCAGGAAGTAAACAGTACCAGATTATCAGCAGCGCCAATGACTGCAAAATGAGCAATAAGGATCATGGTACCCGTCATCTGCTGATCCATGCTCCCATACTCAATGAGCGGAGCTGTTACGACAATCCCTGTCATGCCCATGAACCCACGGAGAAGGTACTTGGATCGCTGATCATAAAGTTACCGTTGGGTGACCTTGACAGGGCTGTTGAAAAATCATCAGCCCAGTTTTTCATTTTGGCCACCCTGACGACCCTTTTGCTAGTTATTTTTCTGATCCTTTTTACCCGCCGCAAAATCAAGGATCCCCTGAACGGCTTACTCAGGGCCAGCACTGCCGTGGCAAATGGTGACCGGAGCACCCGGGTAGAGATCAACCGGGATCAGTTGGACGACATGCGGGTGGTTTCACATGCCTTCAACGCCATGCTCGACAACCTCCAGGCCGCTACCAATGAGCTGGAGAACTGGTCCCAGCAGCTCGAATACAAAGTTCAGCGGAAAACGGAGGAGCTTGGGGCGGCGCAGAACGAGTTGATGCATGTGGAACGACTGGCCTCGCTGGGAAAGCTCTCATCGTCGGTCGCCCATGAGATCAACAATCCTTTATCGGGAATTCTGGTTTATGCCAAGCTGATCCAGAAACAACTGGGCACACCGGATCAGTTCTTATCGAAAAGGGATTCGGTACTGAGGCATCTGAAACTAATTGAAAATGAAGCTAAAAGATGTGGCGATATCGTGAAGGGGTTGCTTGATTTTTCAAAGCGGGATCAGGAAAATTTTGAACCGAAGCACCTCCATGATATTCTTCAGGAGACCAACGAACTGGTGATCCATTCGATCAGGATTGCAAATATTAGCTTTAGTACCGCTTTTGAAGCCACCGATGACCTCGTGTTTTGCAGTCCGAACCAGATCAAGCAAGCCTGTATCGCGATGATTGTAAACGCCTCGGAAGCGGTTACCGAAAATGGCGAGATCCTGGTCAGGACTTCGAATCCCGATGCAGAGACGATCCAGCTTGACATTGTGGATAACGGGATCGGGATCTCTGCGGAGGATCAGCCGCACATTTTTGAGCCATTCTTTTCGACCAAGCAAAATACCAGTGGAATCGGACTCGGGCTGCCGATTGTTCATGGTATTATCCAGAGTCATAACGGGCGGATACAGGTAAAATCGGAGTCCGGTCGCGGGACCACCATGTCCATCTTTTTACCCCTTAAAAAGAATTAACTCGATTCAGCATGGCAAAGCAAATCTCCATTCTTATCGTTGACGATGAAGAGACGGTGAGGGATTCGTTGTACAACTGGTTCCTTGAGGACGGGTATCATGTCGAATGTGCCGAAAATGCCAAACAGGCCCTGGCCATGATGGAATCCGGTCATTTCGACATTGTTCTGGCCGACATCAAGATGCCTGGCATGGATGGGCTCGAGATGCTCCGGCGCATCAAATCGTTGAAAAGAGACACCATGGTCATCGTCATGACGGCCTTCGCCACAGTCAACACGGCTGTGAAGGCGCTCAAAGACGGCGCTTTCGATTATGTTACGAAGCCTTTTGATCCCGACGATCTGTCGCATCTCATCCGGAATGCTTCAAAACAGATCGTGTTACAGGAGGAGAATGAAACACTGAAAGACCACATCAGTTCGCTGGAACGCGTTGAAGATCTGGTCGGCCGGAGTGAGGCCATGCAGAAGGTATTCAGGGAGATCGAGAATGTAGCTCCAACCAACTCGTCGGTGATCATCACGGGTGAAAGCGGGACCGGGAAGGAGCTTGTAGCACGGGCAATTCATGCGAATTCTCCAAGGAAGTTCTATCCCCTCGTCAGCGTTCACTGCGGGGCGTTGAGCGAGAGTCTGCTCGAGAGCGAGTTATTCGGGCATGAAAAAGGCGCCTTCACCGGAGCCATGTACAACCGTAAGGGACGTTTTGAAATGGCCGACAGCGGAACCATCTTTCTGGATGAAATCGCGACCATTTCGACCAAGATGCAAATCGAATTGTTGCGGGTAATAGAGACCAAAACTTTTGTCAGAGTCGGTGGAAACAAGGAGATCACCTCTGATTTCCGTGTTGTTTGCGCGACCAACAAGGATCTGAAAACCCTGGTCGACCAGGGCGCCTTCCGTGAAGATCTCTATTACCGGCTGAATGTCGTGAATATTCATATACCCCCCTTGCGTGAGCGGATTGAGGATATACCCCTGCTGGCCGACTATTTCATCAATAAATATTGTACAACGATGAACCGGCCCCTGCTTACCATCGACCAGGCAGTCCTCGACAGGCTGGCATTGTACCCGTTTCCTGGGAACATCAGGGAGCTCGAGAATATGATCGAACGGGCCATTGTTGTTGGTAACGGAAAGAAAATAATGCTCCGCGACCTGCCTTTCGGGAAGGAGATCCTCGACAACGACATCGAAAGTCTTGATGAGTTTGAGAAAGCCTTTATCCAACAAATCCTGAATAAATACTCATGGAATATTTCCCGAACTGCAAAAGCCCTGAAAGTGGACCGGGTCACCCTGTACAATAAGATAAAGAAATACGATTTAAAACCATCGGATCAGCAGATATAACGGCAGAAGCAAGATTACTGCCGGAACCATCCATGTTAATCCAGATCTTCTCTGAATGGATCAGCCAGACCAGAAACATATTACCATACTTTCATTCGGGTATTTCGACAAAGATTTTCTGGATAAACTGGCTCATCCTGTCAGGTTTGAGTTGAAAACCGATGTTAGTATCAGGGAGGCCCATTTGGATCTGAGCGAATATTTTGATCCTTCAAGGAGGCAGTACAATGGCAACCGGTTATTGAAAACAGTCGATGAGATGGCCCCACCCGATTCGCTGAAGACCATCGGGCTTTTTCAGGTCGATCTTTTCATCCCGATCCTTACTTACATTTTCGGGCAGGCTTACCTGAACGGCCGGTCGGGAATCGTCTCGCTATACCGGTTGCTTAATGAGCGTTACGGGATGGCGCATGATGAGAACCTTTTATTCGAAAGGACCATCAAGGAAGTCATCCATGAACTCGGTCACACCTTCGGATTGATCCATTGCCATGATCCTTCCTGTGTGATGCGTTCGGGCACCTATGTGGAGGACATTGACCAGAAAGATGCGCATCTTTGCAGCGTATGCCGCGAAAAAGCCGGTCTTAAATAAATCCGGGGCCGATCTTCCCAAAAATATGTCACCCTTGTAACCTTTCAGTATTTTTACAGTCCTTTTAACTAAACGATCCAAACATGAGACACGTACTACTTACCCTTACGCTGCTGTTCGTGGCGGCACTGCAATCAATTGCCCAGGAAAACCCTCTCTGGCTGCGATATCCATCCATTTCGCCTGATGGAAAGACCATTCTCTTTTGTTATAAAGGCGATATCTGGTCGGTCCCCTCATCCGGGGGAACGGCTAATCCCATAACGCTGACCGATTCGTACGAGTACCTGCCGGTTTGGAGCCACGACGGGAAATCAATTGCCTTCGCATCGGACCGTACCGGTAATTTCGATGTATTCGTAATGCCGGCCCGGGGTGGCGAGGCAAAGCGGCTCACTTTTAATTCGAACCGGGAGCTACCCTGGAATTTCACTGCCGACAACAAGGAGGTAATCTTTTCGGCCTACCGGCAGGATGTGGTCACCAATGCCCAATTTCCGATGTCGCTGATGAGTGAACTATACACGGCGCCGGTTGGCGGAGGTAAAATATCGCAATTACTTCCGAGCCCGGCGCTGAATGTCTCCCCCACTTCAACCGGCGACAAAATCCTTTACGAGGACATTAAAGGTTATGAAGATGAGTGGCGTAAGCATCACACCTCTGCCATTGCCCGCGACATCTGGATGTATGACTTCAACACACAAAAACATACCAAACTCACCGGTTTCAGTGGTGAGGACCGTGATCCGGTGTTTGATTCAAACGATCGTGATTTTTATTACCTGAGCGAACGGAACGGGTCATTCAATGTTTTCAAAAGCTCTTTGGATGATCCCTCCAAGTCGACGGCTTTAACCCGGTTTGAAAAGCATCCCGTCAGGTTCCTGAGCCGGAGCAACAACAACTTACTCTGCTTCGGTTATGATGGCGAAATCTACACCATGGTTCCGGGCGGGACGCCGAAAAAAATCCAGATATCGGTCTTTGCTGACGGCCGTTCCGGGCAGGATCGCATTGTTCCGGTCAATGAAGGGTTCACCGAAGCACGCTTATCTTCCAATGGAAAAGAATATGCCTATGTTTTCAGGGGTGAAATTTTCGTGAGCAGCGTGGATGGCGGATTCACCAAGCGGATCACCAATACACCTTACCAGGAGCGCAGTGTGAGTTTCAGTCCCGACGGCCGTTCGCTGCTTTATGCTGCCGAGGTGAACAACAGCTGGAATGTTTACACCGTCTCCATCATCCGGAAGGAGGAGCCCTATTTTTATGCCAGTACGGTGTTGAAAACCGAACCCGTAATCGCCACCGAAGCCGAGGAGTTCCAGCCGGAGTATGCGCCCGACGGGAAGGAAGTAGCCTATCTTGAGAACAGGGTGGTGCTAAAGGTCATCAACCTGGAGAGCCGGAAGACCCGTACGATAATGCCCGCCCAGGTTAACTACTCCTATTCCGATGGTGATCAATATTATCAATGGTCGCCCGACGGAAAATGGTTCCTGGTGAACTTCGCCTTTCCTGACCGCATTTTTAGTCCCGAAGTAGGTCTTGTCTCATCGGATGGTACCGGTCAGATCATTAATCTCACCCTGAGCGGGTACGACGATTTTGGAGGGAAATGGTCATCCGATGCGAAATCGATGATCTGGGGCTGCAACCGGAACGGCGATCACGCCCAGGGCGGTTATATTCCGACGGCTGATGTATATGAAATGTTTTTCAGCAAAGAGGCTTACGACCGGTTCATGCTTACCAAGGAGGAACTTGCGCTTGTGAAAGATCAGGAAGAACAGGCCAAGAAAGAGAAAGAGAAGGAGGAAAAGAAGGGAAAACCAGAGAAGGAGGGAAAGAAGGGAGATAAAGCGGAGGAGACTACCGGTGAAAAGGGAGGGTCGGTCACGGATAAAAAGGATTCGCTGAAGGTTAAAATTGAATGGGAAAACCTGACCGATCGCAAGGTCAAGCTTACCACGCATACTTCGAAGGTGCGGGATTGGCTGCTTTCGAAAGATGGTGAAAAGCTTTTTTACCTTACCAGTTTTGAAAAGGACAATGATCTGTGGGTTACAGAGTTGCGGACAAAAGAGACAAAAATGCTGGCCAAACTGGGGGTAAAAAGTCCCTCGATGGAGCTGTCGTCGGATGGCAAATTCATCCTGGTACTTGCCGATGGCAAACCCATGAAAGTAGAGGTTGAAGGTGGTAAGTCGGAGCCCCTGAAGACCTCGGGTGAGATGATGTTAAAACCGGCCGGGGAGCGGGATTACATATTCGACCATGCCTGGAGGCAGTTCAAGGAAAAATTCTATGTGGAAGATCTGCACGGCGTTGATTGGGATTTTTATAAGCAGGCTTATAAAAAATTCCTTCCCTTCATCAATAACAATTATGATTTTGCCGAGATGCTCAGCGAAATGCTGGGTGAGATGAATGCTTCGCATACCGGCTGCGGTTACCGGGCCGGGAGAGCCAATGCTGATCAGACTGCTGACCTGGGTTTGTTTTTCGACTATGAATTCAAAGGGTCCGGGCTGAAGATTGCGGGCATTGTTGAGGGAGGACCGCTTGACAAGGCTTCCTCACGTGTAAATACGGGTTGTATTCTCGAAAAGATCGATGGGGAGGCAATATCTGACACCATTGATTTTTATTCCTTGCTGAACCGGAAAACCGGAAAGATCACCTTGCTTACCATTTCCAATCCCGTCACCGGGGAGCTTTGGGATGAAAGTGTGAAGCCTGTTTCAGGAGGATCTGCCAGTGAATTGCTTTACCGCCGGTGGGTGAAGAACCGCCGGAATGAGGTGGAACGGTTGTCGGGCGGAACCATCGGGTACATTCATGTAAGGTCGATGGACGATGCGAGCATGCGAACCGTTTTCGAAGAGGCGTTGGGGCGGAACTTTGAAAAGAAGGCCCTGATCATCGACACACGGTTCAACGGCGGCGGCAACATCCACGAACAGCTATCCGATTTCCTGAGCGGGAAAAAGTACATCGATATTGTTCCGCACGGGCAATATATTGGCTCGGAACCTTTAGACAAGTGGATCAAGCCTTCCATCGTGCTGATCGGCGAATGCAATTATTCTGACGCACACCTTTTCCCCGTTGCCTATAAGCTCAAAAACACCGGAAAAACGCTTGGAATGCCGGTTCCCGGAACAGGAACTTTTGTCTGGTGGGAATCCCAGATCGATCCGACGCTTGTCTTCGGCATTCCGATGGGGGGCTGGCGGACACCTGACGGAAAATTCTGTGAGAACAACCAGATGGAGCCCGACATCCGGGTTGCCAACGATCCCGGTATTATGGCCTCAGGCAGGGATCAACAGATCGAGGAGGCGGTAAAGGAGTTGATGAAGTGATCGATCAAAGCAACGTAAATTCCCGAACAGGATAAGGAATTTTTTCGAAAGATTCGGATCAGGTAGTTTGGTTTAATCCTGTAAGCTGACCCTTTTATTTGGCACCGGGGATCAGCTTGGCCGAAATGATGTAATCCAGTTCCGGGAAGTGTTTTCGAACAAAGGCGTTGCCCTGCTGCATGATCGAATCCTGGTGGTTGGCCGGCTCGAAACCATAGGCTCCATAGAAGGAATCGACCACTTCAAATCCCTCAACAATCCGGGCTACCGGCGGAAATCCTTTCAGTCCGTTGTAGGTAACTGTATCGAGTTTGAAGTTGTCTTTTTTATTAATGAACAATTGACTGGTGCGTGAATTGGCTCCGTCGCGGGCATACGAAAGGGTTCCCTTCAGGTTGTGCTCAATGACCGGTTCATCCGGGATGGGACGCTTATCCCAAAACCTGTTAACCTCCGGGAGATCGGAGATGCCGAACTGAACCACATAGGCGGACTGGACCCTGAAAAGGCTGTTGTTGTCGTAGAAACCTGATTGAATTAGCTGATAAAGCCGGTCGACCCCTTCGGGCGACCAGGAGCGGAATGCTTCGATGGTAAAGGAACCTTTGGTGGTGGTGAACTTTGCCAAAAAGGTTGAAGGCGCTTTGACCTTCAGGATGGCGCTGTCGGGCACTTTCTGTGCTGTGAGCGCAACCGGGATGAGGAACATCATCCACAGATACAGTGTACGTTTCATAAAGGTTGACTGGTCAGGATTTCTTCCCTGACAAATATAGAACATCGGAAGATGCGGCAATACAGGTCTGACAGATCAATTCCTTATGAGTTTACCCGACATGATATTCCCGGATTCCTTCACGATCCGATAAAGGTACATTCCGGGTGTCAGGTCATTGGTGGTCACTGTTTGCCAACCTCCGGTCACAACTTGCCGGAGTACTTCCTTTCCGGAACTGTTGTAGAGGATAAGGGTTGCTGGTCCGGTGAGTCCGGGCAGGGTCAGTTGATCCGAGAACGGATTCGGGAATGGTCTGATCGTCCGGGCGGGTTCTCTGTTGACTGTTATTCCTGTATAAAGTGATGATTTGATATCGATCACGGCGCTTTCGATGATGGTCAGGTTATATGGAATACTCTCAGGCGGGAGGGTATACCATCCGTTTGCCGATCCTCCCCATCCGAAATTGAAATGATAGAATTCATCGGTGTTATAGCCATCAACCACTACGTTGTGGCCTCCTGACCCGGTTGATACCAGCAATCCGAGTTGGACGGGCAGGGCAAGTTTTACATTTTCGGCAATGAGGGTATTCAGGGTAGTATCGTCGGGATAGACAATCCGTGATTCTTCAAATCCGAACCGTTGCCAAGCCATCAGGGCCTGTTCGAGTCCGAAAGTTCCCGAGACCGAGGCGGTATAAACCTGGTGGGCCGCGACTCCACAGGCAAAACAGAGTGCCGCTTTCATGGATTTTGTAAGAGCCCCCCCGAACGCGTAAGTCGATTCGAGGGTGTCGAGGTGCAGGTTCAGGGTATCGAAGCAGGGGAATCCCCGGGACAGGTAATCGTTGTCGATCCAATATTGGTTACCCGATCCATAGTTGTGGTAATAATCATCACTGTCGGAAAACCGGGTCTGGTTGATCTCTTTGTGGTGGTTGATAATCTGTGCCATCGCAATGGCAGGGCATCCGGCCACGCTGCGTGAACCGGCATTCAGATCGAGCGGGCACATATTGTTGTACGGGGCGTTCTGGGTCCAGTTGGTTTCGAGCCATCCGCCGGTGGTTGTTGTACCTTCGGGAGGCCATTGTTCAAAGCCGGGCGATTTCAGCCCACCTGCCAGAAATGCCTGCCATTTCCCAGCGATGATGGCCCTTTCATCTGCAGATTGCCTCCACGATTGATCCAGGCGGACCTGTAAATCACGGGTTATGATCTGTTTGATCCGGCCCGCTTCCTCCAGGGGCAGATCAAACCGGTCGAGTGCCGACCAGGCATAGACTGGGGCAATCCGATCGGAATTTGCGATGATGACAAATCCGGTCGGTTCGAAGTGGAAGAGTGTAGCCAGTGCGGTGCCTGTTGCATCGGTCAGCTTTTCCTGCCGGATCAGGCGGTAATCGGGATGTTCTTTTGTGATAAAAGCAGTAGCTGCTCCAGGTAACAAGGATTCATGCAACGATTGGCTGCCGGCGGGGAATCCGCATCGGAGCAGGAACAAAAAAAGGAATATTTTTCGCATGGTATGTGAATATGTTGGTTTGTAACCGGTTACTCTTATTCCCCTGCCCGAAACCCGGAACTTCCGGAAGGGTATGCAACCGTACTGTAAAGATGAAAACAAATTAAATATGATGTATATTTTTTCGATTATCTGAAACAATAAACCGATGAAAGTCCTGAATTTTCAGATGTAACAGATCTCAGGTATCTGCTTCATGGCGACTTTTATACAGCCGGCACAGTTGGAGGAATGTTTGCAGGCAGGTTTCAGGTCGTGTCACAATCCTCCGAAATCAGGCTATCATAAAAAGATCCCTATAAATCCCGGCCCGGGGTCATTGATTCGACCACCCTTAGCAGTTGGTCTTTGCTATATGGTTTTGCAAGATAATGTGAGCACCCGTGTGCAAGGAGTCTGGAGCGGTCTCCGTATTGGGTATAACCGGTAATGGCAAGTACCGGGATCGATTCATAGCCCGGGATCCGGCGGATGAGTTTCACGGCCTCAATTCCGCTCATTGCCAATCCCAGGTTGATATCCATCATGATCATATCGAAACGGGTTGATTCACACAGCGACAGGGCTTCCTGGCCGGAGGAAGCAATGGTAACCTGGTACCTGGCACGGAGGAAAAGCCGGACCAGTTCGGCATTGGTCTCGTTGTCCTCAACCACAAGAACATGCAGCATCGGTTGATTTTTTTCCGTAACCGGGATCTCTTTTTTCCCCGTGGGGGTAGCGGATCTGACCTCCGGGACGGGGATCCTGGTATGAACCGGAAATTCCAGTGAAAACGAAGAGCCTTTGTCCGGTGTACTTTCAACATAAACATTCCCGCCAATCAGTTGCATGATTTTTCGTGCGATGGTCAATCCGAGTCCGATCCCTTCATAATGTCTTGAAAATCCCTCGCTTACCTGCTTAAATGCATCAAAGATAACGGTCAGATCAGTACTGTTGATCCCGATCCCGGTATCCGACACGGTAATTCTCAGCAAATCTGAGCCATTGACTTTTTTGACAACTGAAGTGATGGTGATGCCACCCTGATGGGTATATTTAATCGCATTGTCGAGAATGGCTGAGAAGGCACGGGCTATGAGTTCTTCATCTGACTCCACGATCACGCCGGGTTCATCGGACGGGATCCGGCAATACAGTTTTTTATAGGTCAGGAATTCCTGATGTTTCATGACCACTTGTGAGATCATCTGGTTCAGTTGAAACTCTTTTAAGGTGGGTTTAATTCCTGATTCCAGTTGGGAAAGCCACACGATCGAGTCGAGGGTTTTCATGAGCCTCATTCCGCTTTTGTGTATCCGGAGGGCGCTTTGCCGGATGTCGGGGTCATCGGTTGAGTTTTGGATGACCTGGGCGAAGCCCAGGATTCCGGTGAGCGGTGTGCGGAATTCATGGCTCATGTTGGAGAGCAGACTTGTTTTCAGATGGTCGGATTGTTCGGCTTTTTCCTTGGCCTGCTTTAGTTCCTCGAGCGTTTGCCTCCGGTGCAGGCGTATCGCGGCTTCCCGGAGTTCCCGGGTCACGGCCGGACCGATTCGCACAATATGATCCTTCATGATGTAATCGTGCGCGCCCGATTTCATCATGCTCACTGCCACCTCCTCCCCGATGGTGCCGGAGACCAGGATAAAGGGAATGTCGAGACCGGAGGATTTATAAATTTCAAGGGCATGTTCACCGCTGAATTTAGGCAATCTAAAATCGCAAATGATCAGGTCGTATTCCCGTGTTTTTAAGAATTCCGACATTTCAGCAGCAGTTTCCACCCGGTCGGATTGGATATCGAACCCCTCTTTCTCAAGATGGTGTAACAGCAGGATGGCGTCATCGTCATGATCTTCGATGAGCAGCAGGCGTAGCTTTTCCTTCATGATTCAGGATTTGGTGGCAATTCATTCAGTAATAACCAATACATACCCAGTTGCTGGACGGCCTGGGTGAATTTGTTAAAATCGACCGGTTTGCGGATATAGCTGTTTGCTCCGTTGAGGTAACAGTTGATGAGGTCCTGCTCCTCCAGGGAGGAGGTCAGTATGATGACCGGGGTGAGCTGTGTCGGCTGAAAATTCCGGATCTCCTTCAGCACCTCCAGCCCGTCGACTTTAGGCAATTTCAAATCCAGGAGGATGATGGCAGGGAGTCTGTGTTGGTCATTTTGACCAAATTCTCCTAAGCCTTTAATGTAATCAATGGCCTTTGCCCCGTCGTTCACCACGGTCATAGGGTTGGTCAGATTTGCCTTCTCGAATGCGCGCCGGGTCAATTCCACATCATCGGGATTGTCCTCCACCAGCAGGATTATCTTTCGATCCATTTTTACTTTTATTTGTTATGACATGTCCTTTCTGAATTTTCAGGGCAATCTGAAATAAAAAGTTGCTCCCTTCCCGGGTTCAGCTTCGGCGGAGATCGATCCCCCGTGTCGCTGGATAATCCGGTTTACAATGGTCAGGCCGATTCCGGTGCCTGCAAATTCCTGGGGTGTATGGAGCCGCTGGAACACCCCGAACAGCTTTCCGGCATACCGCATGTCGAAACCGGCCCCGTTATCCCGGATCATGATTTCGCGAACCCCGCTACGGATAACCGAATCGACGATGATGGCAGGGTCGGCGACTCCCGTGCTGAATTTAAATGCATTCTGGAGCAGGTTGTAAAGGGCAATCTTCATCAATCCGGGATCAGCAGTCACCAGGATCCCTTCGCCAATCGTTACAGTATGTTTTGAATATTCGGCGGTCTCTGCCAACTCGGCGCAAATTTGCTTTGCCATCTGGGAGATGTTGACCTCCTGGAGCGACATTGACTGTCGTGTGATCCGCGACAACCGCAGGAGGTCATCAATCAACTGTGCCATGCGTTGACTGGCATTCCGGATCCGGCGGAGGTAATCCCTCCCTTTCTCATCGATTTTTTCAGCCTGATCCTCGAGCAATGCCAGGCTGAAACCGTCGATGCTTCTCAACGGAGCCCGGAGGTCGTGAGAAACGGAATAGCTGAAACTTTCCAGGTCTTTATTTGCGATTTCGAGTTGTTCGGTGCGAACCTGAACGCGTTCTTCCAACTCCTGGTTCAGCCGTTCCAGTTCCCGTTCCTTGGCGCGAAGCACCGTTACATCCTCCCCCGAGCTGATGGTTCCGATCACCTTCCCATTCTCGTCTCTGATCAAAGCGTTGTGCCAATGCAGAATCAGTTGTTCACCGGTAGCGGTAAGCGCGGAATTTTCGAAGAACTCCGGCCCTTCGATGTTCCCGCTCATAAGCTGCGTGAAAACCTCCCGGACAGTTGTTCTGACATCGGCAGGAATGAAATGATCGAACCAACTTTTACCGATAATTTCATCCTGCGGGTAACCGAAAAGTTCCGATCCTTTTTTATTGATCAATTCGATATTGCCTTCATGGTCTAAAACGATGATTACCGACCCCGCGATGTTCAGGTAATTCTGGGCGCGGTTGCGCTCCTGAATCAGCATCTGCTGGTATTTCGCCCGTTCCGAAAAATCACGGACAATCCCGTTATAATATTTTTTTCCCTGGAAATAAATAACCCGTGAACTGACCTCGACCGGAAATCTGGTTCCGTCTTTTTTCACATGGATGGAATCGTAAAGGAATCCTTCTTCGGGAGGTTCAGTAGTCAGGCGTTGCCGGTAAGGGGGTTGTGCTTCCGGGGCAATTATTTTGGAAGCATTGAAACCAACCAGTTCTTCGCGTGAATAGCCATAAACGCCCATTGCTCTTTCATTACAATCGGTAATGGTACCTTTTTCATCGAGCAGCAGGATGACATCATTGGCACGTTGCATCACCATTTCATAATGCTGGGTAAGAATCAGGCGTTGGGATTCGAGTTTGTAAAGGTTCCTGAAATGGTCTTTTTTCCGTTGCAGAAATATCAAATACAACACCAGAAGTCCCAGTAAAATCATGACCAAAACGCCCGGCAGCGTCCTGCCCCACCAATAAGAAAGGGGTTCCAGCGCTTCATCCTGGTCTGTTTTACTGACCATATACCAGGGGGTACCCGATACGTGCCGGGTATAAAAAAACACCCTGACACCCCGGTAATCGATTCCCTCACTGAATCCCGTGTATCCTTTGGCAGCCATTGCAGCCGGAAGGAGCTCATTGTGAAGCGGTAGTTTCAATCGCAGGGTACTCCCTGGTCTGTGTTTCAATTCACTCAGGTAACCCACACTGTCATCTTTTACTTCCACCAATAAAGTTTCGGAAGTGCGGCTACTAACCGGCCAGGACTGGATCAGGGGGTAGATGAACCTTGAAGGGTCAACCCGGAGAAGCAACATTGCCCGGAGGGTCGTCGAATCGTTCATTCCAATGTAAACAGGGGAATAAAAATCGATGTGGATCTTATTATGGTATTTGCAATAGTAAAAGCTGCTGAACTTTGCGTTCCTGAATTTAATTGAATTAAGGAGGATCATTTGTGCGTCGGAACTTAAAGAGTCACCGAGTGGAGTCAAACTGATATAAATTTTCCCGGTCGAGTCGACAATCAGGATATCCTCATACCCGTAATTATCCTTCATTGGCATTATATGGTCGAGAATGTAGCGACGAAGATCTTCACGCTCCGGATGGTCAATAAACCGGTTTACATACTCATGCATATTGCCGGCCCGGTTCACATAGTTGGCATCGCTTCTACGCTCCCTGATCCAATTGCTGATCTCTTCAGCCTTGTACTTTGAGATGCTTTCCAGTCGTTCCGACGTCAGCCGGACCAGGGTTGCGCGTTGAATTTTTAGATTTATGAATCCCAGGAGGATGATCATCAGGGAAAAAAAAACAAAAGCAGCAATATATTTCCACCCGGGAAAATATTCTGGAATTTTGAATTTCATAGATCAAACGGGTCGATGCAGTAAATATACAACAAGACAGGAAGAAAATCAAATCTGTGAAAAAGGTTTAATTAAAAAATATTCAATCGTGCCGGAACAGGTTTGAAAAGAAGAAATCCTGACCGGGAATCCGGGTGAAGGGTCACTGTCCGTTTACCAGCAGGGGTTTCACAAACCAATCCTGACCGGTCCGGATCCTGACGAAATAGCATCCCGGAGAAGCTCCTGTGATATCGATCAAAAGGTCGGTTTCCGGAGTGGATGGTTTATAACTCTTTTTGAAGACCGAAATTCCCCTGACATCGCAGACCTCTATTTCACAGTCGGCATCCGGCCGGCCGGACAGCGACACGGTGAAGATTCCACTTGTCGGAACCGGGTAGATCCGGATCCTTTGATCGGTTGGTTCATCCATTCCGGGCAAGGTTATGTAAATGTTGTTGGAGGTATCGGAGCTGCAACCATTCAGGTTGACCACATCCCAATACCAGCCGATGGCGGTGACGGTATAATTCTGCCCGGTGGCTCCCGGGATCAGTGATCCGTTGAAAAACCACTGATTTCCGTCGGTTGCATTGCTTGAAAGCACCGGTCCTGCCAAGGTGATAACCGGAGCAGGAGGAACCGGGTTCAGTGATACGGGAAGGGTCGACACGGAGCCGTTGCCGCAGCTGTTGCTTCCATAGACTGTAATATTTCCCGAAACGGCAACCGGACCGAAGTCGACGGTTATGGCATTGGTATTGGCTCCGTTCACGATGAAGGCCCCGGATGGAACGGTCCAGTGGTAGTCGATCACCGCGGTGATGGGAGCAATCGAATAGACGATCCCCGAAGCGTTTTCGCAAACCTGGTCCGGTCCTTCGATGGTACCGGGGTCGGAAGGCAACGGGGTGACGGTAACCTGGAAAGGCGGGGATGCCGGACCCGATCCGCAAAGGTTGTTCCCCTGCACGGTGATGGGTCCTGAAGAGGCATTTGCGGCAAAGCTTACGGTAATGGCGTTGGTATTATAGCCGGCGGTAACGGAGGCTC
The DNA here is from genome assembly GCA_028706295.1 of Bacteroidales bacterium. Classification (GTDB taxonomy): domain Bacteria; phylum Bacteroidota; class Bacteroidia; order Bacteroidales; family FEN-979; genus CAIVAT01. The sequence goes on from JAQWBQ010000010.1 coordinate 59,373, forward strand.
CCAAAGGCAGGGTCCAGATGTAGGAAACAGCATTGGTGACGGGCGCTACCGAATAACTCACGCCGGTGGCTCCGCCGCATACCGCGGCAGTTCCGGTGATGCTTCCGGCTGTTGACGGGAGGGGGTCGACCGTGACGCTGAAGGTCGACGGGGTTGTTGCCGCGCATCCCGCGGTGCTGGTATAGTTTACCGACACCCACTGCGGGCCGGATGCATTCCACGAAACCTGGATCTGGTTAGTACCTAGGCCTATCACGATAGAGCCTCCCGACGACACGCTCCAGGTATAGGCAGTCATGCCCGATTCGGTCGTGTAAGTGGTATTTGCACCGCCCTGGCAGGCTGTGGCTGATCCTGTAATCGAAGGAACCGGTGGCGGGCTCACGGTAACCGGCAGATTGGACGGGGTTCCGCTGGAACAGAAATTCGTTCCGTATACCGAAACGTTGCCGCTGGTTGAACCGAAGTTGACCACGATGCTGGTGGTATTCTGACCGCTTGTGATGGTTGCCCCGGCAGGAACCGACCAGGTATAACCGGTAGCATTGGTGATCGGGGCAATGGAATAGGTTTTACCGGTGGCATTGACACATACGCTTGCCGGGCCCGTGATCGCTCCGGCTGCCGCGATAGTCGGACAACCGGGCGTAAAGGTCTGATCGGCCCCGTAAAAGGTCCCAGCCGTACTGACACCAACACAACGGTAGTGATAGGTAACATTGGAGGTAAGTCCGGATAGGTTGGCAGAGACGGCAACAGGCGCGTATCCGGTAACTGTGGGAGGAGTTGCCGCCAGGGAGTTTCCGTAACTCGTGTTCAGCCCCCAGTCGAAGGTTACCGTGGTCGGATAGAGGTTGGCAGTAACCGATCCGTTAAGGGTAGCGCTGGTCAGCAATATATTGGAGGCGGCATTGGTCACCACGACCGGATTCACAATGATTTGTCCGCTGATGGTGATTAAAAGCGAATCCTTCACAGTCACATCCTGCACAGCCACTGCTTTGGCATACACGGTTCCGTTGCCGGTTGCGGTGACCAGTCCGGCAGTACTGATCGCAGCGTTCCCCGTTACCGGGACGATGCTCCAGGTGACATTTTGGTTGGCGGTCAGCGGAAACACGGTCGCAACCATCTGCAGGGTGCCTCCGCTCGTGGTGATGGTTGGAGGGACACTACCCTGGGTAGCAACGACCAGGCCGACCAGGCCCCCGACCGAAATGCCCTGGGCATAACCCATGTATGAGCCGGTGCGGTTTTCGGTCCAGATTCCTGCGCAACGGTTGGGGCCGTCGGGGGTGAAACCGTACCGCATCTTTGGAGTTCCTGTCGATGCCGTGGTAGAACTGATCTCTACCTGATTTCCCGCCCAGGCAAAATTACCGTTGGCATCGAGTCGGGTCACATAGATCTTATCATTCACATCCGCAAACATAAACATGGGATTGTCGTTCACCAGGGCCAGATTACCCTCAGGCCGATTGCTGTTTGGACCGATGGCATAGACTACCTTGGCATTATCGGTAAACTGCCGGGCGCCGGTCGTTTTCAGAAATTTCTGCACATAGATTCCGTACTGATTCTGGTTGTAGTCGCTGAAGTTACATACAGACCAGACATAGTTTGATGCTCCGGAGAGGTTGATCATGGTATACATCTGGTAATCGTCGTAGGTATTCACATTGGTGTTGAAGGCTGAGCCGTTCATTCCCCAGGGGATGGTTCCGCCCGGGTCGATCCGCTGGAGAAAGGAGTTGAACCTGAAGCCGTTGGAGCTGTAATATCCGAAGTAGGTCACATCGCCATCGGCAACGATCGAATAGTACCGGGCGGCGCTGGTAGTCTGGTTGCAGATCTGAAGCGGGGCATAGACGGCGGTTCCGTTCGGATTGAACATTTGCGCATAGAGTGTGGTCGACACGCCGTAACCCATCTTCTGATACACCATGGTAAATTTACCTGCCAGATTACCGATCAACTGACCGCGGGTTGTGGTGGAGGTTCCTACGGTGACCACAACGGGGGCGGTCCATGCCAGTGATCCGCTGTTGGTTATCTTTTGGATATTCAGGGTGTTTCCGTTATCGGAATTCCAGGTCACAACAATCTCGCCTGTTGAAAGCAAGGCGGGATAGGGAACCATACCGCCGCCGAGGATGATGCCTCCCGCGCCCCAGAGTTGCGCTCCGGTTTGGGAGATTTTATGAACCACGGCGCTCATGATTCCGGTTCCTTCATGTTGAAATCCGATGACCAGGTTGTTGGAGGCGTCGACACAGACATTAAAAACAAAAGTCGCAGATCCCGATGCCAGGTTACTCACCAGTACGCCATCGGCTCCAAGGAGTTTATAGCCGTCGGCATCAATGAGCTGGGCCCGCATGTCGTAATTGCCGGAATTCTCGTGATAATAGGCGATCCATGTCTTTCCGTCGGATGTGGGAACCGACTGCAAATCGGCGGTTGGCAATCCCGAAATCAGCATGTTCACACTGGTATTGGTATTCCACTGAGCTGACGCCAGGCCTGAGCAGAGCAACATCAGGAGTCCTGCAAAACTCCTTAAAAATGTCAATTTTGTTTTCATTGTTTTGGGTTTTGGGATTACAAAATATTTACCGGCCCGGTCACGTGTCAGCAAATCCCCCGGGTCAACGGGTCGTAGTTTCAATGTGTTCAGTCAGCTTTCCCAGGCACCGTACATAGCTTCCGAATTCGTTGTCGTACCATCCGAAGATCTTGGCATGGGTTACCGGAAGGTTCACGTCGCGGTCTTCTTTAATTCCCAGGGAGTGAAGCAATGCGGCAGGCAACGGAAGAAATCCGGTCCGGGTATGGGTTTCGTGTCCTTCGATGACCACGGCGGCGGGAAATCCCATCAGGTCGGACGATACATTCTGTTTTTCGCTGAAGTGAAGCAATCCCTGTTGGGATCCCCGGGTAGCCCGGCGATAGAGGTCGTTGATGTATGCGCCGCTGATTATCGGTTCACCGCGCTCATCCACCCGCGAATCGAAGGTAATATTGAGGGAAATCAGGGAAACGGTATTGGTCGGGATGCGCACCGAATCGGCCATGAATCCGATGTTTGCTATTTGCGGCAGCACCATTTCCAGCGCTTTTCCCGCTCCTGTGGAAGATAAAATGATGTTGTTGAATACCGACCTGTTTTTCCTCAGATCGGAAGTTCCCGTTGAGGGAACCGCATCAAGCACACTCTGGGTGTTGGTTGCAGCATGAACCGTCGACATGGATGCGGTGAGGATTCGCTTGGTTTCCACGTCTTCGAGCAGGGGTTTCATCATATGGGCCAGCCCTGTGGTGGTACAGCTTGCCGCTGAAACCACATGGTGCAGGTGCGGCCGGAAGTCGAGGTGGTTAATGCCATAAATCAGGGTTGGATATTCGCCGGAATCCTTGTAGGATTTATCTTTAATCTTAAACGGGGCGCTGGCGATCACATTTCGCGCGCCGGCTTCGAGGTGGCCCCGGAGGCTTCCTTTTGGATCATCGGCCGGTATGGTCGGATCCAGAAATTTTCCCGTGCAATCGACTACCGTTTGAACGCCTTCGCGGGCCCATCCGATATTGCGGGGCAACCGTTCTTTCCTTAAAATTTTTACCGGGAATCCATCCACATCCAGCATACCATCAGAGGCATCAATCACTGTAATCGGGCATTTCTTTCCGGAAAATCCGTGAAGGAAATGATCGAGTGTGCCATAGGTTGAGTCTGTACTGATGGTATGAATCACATCATCGAGGCTTTTACCGACTTCCCGGCCTACGTTGATCACGATACCTTCGAAGCAGCGCGACTGCAGATGGTACCATAATGTCAGTTTTCCGATGCGACCCAAACCGTTGATGCCCAACAGTTTTTTCTCTTTAAGTGAAATTTCCATGATATCGATAGTTTTGGTTAGGTTCAGAATTCCTGTTTCCGGATCGGATAATTACCCTGGTAAATGATGCCAAGCGGCCCGTCCAGCGCGATTTTGTCGAATGCCCTGAACACGGTATCGTTGATGCGGCATGTCTTTTCTTTTTCGTTCACCCTGAGTTCCGTGCAATTGACCACGCAAACTTTACCCAGGCTTGAGGCGGTAACCGCGGCATGAGAGGTGGCCCCGCCTTTGCCGGTCAGCAGTCCGTCGCATTCAAAGATCATCTCAATATCGTCGGGAACCGTGTCGGGACGGGCAAGGATGCATTGACCGTCTTCAAATTTAGCTTTTATTGCCCGGATATCTTCCAGGTCGAAAGCAAGAAATCCATTCACGACCCGGTTGCCGATCCCGATACCGGTGCCAACCTGTTTCATTTTTTGAGGAGGAACGGCGAACACCACCTTCTGTTCGGGCTTGGTCACCGACTGGTCTCTCACCTGTAAAATGTAAAGGTCTTCGGGTTTCGCGGTTTCGAATGTGAATTCGATCTCCTGATGGCCGAAATCGTGTTTTTCGAGCAGTTCGTGGGCAAAGTTATTCAGTTTCTCAAAGATCTTCGGAAAGGCGCTTTCAAGGGAGAAGGGGCTTTTCTGGTAGTATTTATTCCGCTGGGCTTCACTTACGGGAAGGGTATTAACCAGTCCTGCAACAATATCTTCACCCTGGCTCAGAAATGAAAAATCGCCGTTCAGATGGATCCCGGGTGAATTTTGCATCACATCGCAGGTAAATACCACGCCCGATCCCGATTCGCGGTGAATATTTCCGAAAACCATCTGCTGCACGATCACGGCAGTCCCCCACTCGTGGGCGATCTGAAGGTGGTTGCGGTACACCTTTGCCCGCGTGTTGTCCCATGAATTGAATACCGCAATGATCGCCTGCCTTGCCTGTAACCAGGGATCCTGCTCGAAGGGAACGTTTCTTTCCTTCAACACATCCTTGTATGCGTAAGTGATCTCGCGCATGATGGGCGGCGGAAAGTCGATCTTGCGGCTGATGTCGTACTTTTGCTTGTAATCGATCATAATCTGATCAAATACATCCCGGTCAATTCCGAACGACATACCCCAGGTCTGAAGCAATCGCCGGTAACAATCCCACGAGGTCCAGCCAAAGTTATGCTGTTGGCTGAGAACCTCCGTGATCTCATCATTAAGCCCTACATTCAGAAAGGTATTCATGGCTCCGGGCATCGAGATGGCTGATCCCGACCGTACCGACAACAAGAGCGGGTTCAGCGGGTTGGCGTATTCCCGGTGCGACAGGATCTCAATTTCCCGTATATACCTGTCGATCATGCTATCGACTTCGGCATGCAGCGAGGGATGTTTGGTGATGGAATCCTTCCGGCGAAAGACCTCGGTAGTAATGATAAATCCGGGAGGTACGGAATAGCCCTGAAGATAGAGTTTCTTCAGGAAAAAGCCCTTTGATCCCAGGAAAATCTGGCTGTCGATTCGCGGATCGGCTATGTTGAAGGGGCTGATTACCACATCGGGATCGTACGACATGATGCTGCGTATATCCTCCGGCGTAAAATGATCAGCCATGTTACGCAGGCTGTTGAGCACTTTGCCGATGAAGTTGTCGAGCGATTGAATGAGGAAGGCAGATGAGAGCAGATCGCGGAAGAATGCTTCCGATTTTTTATGGATGAATTTGCTTACCGATTTCTGGTCCAGATTTGTTTCATCGGGAAAGATTTGCGGGATGATCACCTTCAGAAGTTCATCGTACGAACTCATGAAGTAATGGCTGATGATCTCTTTCACGCTTTCGCCCATGAACTGGAAGATGTTAAGATACTGACCGATTGTGAAACTGCCCGAGGTCAGGCTGTACTGCAGCATCTGAAGGTTGGAATTGAAGCCCTGATCGGGAATCCCGTCGAGTTCCAGTCCCTGGCGCAATAATTCGAGGGTCGAATAGATGCTTTTGAGGGTTTTCGCGGTTATATAATCAGTGTTGAGTTTGGCAATGATGCGTTCCATCAGTACGGTGGCGATGCCTTCGAGGCGAAAGGTCACCCCGAGTGCTTCGAATTTTTTTTCGTGGTATTCGCCGTACATCGATGGAATCCCGAATGCGATATGCCGCTTGTGGTAGATGTTTTCCCATCCCTGACTGGGCACCGGGTCGAAGATGATCTGGTTGAGCCGGTCCATGAAGCGGAAAATCAGGCGGAGCGCCTGCTCATCGTCCGACTGATCGAGGTATCGGGTCAGATCATCCACTTCGGCAGGGCTGAAAAAATTGTACCGGTTGAGGATCGCCGCTATGTTGATGGTCTCGAAGGAGTACTTTTCTTTCAGCAGCTTGTAAAGCCTGATCAGGAGGCGGACCCTCCGGATGTCCTGGTCTTTTGCGCTGCCCAGTTCGTTGAGCATCGTCTCAACCGCTTCGGATTCAAGTTCTGAAAGTTGTTTTACCGAGAGGTTGCCTTTTTCACACAGGGCGCTTACAACCTCATGAACTCCCTGCACCCACTCGCCTGACAGATCGATACTCTCGATCACATCGGCCGGCACCAATGGTTTCAAAAGATCGAGGTTCGGATCTTTCCAGAAGTTAAGGATCTCCAGGCATATCAGAATGTGCGAATTATTGCCTTCGGTATGGATCTGCTTTCGCAGGAAATGGATCAGCTTGTCGGCCCGCTGGGATATTTCATCCAGCGTGGTGGTCACCTCGCGGAGTTCACCTTCGGCTCCGATCTCGTTAAAATAAACCGGAAAGATCCGTGTGAGTTGTTTGATCCTTTTAAAGATAGGCGCGATGTCGGAGTTGAGCAACCGGGTCACATCACGCTGGAACAGATCGGTATCGAAGATAAAGATTCCGCCCATCCTCAGGTTGATGATAAGCGCCGACAGCAGTCTTTTCATGACCTCGGGGGAGTACTCGATCAGTTCGAGCCATACACGGATATTCTTGATGTGGTTGCGGTCGACATGAAGCTGCCAGTTGTCGGTAAGGTACACCACGCCCGGAGTAACGAATCCCATCCTGATGAGCTTGTTCTCAAAATAGCGGATCAGGGAAAGGTTGTCGCTGTTCATGATCTCTTTACCCAGGGTCAATACCGAATCGAGTACGGTACCTACATGGTGCTGCCGAAATTCCTCAAAGAGCTGAAAAAGGTTGTCGACTGATACGAGTATCTGATCTTCCGTAAGTTCCTTACCGATATCGCGAATCACACGGTTCAGGTCCCAGAGCAGGTAATCCCGTTGATGCACCATTCCCGGGAGGTGAAGAAGGAAAAACAGATAGTGAAGTTTTTCGATTGCTTTCTCAAAATTCCCGGTAAATTTCCGGAATGCCGTGGCGATATCGGTGTAGGTAAGCGAAACCTTCACTACTTCATTCCAATTTCCTGCGTCAGCAAGCTTTTGTCGCTGAACATCGAAAAAAGGTTTTCCCAATTGCAGGATTTGGTTGGAGTACTGATCACCGAATATTTTCTGCTTTGATCCGTACCATGTTTCTATTTTTGTGGACGACTCCCAGAAATCGAGATTTTTTATAGCGATTTCGCGGACCATTGTCAGGATTCGGGACGAAACTGCAGGATCTTCAGAAAGTTTATCAAGGCTTGTAAAGAAAATTCCCAGGTTGGCAATGCAACTTTCCGTGCTGGCGCCGATGTTTTCTTCTAATACACTGATTGCGTGTTCGATCGTCTGTTTGAAGAGGACGGGGTCAGTCGAAAGGTTTTCGATCAGTTTCAGGAGTGTGTAAACCAGTTGTTCCTTGAGCCGCGGCTCCAATTCTTCCCGGAGCAGGGTGGAAATGATATTACATTCCGCATCAAGCGCTCTGACCGCTTCGGGAAGCGCCCGGTAGAACCATAAGTCGCCAATGAAAATTGCCGGAATCTGTCCTACGACATCAGCGTGATTAGAATAGGGATGGTGGAACTCGTTGAAAAAATCTTCTGAGCGTTTATGAATTCCATAGTAATTGTCAGAAAGGCTGATAAACCATTGATGCTCCTCTGGTATGTCGATTATCAAATCCCTGGTATGTGCCAGGTTTATTTCCAGTGCGGTCGATTGTAATCCGGGGTTCATGGTCGTTTAGTTTGATTACAGGGTCGCGATATGCTTTAAAAGGTCGATGATCCGGTTTGAGTAACCGCTTTCGTTGTCGTACCAGGCCAGCACCTGAACGAAATCGCCGCCGAGGACTTTAACGCTCAGGGCATCGAAAATGGCCGAATGCGGGTTGTTGATGATATCGCTTGAAACGATGGGATCGTTACAATATTCCAGGTATCCTTTAAGCTGCATCCGGGCCTGATTTAAAAAGGCTTCACGGATCATGGGAGCGGTTACAGGATTGTTCAGAAGGGCGGTCAGTTCGACAAAAGAACCGTCGGGCACGGGAACACGTGTCGCGAAGCCGTCGAACACGTTGGTCATCTCAGGCATGACCAATGCTACCGAGCGTACCGCGCTTGTCGTGGTGGGAATAAGGTTCACCGCTGCGGCCCGGGCACGCCGGAAATCATCATGCGGCCCGTCGAGGGTCGATTGGTTGTTGGTATAAGGATGCACGGTATTCATGAAAGCCTTTTTCACGCCAAAGGAGTCGTGCAGGACCTTGAGCATCAGCGCGACACAGTTGGTTGTGCACGATGCATTCGAAATGATCCGGTCGGTGGGAAGGAGCTGGTGGTGGTTGATCCCCATGACAACGGTACGGTCGATCAGCTCATCGCCGGGGGGACAGGATAGGATCACTTTGCGGACACTTCCCCTGAAATGCTGTTCAAGTTCCGGACGGGTTTTAAAGAGGCCGCTCGATTCCACGATCACTTCTGCCCCGGAGGTATCCCAGGGAATTGCCGAAGGATACATGCCCGAGGTGACGGGGATTTTCCTGCCGTCGACCAGCAAAAATCCCCGGTCCGGTTCAATCGATCCCAAAATCCTGCCATGAACACTGTCATATTTTATAAGATGCGCCAACAGCGGCACATCCATCGCGTCGTTGAGGTGAACAATTTCAATCTCCGGTGTCGCAGCGGCAAGCCTGAAAACCAGCCTCCCGATCCTTCCCAGTCCGTTTATTCCTATTCTGATAGCCATATTGAGTTCAGTAAGCGTATTTTAATCTAAAAGAAAAACCACTTCCGGCGCCTGATTGGTTGGGGACCGGTTGTTACAAATTTAACGCTTTTTCCGATTGGATTTCAAGGAAAAAAGATCCTTACTCCGGCAGTGGAAAATTAAAAAAACGGGAACAACTCGACTGACCGGGGATTGATCATTGAACGGGCAGGGAAACACTGAAAGCGCTTCCGCTTCCGGCTTCGCTTTTGGCCCATATCTTTCCGCCGTGTTTATCGATAAATTCCTTACAAAGGATCAGTCCGAGGCCGGTTCCTTTTTCTTTCGCGGTTCCATAGGTAGAATAACTTTCATCGATGCGGAACAGTTTTCCCAGTGATGCCTGGTCGATTCCCACACCCGTATCCCGGATTGTTACGATAACGTCGGCCGGGGTTTGCTCAGCAGTTATGGTGACGGCGCCTCCCGGTTTCGTAAATTTAATGGCATTGGAAATCAGGTTGCGCACAACGGTGCTGATCATAGGTCTATCCGCACTGACGATGTATTTCCGGGAAATGTTATTCACGATGGTTATCGATTTCTGGTGCGCCGAATCCTCCAGCAGCGAAGCCACATCACCAATCAGCCGCGTTAAGTCAAGGTACTCCGGATTAAATTCCATTTTGCCGGTCTGGGATCGGGACCACTCCAGGAGGTTGGTCAGCAGATCAAGGATACGGTTCGATGATTCGTGGATGATACCTGCGTACCTGCCCACCTCCTGGTAATCTTTCTCTTCGATTCGTTCCTTTATAACATCACTGAAACCGATGATGGCATTGAAGGGATTCTTGAGGTCGTGGGCGATAATCGAGAGGAATTTATCCTTCATCATATTAAGTTCCCTGAAACGGGTTTCGCTGAGGCTGAGGGCTTCCAGGGTTTGACGTTGTCGGGTGACATCCCTCGAAAAAACGCCCACCTTGTCGGTGGTCTCATTTTGGTAATGGATCGGGTAAATCACATATTCGTTGTACATTCCATCGCGTACATCCTCTCCGTGGATTATCTTTCCGGTATCCAGCGACTGACGGATAAGGGTTAATCGCTTTTCGGCAATTGCGGCCGGTAAGAAATCAAAGAAATTCTTCCCCACCATTTCTTCCCGGGTCATATGCATCCGGCGGGCATGGGCCTCATTGGTATCGAGGACTGTTCCTTCCCGGTTGAGCAGGATTATAAAATCGTCGGTCGATTCCATAATGGCCCTGGCATTGGTTTCGCTTTCCCTGAGTTTTTGTTGCGTCTGTTTCTGTTCGGTGATATTCCTGATAATGGCCACAATCTGGTTTTCCGAATAAGGCACCATGCGGCATTCAAACTGTTCGATCTCCTTACCGGGAATGGGAAGTTCATATTCATAAATCTGGATGGATTTGCCCTTCAGGGTTTCCCGGATCTTTCCCATGGTCAGTTCTGCAAACCATGCCGGCATGACCTCCGAAATGCTGCGTCCGATGAACATTTCAGGCTTCAGGTAAAGATCGTCTTTTGCTGCTTTATAACTCAGGAAAACGCCGTCGGCATTCACCTGAAATATCATGTCGGGGATCGCCGCTATCAGCGCTCTGGCATGTTGTTCGCTTTCGCGAAGCGCCTGCTCCACTTTCTTTCGTGCCGAAATATCCCTGATCAACGCCAAAATGTACGCAGTGTCTCCCAGTTCTATTTTTCCGGCGCTGACTTCGACCGGATAAAGGGTTCCGTCTTTATGTCGGTGAACAACTTCCAGCGTTTCATGTTTGATTTTTTCCAGCACCTCCTCGACGGATCGATCCTTTAGTCGTTCCCGGGCTCCGGGCTCCAGTTCGAGGAATGACATTTTCAGGAGTTCTTTGGCTGAATATCCGGTATGTGTGACAGCAGCCTGATTGACTTCGATGATATTGCCTTTCATGTCGTGGAGGAAGATCATCTCGACCGCCTGATCCATTATAGCGCGGTACTTCATCTCCGATACCTGCAACGCTTCATCCTTGCGTTTCTGTTCGGTAATATCGATGATATTTCCCGAAACTCTTGCAACCGATCCGTTCTCAAAAACCGGGTGGCCGATGGTCCGGATCCAGATATGGCGTCCCGTCGCTGTAATGAAGGGGAATTCCAGGTCGTACGGAATCCCCTGTTCACAGCACTTTTTGAATGCGGTCAGGATTGTTTCCCGGTCGGAGGGCAGGTAACATTGGAGACTCGCCTCAATGAGTTCTTTTCCCTGCACCGTGTAAGTATCAGGGTCAAAGTCATGGATCCGGTAGGTTTCGGGAGTCCAAATCAACAACTCCGTGTTGATATTCCACTCCCATCCTCCTATTTTGGCGAGTTGCTGGGTCGTTTGCAAAAGTTCATACATCCGTTCAAGCGCCTCCTCACAGAATTTATGTTCAGACGACGTTTGTCCCTGGTTTTCCGTTTCGATCACCTCCTTCGACGGATGTTGTCTCTTTTTTGGCTCGCTCATATCCCAATTTGTTAGGTACCTGACGGGAGGGTAAACCTGAAGGTGCTTCCCTTTCCCTCTTCACTTTCGACGCGGATCTCCCCGCCCTGTTTAACAACGAATTCCTTACACAATATCAAGCCCAGACCGGTTCCTTTCTCCTTGTCGGTGCCGGGTGTGCTGATTTTATTATCAATGGAGAAAATCTGAGATCGTCTCTCGGCCGGGATCCCGATCCCGGTATCGCGGATGGTAACCTCCACCATTTCGTTTTGTCTGGATGCTTTAACAAAAATGCTTCCGCCCCGCGGTGTAAACTTTATGGCGTTGGATACCAGGTTCCGCACGATGGTGTCGACCATGTTATGATCTGCGACCACCCGGAGGCCGTCGGGAATCTCGACCGTGATGGCAATATCTTTTCGCGTCGCCTGTCCTTCGACAACCGGGAGCGTCTCCATCAACCGCTCCTTCAGATTCATCACCGCAGGCTGAAAGGTGATCCTGCTGGTCTGTAAATTGGCCCAGATGAGCAGGTTTTCAAGCAATGCATAGGCCTGCTTCGATGAGGAGGCAATTTTCATCAGCAATGTGGTAACCTGATGCTGGTCCATCGTCCCGAATTCCTGAATCAGGAAGTCGGTAAATCCGAAAATGGAGTTGAAGGGGCTCTTCAGGTCGTGTGCAATGATCGAGAAGAACTTATCGCGTGTGGCAACCAGTTCGCGGAGTTCCTCGGCATTCTTTTTCATTTCGAACTCCATTTTCTTCCGATTGTCGATATTCCTGCTGACACCCAGTACTTCAATTTCACCGGCGGCATTGAATTTTATTTGTGTTGCAACTTCAATCCAGATAACCGAACCGTCTTTACAGGGTTGTCTGACCTCTTTCAACTGACGGGTCAGGTTCGTATCCCGGTGTTTGAGAAATTCCGGGATGCCAATCTCAAGTCCGCGCCTGACCAGCTCCAGCGATTCCGGTTCCAGTGATTCATCCATCGACTGGGCCATCGCCTCTTCCGGGGTATAGCCGCGGAGGTGGATGACCGAAGGGCTGATATAGGTAAACCGTTCGCGCGACAGGTTTAAGATCCAGATCACATCGGCCGAATTTTCAGTGATCAGACGGTACTTTTCTTCGCTTCTCCGAAGTTGTTCTTCCGATTTCAGCCGTTCGGTAATATCGAAAAAGGTAACCACGGCGCCTTTGATCTTACCATCATAAATAATGGGATATGACCAGTATTCGGCCGGGAAGCTGCTTCCGTCGGCCTTCCAGAGAACCTCATCGGTGACGTGCGTTTCGACCCCTTCCCGAAATGCTTTAAAAATCTTGCACGCATCAACCGGAAACGGAGTGCCATCCTTTCTTGTATGGTGGATAAGATGGTGCATATTTTTACCGATGATATCGTGATAGTCCGGATAGCCCAATATTTTTACAGCGGAATTATTGCAGAAGGTACAATTTCCATCTCTGTCGATACCATATATCCCCTCGGCCGTGGAATTCAGTAACTGAAGAAATTTCTCCTGGCTTTCCATCAGATCAATTTCCGCTCTCTTGCGGTCGGTCGTTTCAAGGGTCAGCAGAAAGATCCCTTCGGGAACCGGTTCGATACGTACTTCAAACCAGGCAACGGAACCGTTGGGGAATGTATAGGAAGATTCGACACGGACGGGAAATCGTTCATCCATGCACTTTTTATAGGTGGCAAAGATGTTGGTCTGTTCGATTCCGGGGAACAACTCCTGAATTTTCCTTCCTGTCATCTCTTCTCTTTTCATCCGCGCCTGGAGCGCATTTGCTTCATTCACATACAAAAATGTCCAATCATATCCGACCAGGACACACCCCTCCAGCATCGTGTCGAGCGTTGAACGGTAGCGTTCTTCCGATAACCGCAATTGTTCATGACTGATCCTGAGTTGTTCGTGAGTTTCTTTGAGTTTGGAGAAGCTGTTTATTTCATTATACAGGATCAGCGCAACATAATTGAAGAAAAGGTTTAACAGCTTTTGAACCTCTGAAACCGAAATCACGATATTCTCAATTTTGAAGACCCCGATGATCTCCTTGGCAGCCAGCAACGGAAAGGTCCAGGTGATGGCATTTTTCAGTCCCGGCGTGGTCATGTGGGTTTTACTGATATCATCCTTTGATTCGACCGGCTCACGGGTTTCCAGTACTTTTTGAACATCGGGATCTTCGATTTTGGTCAGCCGTAATCTTTTCCCGAAAACGTCGGCATAAAAATATTCCCGGTCGAGGGTATAATAGATGGCCACGTTGGAGCCGCCGATGTTATCCATTACGGTCAAAAGAATGTTATCGATGGTGTTTTCGAGCCCGCTACCCGAACTGATACGGGTCACGAGGTCGGCGATCAACTGGAGGTACGACTTCTCGAGGGCAAGCTTTTCAACACGTTTCCTCAGATTATCCAGTTCTTCTCTTTCGATTGTCACCATGTCCGTGCTCATCGGTTCCCGAGTTTTAAAAAAATGGTTTGCTTTAAAACCGATTCAAGATTATCCAGTGAAACATCCATCCATTTGACCGGCAAACCAACCGTTTGGCCCGCGTGCAATGCCTGTGCTTCAAAATTTCCGGAACAGGGGGTTCGCAGGGCGAGGATAACAGATCGGTCGCCTTTGAAAATATCTTTGATTATTTCCGGAGTGTTTCCGAAGGTCTTTCGGATGATCTCATCCCAGCGTAATGCCCAGTCTTCCAGCAAAAAATAGGCTCCTCCGGCAAGTTCCCTGTTAAAAATTGTTTTCCCCAAAAGCATTTCGGCGCAATTCTGACCTTTCGACCGGATGGTCTTTGAATTCTCCAGAATCCGTTCCATCAGGGGGTGGCAGGCGCCGTAAAAGACGATGGTTTCGCGGTCTTTGTATTTGTTAAGGGCCGTTTTCAGGCCTTTCGACAATTTTTCAAAATCGATATGGAGAGAGGAATCGAGGAACCGCGGTTCTACCGGCCAACTGTTTTTCCGGATCAGGAAGGCGATCTCTTTTTTCAGGATCCCGCAACTGATCAGAAGTAGTTTATCGTTTTTGGTCGTGTTTTCCGGTTTCATTGACTGCCTGTTTCATAAACTGCTTCGAGCATGGTTCTGATATTCTCTTCCGGGATGGCATAGGGCATGACCAGCGTTCCGAAAAGAAATTTTCCGCCGGGCATGCCGGCCGCGAGCATCCGTTTGACCTCCGTTCTGATCTCCTCCTTCGACCAATCTATCAGTTTGATATCGTTGATCACACCGCAGGTCAATGCCCGGCCGTTGATGATTTTTTTGCCTTCGGCGAGGTCATCGAGCGGGCTGAGGTAAAAGGTTGTTATTCCCAGTTGCTCAATTACCTGGTCGATCACTGGATTCATCCTGGCTCCCCCGCAGTAATAAACCAGTCCATTTGTTCCGCCCGGTTGCAGGTCGCGTTTCATCCAATAGAGCGACCTTTCGCGGAACAGGTTCATGGGAATGAAATCGGTCGATCCGAACGCGTTGGCATAGACCAGAATATCGGCGCCGGCAGCCCGGTAGGCTTCAATTTCTTTCCGGAAAAAATCGGAGCATTTGGTCAACAGTTCATCGCGTACTTCTGCCGGCCCGAGGAGGAACAATTCCATCCATTTTTCCATCCCGATCAGCATGGCCGGAAGGGTCATGGATGCCGTGACATAGGCGCAGATCGGGTACCGGCCGCCCACTTCCTTTCTCAGAATTTTCAGGCATTTCAAAGGTTCTTCAAAAGCCGGATGACCGGTCAGATCGTCGGGAACCTGCAGCTTATGAATGTCGTCGTAGTTTTTCAGGATCATTTCGCCCACGTTGGGTGATCCCTCCGCAGCAAAGATGATCCGCCGGCATCCCAGCAACTCGGCTTCCTTTCCTACATAGAAGAGGCTCCAGACGTTATCATAACCGTACTTTTCGCGCATTCTGAGCTGGGCTTCGGCAACATATTCCCCTTTCGAGAAATATTGTTTCAACGGCATTCCCAGTTCTTTTGCTCCCTGGTCGATCAGGTTGCAGAATACCGGGATCCGGTCTGAAGTGGTTCCATTGACGGCAGCCGTTAATCGATCCATTCCTGTGATCATGATGTCGCCTCCCGAATCAGTTTTGATATCACCTCACCCGCTTCAATGCCGTTGTCGGCCCAGGCATCAGCCTTAACCATTTTATACAGTTCATGATCGTAACGGTACGGGGCTCCACCTACGATGATTTTTATTTTATGCTCCATCCCGGCATCCTGCAGGATCTTCCGAACCCTGAGACAACCGGTTTCTCCTCTTGCCGTATGGATCATCATCGACGAAATCCCGATCACCTGTGCCTTCCCTTCAATTGCGGCTTCAACAAACCGTTGCGGGGAGACGTTCAGACCAAGATCGGTCACATCGATGGTCATGGCTTTCAGACAACCTGTAACAATTCTTTTTCCAAGCCCGTGAAAGTCACCCTGGGAGGTCCCGATAACCACGTGACCGATTACGTTCTTTCTCTGCTTAAATTTCGGGATCATTTGTTCGGTGACCTCGGCAGCAATCTGTGAGGTTATAAAATGCTGGGCCAGGCTTGCTCCGAAATTTTCGCTGATCGACCTGACCATCCTGTCGATGGTCGGGATAACCACCCTGAAGACCACATCTTCGGGCATCAATCCCTGATCGACCGCATATTGCACAGCCTGTAGTGCGCGTTCCCGGTCGGTATCTAAAATAGCCTCGGTGAATTTGCGGGTGGTGGCTGTCACCAATTCGTTCATACGTATTCAGTTAAGCTAAAAGGGGTCTTATTTATCCAGGACTTTACTGATTGATGATAACAGAACGGTGCGGGTAAAAGGTTTCGGCAGAAACGCGTTGAAGCCTTCCGCGAAGAGTCGCTTTTTATCATCCATACTGGTAAATCCGGTTACGGCAATGACCGGGACGGTGGCATTGGATTCGAATTTCCGGATCTGTTTCAGCGCCTCCACCCCGTCGATCCCGGCTCCCAGGTTGATATCCATCAGGATGACATCGTAGTATTTTTCATGGGCCATTTTTACGGCAGATTCCCCGTTGTAAGCCTTCTCGATCCTGAAAGTACCCTCCAGATACATCTCCAACAGTTCTACATTGTATTCGTTATCTTCAACGACGAGGACTGTTAGTATGGGTTTTTGCTCCTCCGGAGTAACGACGGCGGGAACGGGTTCCATCATCTGCTGCTTCTCATGCCCGGTTGGTTCAGCCTGGAAGTCCGTGGTTATGATTTCCGGGAAGCGGACCGTAAAGGTGGTTCCCTGATCCGGAACACTATGTAAAGATATTTCGCCCTGGAGCCGGGTCAATATCCGTTTACACAGGGAAAGCCCGATCCCCAGCCCTTCGTAATAGCGCCCCTGACCCTCGCTGACCTGCCTGAAATCATCAAATACCTGGGTGTGAAACTCGGGAGCAATCCCGATGCCTGTATCACTAACCTCAAACACGGCAAACCCGGATGTTTCGCCGGTCTCTTTTTTCACCCGGACCTGAATTGATCCCTTGTGGGTGAATTTGATGGCATTATCGATCAGATTGGTAAGGATCAGACTGGCGAACGACCTGTTAAAGCAGGTCAGAATCCCAGGTGGCACTGACACCTCAACGGCCAGGTTCTTTCTTATTGCAAGATCCCGGAAATCATTGGCAATCTGCTCCGCCATCTCGCTGAGGTTGATCATCTCCATGTCGGGCGGCTTTTTATCAGCTTCAAAAACGGCCAGGTCTACCATGTTGTTCAGGGTTTTTAACAACCTCTTACCTGAGGTGTTGACCATATTTGACATGGTTCTGACCTCCTCTATCGATTCGGTGTATTTCATCAACTCCGAAAACCCGAGGATGCTGTTCATGGGCGTGCGGAACTCGTGGTTCATGTTTGCCAGTAACGATGACTTCAACCGGGAAGATTCCTCGGCCTTGTCGCGGGCTACCAGGAGTTCCTGTTCGGCTTCCTTCCTTCTTTCTATTTCCTCTTTGAGGATCTCCTGATTTTGTTCCAGATCCTGAACCAGTTGTTGCAATGTCTCGTACAGTTCCTTATTTTGCCTGATCAGCTTCTTCTTTTCGAGCGAGTTGTCCATGATGAGACGCATGTCGTTCTCCTCATAGGGCTTGGTAAAATAGTAGGTGATCATGCTGCCGTTGATCGATTTGATCACGGCATCGATATCGGAATAGCCGGTTATCAGCATGCGTACGGTTTCAGGATATTCGACCCGGATTTTCTGCAGGAATTCCACCCCGGTGATCCCCGGCATCCGCTGGTCGGAGATGACCAGGTCGATGTCGGTTTTTTTCATGATCTCATAGCCTTTATCGGCCGACTTTGCAGTATAAACTTCGTATGTATCGCGGAAGATGCTTTTAAACCCGATCAGACTCGCCTCTTCATCATCGATGTAAAGGATTTTGTTTTTTGTTTCGTCAGACATATTCTGGTTTTTGTACTGGTAAGGTTATTAGGAAAGATGCTCCTGAATGTTCAAGGTTTCTTGCTTCGACCATCCCGCCATGTTCCCGGATGATGTTGCTGCTGATAGACAATCCGAGTCCCATCCCTTTTCCGACAGGTTTGGTAGTAAAAAAGGGATCGAACATTTTGCCCATAATGTTTTCGGGGATCCCTTTCCCGGTATCGGTAATTTCGATGGTAACCCAGGGGGATCCGTTGCTTTCGATCACGTTGGTTGTAATGGTGATCTGTTCGCGGTCGGTCATCTCCTTTTTCGCCTCGATGGCGTCGATGGCGTTGGAGATAATGTTCATTAAAACCTGGCTGAGCCGGGCAGGATAACAGGGAATCGGGGGAATCGGTCCGTATTCTTTGACCACCCGGATGCGGTTGTTGATCTTGTGTTGTAAAAGCAGGAGGGTTGAGTCGATGTTTTCATGGATGTCGATCTCTTTCATATCCGCCTCATCAATACGTGCAAAGCGGCGGAGGCTTTGCACGATTCCCGTAATCCTTTGGGTGCCGTTCACAATATTGGCGGTAAGGAGTTTCAATTCATCCATTCGTTCGCTGAAGTCGTTTTGTTCTTTAAACACGTTTAACTCCTGAATTTTTGATCCATCGCATTGCTCAAAGAGTTCCTCATACTTTTTCTGAAGTTCCAGGAAGAAGTCAATGTTTTTTGAAATACCGAGTGAGGAGGTGTAGATAAAGGAAATGGGATTGTTGATCTCATGGGCGATTCCGGCGGTAAGGACCCCGAGTGATGCCATTTTTTCAGAGTTGATCAGTTGGCTCTGGGCCTCTTTTAGTTGTGCCAGGGCCTGGTTAAGGTCATAATTCCTGATTTCGAGCAGGCGTTGGTATTTGCGCAGGGCAAGGTGGGTCCGCACCCGCGCCAGCGCTTCGGCGATCTGGAAGGGTTTGGAAATAAAGTCAACGCCACCGGTTTCAAAGGCGGTCACCTTATCGAAGGTATCGGTGAGGGCGCTGATGAAGATGACCGGGATTCCGCTCAGGGTCTCATTTTGTTTGAGGATTCTGCACACCTCGAAACCGTTCATTTCGGGCATGTTTACGTCGAGGAGGATGATGTCGGGTGGATCGTGTTCGGCCGAACGGATGCCCATTGGGCCGCTGGTGACTGCCCTTACCTTATACCCCTCTTTCTGAAACAGGTGGATGAGGACTTCTAGGTTAGCCGGTGTGTCATCCACGATGAGAATGGTCTCTTTGTTTTGATCGGCTTCCATAATTTTGCTTTTATTTAAGATCAAAGAGTTGGTTCAGCGTTTCCAGGTTGAATGATTTTACGAGGGCCCGCAGCCGGGATGCCAGGTTGGCATCAAAAGGATCGATCAACCCTATTTTTTCCTCGAGCGCCGCGATATCGCCATCAATCAGGGCCTCTTTGATCTGCTCAGCGACAGCGCTGGGAATAGCGTAAATATCCTCTGTGTTGAGCGGTTCCGATCGCTCCCGGGTAGCAGGCGCCTCTTCCTCTTCCCGGCTGATGAACTTCACATCCAGCCGTTCTGCAATTTTCTCAAATATTTCGTACTCCCTGAAAGGCTTCTTGATGAATTCGTCGGCGCCCGATTCAAGGATGTTCTGCTTGTCCTCTTCGAAAACACTCGCGGTCACGGCGATAATATGAACCTCTTTACCGCCGGGGAGATCCCGGATGGTGCGGATCGCTTCAAAACCATCCATAACGGGCATGAACATATCCATCAGGATGAGGTCGGGATTCCAGGATTTGTACAGATTGATGGCTTCGAGTCCATCGCTGGCTGATTCAATGGCAAACCCCACTTTGGAGAGCATCTTGGTAAGGAGTTTCCGGTTGGCATCCTTATCATCCACCACAAGAATGCGGAGCTCTTTCTGGCCCGGCTCAAGTCCGATGACATTGCTTTTCCGTTCCCTGAACACCACATTTTTCTGATCGCCCTCGCTGATCTCGATGTAAAACCGGAAAAGGGAACCCTGTCCCACCCTGCTTTTCACCGATATTTCACCCCGCATCATGTGTATATATTCCTTGCAAATGGCCAGCCCCAACCCAGTGCCCGACTGGATCTGCTTGCCGCTGCGGGTCTGTTCGAAATGCTGGAACACCTTGCCGATCTCCTCCTCCGCGATCCCGGCACCGGTATCTTCGACCTCCACGTATAACAGGTATTTCCCGGGTGGCGTTGCGACAGTCCAGGCTCTGAGGATGATGCCTCCCTCGGTGGTGAACTTGACCGCGTTGCTCAACAGGTTGATGATTATCTGTCTGATTTTCCCTTCATCTGCGTCGACTATCCTGGGAACAGTTTCCGCTATTTCGAGCATCAGGTACAGTTTCTTCTCATCGGTTTTTGTGCGGAAGAGGGTGCCGACCTCTTCAAGCAGGCCGGGCAGGTTAAAGGTGATGCTGTTAAGCTGGATCCTACCCGCTTCGATTTTCGACATTTCAAGAATGTTGTTGATCAGGGCAAGCAGGTGCTCCCCGCTTGAATTGATGATGGCAATATTTTCGCGCTGATCCTCCGAAAGCGTCAGATCCTTTTCCATCAGCTGGGAGAAGCCCAGGATGGCGTTGAGGGGGGTTCTGATTTCGTGCGACATGTTGGCCAGGAAAATGCTCTTTGCCTTATTTGCAAAAACTGCGGCTTCTTTTTCCACCTGAAGTTTCTCGATCCGTTTTTGTTCCGAGATATCCTCAAAGATCCCGACACCGCCGATGATCCGGTTTTTATCCGAAAACAAGGGTGTGTATATCGCCCTGATGAACGTGGTCACCCCGCTTGTGGTAGAGGTATAATTACCGGTGAAGGTCGCTGGTTCCCCGTGCAACGACCGGTCGAAGACTTTCAGCATCTCCTTGTCGTGGATTGTGTTGTACAGGTTTTTCCCGAGGATTTCCTCCTTGTGAAGGCTGAATATTTCCTCATGCCCTTTGTTTACTGTGGATATCGTACCGTCCGGTCCGTAATGAATGAAGCCGAATGGTGCGTTGTCGAGGATCAGATTCAGTTTCTCATTAGAGATCCGGATCTCGCGGGCGGCCATGACAGACTCCTGTTCGCGGAGTCTAATTTGTTCCAGCATCTCATTAAACCGGTCATACAGAATCCCGATCTCATCGTCTCCCTCGCGGGGAATCCGGAGCGAATAATCCCCGCTCCGGGAGATCACATCCGTGAATTCAGTCAGTTTTAAGATCGGTTTTGAAATAAATCCCTGCAGGTAACTGGTCAGAAAGTAGCTCAGGGTGACCAGGATAACCATCACCAACAGCAGTAACCCAACATACTCCCTTATCTGACGATCGAGCAGGTCGGTCGAGGCAATCAGGAGGATGGTTCCGAAATGCCGCGACTGGTAATGGATGGGCTCCGCCACAAAAAGGTATCTCCCGGTATAACCCGATACAATCTTTTTGGGATCGATCACCCCGGGAAAGGTAGTCTTTTTTGGGTCGAACCGTGCAACGAGAGAATCCTTCTCATTGAAGAGGAGCGCTGCTGAAACCTCCGGAACTGATTTGACCTTGCGAAGCACATCGGAAGCGCCTTCAGGATCAGAAAAGGCAAGGGGCGATATGCAGTATTCACCGATCAGCCGTGCGTGGAGGTGCATGCTGTTTTCGAGATCGCCCTTATAGTCCCGGATGCCCCAGGTGATCAGCAGTGAAAATGCAATGAGGATCACAAGAAGCAAAACCACCAGAACCAGAAAGATCAATTTGTGTTTTATCGAGAGCCTTGAAATGAACCCTTTGCTGATCCTGATCATATTCTGGTTAATTAATGGTTATCCTGTATTGAATTGATTAAGCTGTATAAAATTAATCAGAAAACACTCTTTTTGTTCACGATCCGTAAAAAATTCTCAGATATTCACCGGATCAACTATCCGTGCAACACGCAGGAGTCTATAATCAATGTTAAAGCCAGTCGATTTCATGGCTTTCTGGTTGATCTCAAACCGGAGTTTCCCGTCCAGGTTAAAAAAATTGATGATACATCCGGCGCTGGCATACCCATCCGTATCTCCGACTGTAAGCACAGGTAGTTTTTTTACCCGGGCGAGTATCTTCTCCAGGATTGATTTTTTCATCTGTGGCAGGTAGAGCATCTGACACTCGGTCAACTGACTGATATCACTGAGATTTACCACTTTCACCACCCGTTCCTTGATCCTATGATTCCGGTAAACATCGCGGATTACATCCCCGAACTCCGGGTCATCAAGAACCGCGATGACAAACGGACTGGTCGAAGCCGCGGTATTATTCCCGGGCCAGTCGATGAAGAGCGCGATCTTTTCGAGCGCCACAGCTTTTAATTCAAATTCGGTAGTTTGTGTATATCCAGTCACGCTGAAGAACAGGATCATATACCAAATCGCCTGTATTTTAACCATTCTGAGAGTCATTTTTCCGATAATCGTTGATCATTTTTCGTAGATCCGGTTGCAGCCAAAGTGCTTTATCTGAAAGTCAATTTCAGGCCTGCCATAAAGGAGAAACCCGTGTTGATGAACTGCCAGGGCATGGTGTACCGGTTATTGGTCAGGTTGTAGCACTGGGCAAAACATTCCAGTTCGTATGATTCGCCCCTGGCAATACGTTGGGCCAGGTAGGCATTGATCAAAATTCCGGGAATGTATTTTGTCCTTGAGGATTTTGATGTGCCGTCGTAAAAGCCACCGTTGTACCCAAGTGTCGGAACGATGGAGAGTCCGAACGGGGCATGGTAATCGAGCCCGCAGTTGACCACGATGGAGGGCGCAAACGGGATCTCGACGATGTTCTGATCGGGATTGGAATCGTTTTTAATGTCGGTCATCATATAGGTGGCATTGGCGAACCACGAAAGCGAGGACCCGATTTTTTGGGTGATCTCCACTTCACCTCCCATGGAAGCCGACCGGGTGTTGATCGATTGGGATTGCGAAGGGTTCTGGCTTACGACATTATCCACGATGGCATCGTTAACCAGCGTATAGAACAGTCTCAGTCCTGCTTTCAGGGTGGAGGTAAAACTGCCTTCCAGTCCGGCATCGATACCGAGACCGCTTTCCGGCTTCAGTCCGGGATTGGGAAGTTGGCCGTTGCGGCCGGGCACTTTGAAATCGCTCATGGAGATCGTCCCGCTGGTTGATTTGAGGCCCGGTGGCGCAAAGCTGCTCCCGGCGTTGGCATATACTGCAAACATTTTGCTGATGGTGTAACGGATCCCGGCGCTCCATAGAAGCCGGTTCCAGGTTCTTTTCGACTGCTCCGGTGACTGGCAGTTTACCAGGGCAATGAGGTTCTGTACCCAGGCATACCGCAGACCTCCTCTGAGCAGGAGTCCTTTTACCGGTCGCCACTCCTCCTGGGCATACACGCCAACCTGGGAGGAGGTCGCCCGGGTGCCGTAAATTCTGTAACCAACCAGCGGGTCGGTCCAGGTGGTGTAATCGGCGCCCTGGTAATCGGCGCCCACACTCAGCGCGCTCTGCTTCCCGTGCATCCAGGTCAGCGAAAGATCGGCAGGGACGATGAGTTGTGTCACTCCGTTATCTGATTTCAGCGTATCGATTACACCGTAAACGCTTTCCTGCCAGGTGCGGTCGTAGGATCGCAACCCGATATGAGACTGCAGATGCAGTTTGCGGTTCAACGTAACATCGTACCCCGCGTTCAGCGTCCCGTAATCAT
>JAQWBQ010000054.1:0-21532 GCA_028706295.1 Bacteroidales bacterium
TTTTTCGCGATCAGCGTGATGGTCCAGAAGAGGAACAAAATCGTGAAACCGCTCGAAAGGGCCGACATGGTATTGACCATCCGGGCTACCAGGGTCACATCCCCGAAGGCAAACAGCGAAAAGAACCTTCCGATCAACTGGAATAATGGCGCTCCGGGAGGATGGCCTACTTCAAGCTTATAAGCAGTCGAAATATATTCACCGCAATCCCAGAAGCTCATGGTCGGTTCCGAGGTGATGATATAGACGGCTGAGGCGATGGCGAACACCACCCATCCGAGGATGTTGTTGATCTTTTTGTAACTGTTCATGCGTAAAGGGATTGAAGCAGACAAAGGTAGGAAAAATAGAGACATTGTTGTATTTTTGCAATCTAATGTTAAACTAAATAACAATGAATAAACTCGTGTTGATACGCCATGGCGAAAGCGCATGGAATAAGGAAAACCGTTTTACCGGGTGGACCGATGTCGATCTTTCGGAACGCGGCATTAAAGAAGCCATCGAGGCCGGAAAGGTACTGAAGAGGGAAGGATTTGAATTCAAAATCGCCTACACCAGTTATCTGACACGGGCGTTACGCACACTGTGGCTCGTTTTGGAACAAATGGATCTTCAATGGATTCCGGTTTACAAGACCTGGCGGCTCAATGAAAAGCATTACGGGGTGCTGCAAGGGCTTAACAAATCGGAAATGGCCGAAAAGTATGGGGAAGAGCAGGTTCACATCTGGCGCCGGAGCTATGATATCCGTCCTCCCGCGCTGGATTTTGACGATCCCCGCCATCCCCGGTTTGATCACCGTTACAGAATGCTTGATCCAAAGGATATTCCGGGAACGGAGGCGCTTAAAGATACCGTCGAACGGATCGTTCCATACTGGAAACAGGAAATGGAACCCATGCTCGCCCGGCATAAACAAATCGTGGTTGCAGCACACGGAAACAGCCTGCGGGGAATCCTGAAATACCTGAAAAACATCTCTGACCAGGAGATTGTCGGGATCAACCTGCCGACCGGGATCCCCTATGTTTTCGAGTTCGACGATCAGATGAAATTTCAGAAAGATTACTTTCTGGGCGATCCCGAGGTTATTAAAAAACTGATGGAAGAGGTCGCGAACCAGGGAAAGAAAAAATAAAAGTTCCGATGAAGCGCCGGTGGATCATTGCCGACATCCACGGTCACAACCTGACCCTGAAAGCGTTGGTCAGCGATCTGATCAAACCGGAACCGCAGGATGAATTGTACTTTCTGGGTGATTATATCGACCGGGGGCCGGATTCGAGGGGGGTAATCGATTTTATCAGGTATCTGGGGGAGGGCGTTTGCCGCGTTATTCCGCTAAAGGGGAACCACGAGGACATGATGGTCGAAATTTACGATTCCGCTGTGAAAAACAAATATGGCGGATTGAATGCTTTGTGCCGTTATGAATACAGTTCCTGGGTTGCCATGGGAGCGCGAAGTACCCTCGAAAGCTTTCGGGTTAATTCCATTACCGATGTGCCTTCATCCTACATCGACTGGATGCGGAAATTGAGCAACTATACAATTTCCGGGGATGTTATTATGATGCATGCCGGACTCAATTTCCGCATCGAAGATCCTATTGCAGATCGTCAGGCCATGTTGTGGATTCGTGAATTTGAAGTCATCCCGGAGAGAATCGGACGGCGCAGATTAATCCACGGCCACGTACCTGTATGTCTCGATCGAATCAAAAATAATGTCAGGAACCCGGAATGCCTTTCCATTGACCTCGATAACGGAATTTACCTTCACGGGAGGGAAGGATATGGGAGCCTGGTCGCATTGGAACTCAATTCCATGGAGCTGGCGGTTCAACGAAATCTGGATGACTGACTGGAAGTAAATTCTCCGTCAGGTCATTTCCCTATCTTTTCAATCTCTGCTCCCAGCGCATGTTCGACGGGAAGAAAGTTATAACTGCTCCAGAAACCGGGATCGGGCGACCCGACGATCTGATCCCAGCGTTGCCCCACGCCGGTTTGCCTGTTTCCTCTGAAATTCCGGATGATGCGGCGATCTCTGCTTACATCGGTCACCACCACATCACTCCGGTACCCGATTGAAATCTTCTGACCCGTTTCCGGCAACGTAAATATCGTGTAGTAGTCATTCCGGATGGTACTCAAACACCAGTATCCCCCCTTATCGGAATAATTTATCTCGGTGTGCCCCATCGGCATTTCACGAATCCAGCCGGACTTTTTATTGATCGTAAAACGCCGGTCGGTCTTGGTTTTCTCGTATTGATCAAAAGCCTTAAGACTGGGGCTGATTGTGATACGCCGGATCGCAAAGCTGTCGGCATCAATAAGCAGTTCTCCTTTCCAAAAGCAACCCTTGACGCCCTCTTTCTGGTCAAATGTGATGCGGTAAACCTTGCCCGTCGATTCCTGAACCTCCTCCTTCATGGAAAAATCATGATGTTTGAATTCCTTTTCATCAAGGATTGACCGGGGATAGAACTCAACCAGGTCATCACGAAAATAGCAGCTCAGGCAGAATGCATCCCTACCGGCATCTCCCATGGCTTTTACCAGGTTGGTATCGGAGATCACCCTTCCTTTCAGGAGAGCCGGCCAGTTTGAACGTTCATGTTTTTTCTCAAGATCATTACGGCCATAAGAATAGTACCCGTCTTTCAGATCTTCAAGAATCGCCTCCGCGAATTCGGCCAGTTTATGATTGACGGTCTTTCTGACCCTGACATAGGATGTGAGCAATACCGAATCCTTTCCATAATTTCCGGGAATTTTCGAGACCGCGCGTCGGATCACCTCCTCCGGGGTCAACCCGACAATTTCAACTTCGGTAAGCTGAATAGGCGCAGGCTGAAGTTGAATGACCAGGTTACTCCTGTTTTCCGGGGGTAATTCTTTCCGGTTTGTACGGTATCCCAAAGAGGCGATTAAAAGTACCGGGGTTGACGAAAGTCTGCCAAAGGCAATCGAAAACCTGCCCTCTTCGTTGGTTGAAGTTCCCCGGGTGGTACCGGGTACCGACAAGGAGGCAAAAGGTATGGGATACCCGGTAATGCTGTCCACGACAACACCCTGAATCCATAATGGTTCCTGGCTTTGGGCAGTCACTGCCGAAAAAAGTGTAAGGATCAGGTAAACCGCCTTCACAAATTGATCGCTCATGTTGATGCATAATCTGCAACCTTTATGGTGCGCACCCATTCGTCATTCTTTTAAGTAAAGGTACAAAGAATTATGACCGGTTGCGACGTCATCATTAATCGTCTATAGTTCAAGTGATTAATACTATCCGCTGCCGCCGGAGTCAACGCTCCATCATGAAGAGGTGCAGGGCTGTCTCATCAACGCGGGTGTGCAGGCTGGCTGTCATGCTTTCATGGGATCCGAAGTAATCAAGCACCTTCTCCTTGGCGATCATCGAAGGCCCTGTCGTCAATGTAGCCCGGAACGATGAAAAACGGTAGTTGGCAGGATGCTCGGTGACCCCGTGACGCCATGGGTTCTGGTTCACGTAGCGGATCATCTCCTTGAAATAGGGCAAATTCCGGATCTCAATCCGTTTGAGTTTGAACCGAAAGACCCTGCCTTCCCTGCCGGTATGCCGGTTGTACCCTTTGGTGTAACCGTTGAAAAGCAGCGCAAAGGGTTTGTACAGGCTGCCGGTGGCATTGTCCCGGATCCGGATCAGGAGGTGAAGATGATCGCGCAACAGGCAGTACGCGAAGGTCTCCGCGACAGGACAGACGTGGGTTTGGTAAAGCTTCAGGAAAAAACGGAACGCATCCTCATCTTCAAAAAGGGGATATCCGTTCCTCGCTTCATTATAAACATGATAGTACTTCCCGGGTTCCAATAAAGTTTTCATGGCTTTTTCCTGGTTAATCCGGAAAGAGGAAAAAAGTGAAGGCTCTGGTAATAATTTTTTTGCTAAAACCGATCCGCCAATCAGATAGTGCCGTGGCGCGGTAGTGGAATGGGAGAATGGTGCAGTGGTGCCATAGTGCGGTGGTGCCATGGTGCAGTGGTGCAGTGGTGCCATGGTGCAGTGGTGCAGTGGTGCCATGGTGCGGTGGTGCGGTGGTGCGGTGGAGCCATGGTGAAAAGGAGATCAGTCAATCAGTCATTCAGTCATTCAGTCAATCACTCATTCAATCTGGGCTTAAACACCACCCCGAAATTTTTACGGCCATCGATTTCAATACGCATTGGCTTGTCGAACCGTACATGGCGGATATAGTCATCCTCGTAAAGGGAAGGAAATGAATTCAGGTATTCCACATCATAAAACCCGTCGTGGATAAAGGGATTGATGGTAAAATAACCGACCCTGAACGAGGTCAGGTTCTGGAAGAAGTGGGTTCCCTGGCTTGGATCGATCCGGTAATTTTCAAGTCCCGACTCCACGATAACCCGTGCAGCGCTGATCTGTGGCCATTTCACGGGAATTCCAAGCCAGGGGTCACTGGATCCCCACCGGCCCGGGCCAACCAGTACGTAATTCCTTTTTTCGACCAGAAACCGTTCGTTCAGTTGGTCAAGCCGATGGGCAATCTCCATACTTTTCGCGGCATCGAACACATCGGGCCTGACATAAACAAAATCAGTAATTCCCTTGATAATTCCGTTCCCCAGCGCCGTATGCGAAATCAGGAGGGTATCTTCATTGTGGATTGATTCGGGTTTGCAGTTGATGGTTTCATCACGTCCGGCGATCGGCCTGATCTGGAGCAGGCTGAACAGCCGCGATTCTCCCTTGGGCAGATCGAGGTTGACGGCAAATTCGATTTCCACGGGTTTGTTCATCTCGCGTTGACCGATCTCCAGTACCAGTTTCAGAATATCGGCCATCGGGAAGGTCTCGTGGTTAAGCTGGGGTGAAAAAGTAACGATTCGCTTCCCTTCATAGGTAGTACCGTCCTTCAGTTGGTGACTCTCGAAATCGAAGGTCGACACCACCAGCCGTAACGCGCTGTCCGTCTCCGCATCCTTGATCTTCAGATTCATCAGGTTCACCGTTTCATCAATATCGGGTGAAAAGCTTTCAGGCCGAAGATCGAGGGCATAAAAGGTTTTCTGGGTTTCAGTGAGCGCAAGTTCCGGGGTGGAAAGCTGGAGTACTTTTCGGGGATAGCGTGGTGAAAACCGGATCCCATTGCCGCCATCAACGATATATTTCCCCAGTCCGAAGGCAATGTTGGCAATACCATCCTCAGGCTTTTCCGGTGCTATGGGATAGAAGTTGATGGAACGGGCCACACCCGATACCGCCGGGTAAAAACGATCGCCATACTGCCGCCCGGTGACCTCCTGCAAAACGATCCCCATTTTTTCATCCTCAATCATGTTCAGGGTAGCCGCCATGTATGATTTGCTGTCTTTGTAATAGACGGAGGCATAAACGCTCTTGATGGCCTCGCTCAGCTTATCGATCATGATCCGGTCGTTGAACTTGATATTGGGGATCATATAGGTGGAATAGATCCCGGCAAAGGGCTGGTAGTGCGAATCCTCGAGCAAACTCGACGAACGGATGGCGATCGGGTTGTTCACGCACGAAATAAAACGGTACAGATCCTCGTGAATCCGGTACGGGAGCCTCGATTTGACAAAACGGGCCAGGATCTCCTTGTCGCTCCGGTCCGACAGGGCAACTTCATAAAGGTTGTTTTCTTCCATAAATTCATCGAAAATATCGGTACCAAGAACCACGGTCCTGGGTATCGATATAACGACATTCTCATAGCGGTCGGTTAGGCGGTTTCGCTTGATCAGTGAATCAAGGAAGGCCAGCCCGCGGGCCTTCCCGCCGATTGATCCCTCGCCGATCCTCGCAAACTGAAGGTACTCATCATAACGTTCACGGTCGAATTCAGCGATAACCCCGCGCGCTTTATTGATCCGGAAAGCGGTTATCGAATCAAAAATGTACCGCTTTGCCTCATCCATATCGTCGGCAAAAGCGGTCACCGAAACCTCCCGGAACATCTCGGCAATGGGAAACAATGCCCTCGCGTTGAACCACTTTGAGAAATGATTCCGCTGCATGTGATACAGCAGGGAATCGTCCGGAATTTCAAAGATCTTGTCCTGCAACGATTTCAGGTCGACGGCACGCGTGATCTCACGACCGTTCTTAGGATCAATGAATACAAAATCGCCGAAGGAGAAATGTTCATTGACATAATTCCGCAGTTCGATGGAGAGGGTTTTCGATAGTTTATTTACAAAACCCACCTTCATCTCGATGGCAAGCGACTCATACTCCACATCGGTCGACTGGAA
Organism: Bacteroidales bacterium; assembly: GCA_028706295.1. GTDB lineage: Bacteria > Bacteroidota > Bacteroidia > Bacteroidales > FEN-979 > CAIVAT01. Next base: position 6,294 of record JAQWBQ010000054.1, read on the forward strand.
CAGGATGGGCATGTATTCATCCTCCGCACGGACTTTTTCCACGAACCGGATACCGGCCATCTTGTCGGTCTTTCCTCCCCGTTTGAACGAGATATCGGTTATGATCCCGAGAAGGTTGCTCTTATATTTCTCCCACATCGTCACCGCATCTTCAAAGTTGGTAGCAAGCAGGATCTTGGTCCGTCCCCGCATCCTGAGCATTTTCTGATGCTCGTTCAGTCCCTCCGTCATGAAGGTCTTGGACTGTTTGAGCAACATTTTGTAAAGGTTCGGCAGGTAGGAAGAATAGAACTTGATTGAGTCTTCAACCAACAGGATAGCCTGAACCCCCTGTCGGATATCCTTATCGATATTCATCCGGTCTTCGATCAGTTTGATGATCGCCAAAAGAATGTCGGCATTCCCGAGCCAACTGAAAACATAATCGATGGCACTCAGATCTTTCTCGGCAAGCTTCAGGTTAACTTCCCTCGAAAAGGGCGTCAATACCACGATCGGAATTTTCGGGTACTGCTTCTTCAGACGAATCGCCAAATCAAAGGTGTCGCTCTTTTCGATGTTGAGCATCGAGATGATCAGCTCCACCCTTTTATCCTCCAACACGTCAAAAGCCTCCTCTTCAGAAGTCACTTTGATGAACTGGGGAGGATACCTGAGGTTCAGTGAAACATATTCCATGAATATGGATTCGTCGATCCGCCCGTCCTCCTCCAGCATAAATGCATCATAGGTGCTCGAAATCAGCAGGATCTGGTATATCCGCTGCTTCATTAACAGATTAAAGGAGGTATCGATGAAATAATACTTCTTTGGGTTCAGTGCATTCTGTGATTGTGGCATAACCGGACTTTATAACGTTCAAAAGTAGTTATCTTTGAAAAGATCTGTAGTTTTTTCATGGGAATTAAGAAAAAAAAGAGATAAATGTGATTATTTTTGTCACAATAATACTTCCTAAACAATTTCTATGAGAACCTTTCTTTTAACGACATTGTGCATTGTTATTCTGGCCGTCTCCTGCAAGAAAAAAGAAGATCCTCCGCAACCCGTTCCCTATGCAACTTTCAAACTGCAAGGCGTACAGCGTACTTTTAATTTCTACACACAATTCACGAAGGATTTCTGTTCCAGCTCGACCTACTGCGGAAAGTTCCTGAATAAAAAGGAGGCTGACAGTGCGGCACAACTAAAATTCGGGATTCCGGGTGATCCTATTATCGGTCACGTATACACCACCGGGGAGTATCGGTTTTCATGCTTTTACCTGGATGAAAATGGCGTGCGGTACGACCTGGCTACCGCACCATTCAACGTGGTATTCTCAGTGTGGGAAGGACAGGGTGGCTGGGCCAAAGGAACTTTTTCGGGATGGCTCAGATCGGCTTCAAACGACTCCATTCTGTTCGAAAACGGCTACTTCCAGAATACGATCTGGACCATGGGCACCAGGTAACCGGTTTGCCTCAGTTCTCCCTTAAAACATAATCATCATATTCCACCTCAAAGCGCAATTTGTGCTTCGATTCCTCCTGTGCCAGGTTCAGAAAGAGATCGCGGATTACAGGATCGGTGGCATTTTCGGCCAGTTTGGAATACATCCTGAAAGCGGCTTTCTCCTTTTTCATCGCCAGGATCAGAGCATCGTCGTACGACAGGTTGGGAGCAGGTTTCACATCGATCAGATATTCGGCAATCTTCATATCCCTGACCTTTTGCTCCGGCAACAGGAATATTCCCTCCTCTTTGATCCGGATCAGGTTCGCTTTATGCTGCATTTCCTCCCGGGCGAATCCTTCGAAAGTATTTTTCGACTGAATACTCTTGGATTGAGCGGCAAGGGTCAGATAAAAATCAACCGCTGCCTGCTCCTCCCCGATGGCAAAATCGAGAATCTCGGTGATTGTATTGAATTCTTTCATAAAACTGTGTTGATAATACTGAAGGTCAGATGTTTTTTACACCTGATGATCTATAATTTACTGACATATTCTATTACTCCCGGTGGTACATTTTTACCAGGGCGTCGCAACCGAACCGGAATATCCGCTTGTCATTATCACCCCGGGTCGTTTCCATAACAAACTTGCCATGATCTTTCCCTTGCGGCAACAACGATATGATCTCCATAAGAAGTTCCGCCGGATTATCACTGCTACCCAGCCCGAATTCACCGAGCAATCCGTTTAATTGTTGCAGCGAATTCAACTCAGGTCCTGATTTCAGCGCCGGCTGGAATTCCTGGATCACCTTCTGTGCATTGGTGAATGTACCCCCGATCTCTACCGGAAAAGAAGCAGGCAATACCAGATCCGCCTGCATGGCCGTCGGGGTCATCCGGTAGTCCTGGACAACCATAAAATCCACCTTCGGGAACATCTTTCCGGTTTCGGCCTGATCGATGGCACAACCGATCGGATCCTCTCCGAAAATGATCAGGTTACGGATTATACCGTCTTCTAAAAGGCTATGAAGGCAACGGGTTTCACCGGAGGCAATGTTTCCGCTCTTCCAAACTTCCTTCAGGCGATCCCGGTATCCTGCCTCGGTCAGTGCCTGCCCCCCGATCCCAAAATGCGGACTCACACCCATATCGAAAAGCCCCTGCGAATTATTCTTGCTCTTCAAAGCGATGAGTCCGTTCGCGGTCTTTCCCAGTTTCCCGGTGATCCGTGCCAGGTTAAAGATTTCTTTAGAGGCATTTCCCGAGATCTCCTTTTCCGAAAAAATCAGGATGGCGTTCATCTCCGCGTTGTAATTTCGGGCGAATGAGGCAATGATTTCCTTGTCTACTCCTGCAGACTCGGTGAGGCGTATGAAATCCTCAGCCAGCAGCCGTTCTTTGTATTCAGAAAATCCATCCACACGGTCGCGCAAAAACAGTGCGTTCTCCAATCCTTCTGAAAGAAGATAATGGTTCACCGCCTTGATGAAATGATAATACGATTTCACGACAATCTGCCCTGAAACTTTATGGGTCATGGCATTCACCTGCTTTCCGGTGACCATGACGACCGGCGTCTTCTTCAGGAAATGTGCGTTGTGAACCATGAATCCGACCACGGCGTGATCCATGTTGATCTCGGTCCCGACAAGATAAATGGCGCTGGCATACCCGATTTCGGCAAAAGGCACATTCAATTCGCAGTTGGCCCTGAACCCTTCACCCCGTCCGAGGTAATGAAAACTACCGACATTATTCGTTCCGGCCGCGGCCCTGGCAAGTTTATGGATCAGGTAAAGCTCTTCATTTGTAAGTCTTGCCCCGCCGAAGAAAGCATTTTCGGATGGGTCAACTGCCCGGATACGCTCTCCTATGACCCGGAAAGCCTCATCAAAGGAAACCGGTTTAAAGGCGCCGCCGACCTTCATCATGGGTGTTAAAACCCTCGATGAATCGTGGTACTGATGATAGCCGAACCGCGGATACTTGCAGATGTTACCATCCGGGTTGACCAGTCCTTTTGCGCCTGAAACGCCCATTACAAACCCGTTGCTGTGCTGTAAGGAAATAGCGCATCCGACAGAACAATAATTGCAAATGGTTTCGGCATCCCGGGTTTTGACTGGTCCGGGTTTGAACGGAACATTTTCACTGATCGCCCCGGTCGGACAGGCAGAGATACACATCCCGCACGATTCGCAAGTCGTATCAGTAAGCGCCTCGCCCAGGCTGGGAGCAACAAAAGTGTCGAAACCCCGGTTTACCAATCCGAGGGCATTGGCACCGACTACTTCGCGGCAGATCCGGACACAACGCCCGCACAGCACACATTTATTGTTATCGATCTCGATGTTCGGATGGCGGAAATCAACCCGGTATTCCCGGAACTCGCCTTTAAAGGACTTCTGCAAGGCTCCATACTCCGTTGCATAGCGTTGCAGGTCACAATGGAAGAAGGCGTTACAGCCACATTCCAGGCACCGCTGGGCTTCAGAATGGGCGATCTCTTCACCGGCATATCCAAGTTCCACCTCTTTAAAATTCACACGGCCGGCTGCCGGTAAGGTCGGCATCTCCGCACGCTTCCGGCTCTGAAAATTTCCCTGGTAATCCTCCGGCTTCTGCGTTCTGAAATTATCTTTCCTGCTGGTAAAAGGCTTGATCTGCGGCTGTATTGGCGATCCTGTAAGATACTGATGCGCGCTTAACGACGCTTTGCGGGCCTGGGCGATCGCTTCGATAATTGTGGCCGGACCGGTAACGCCGTCACCTGCCGCAAACATCGAAGGAATCCCGGTTTGCAACGTCGCTTTATCCGCCTCAATATCGCCCCATTTGTTGATCCTCAGGGCTCCATCGGTAGTGTTGGCGTTGACATCGTCGATGAAATTCACATCGGTCTTTTGCCCGATGGCGGCCAGAATGTAATCTACTTTGAGTTCAAAATCGGATCCCTCAACGGGTACCGGCCGACGCCGGCCCGACGCATCGGGTTCCCCGAGTTCCATCCGGATACAGGTCACCGATGAGACCTCACCCAGTTCGTTCTTGTTGATCTTTTTTGGCAGCGTCAAAAACAGGTACTCCACACCCTCAAGTTTCGATTCATGAATTTCGATGGGGTTTGCCGGCATCTCCTTTTCCGTTCGGCGGTATATCACATAAACTTTATCGGCATGGCACCGGATCGAAGTCCGGCAACAGTCCATGGCGGTGTTTCCACCCCCGACAACGGCAATGGTCTTTCCGCGGAAATCATACCGCTGACCTGTAATTTCCATGTTCTTCAGAAAATCAATCCCTGAAAAAACGTTCTGAGCGTCATCTCCTTCGCAGCCGACCCCGGTCCCTTTCTGAGATCCGATTGTAAGAATGGTAGCATCGTAATGCGTTTTAATCTCATGGTAGCTGATATTTTCTCCCAGCTTTTTATTGTAAAAAATATTCACACCCAAATCGGTAATATTCTTCACCTCCTGATCGAGGATATCGTTTGGAAGGCGGTATTCCGGGATGCCATAGCGAAGCCATCCTCCCGGTTTCGGGGCTGCTTCAAAAATATCGACCTGGTGCCCTTCGGTCTGCAGGAAATACCCGGCCGACAACCCACCCGGTCCTGCGCCGATAACTGCGACCTTTTTCCCCGTTGAAGGTTTCACAACCGGGACAAATTTCCCGGGATTGGCCAGATCATAATCGGCCGCAAACCGTTTCAGATAATCAATGCCGACAGGTGCTCCTTCACCCAGCAGATTTCGCCGGCATTCGGCTTCACAGGGCCTTACGCATACCCTGCCACAAATGGCGGGCAGCGGGTTGGTCCCCTTGATCAACGCTATGGCTTCATGATACTGTCCTTTGTCGATCAGGGAGATGTATCCCTGCACATCAACCCCCGCGGGACAGGTCTGTTTGCAGGGACCGATACAATCTGCATAGTGGTTGCTGAGTATCAGTTCCAACGCCATCTTCCTTGATTTCCGGATCCCTTCATTGTCGGTAATGATTTTCATTCCTTCGGCAAGCCGGGTGGAGCATGCAGGTTGATGTCCGCGCATACCTTCCACTTCGACCACGCAGAGATAACAGGCCGTAAAAGGTTCCAGCCGCTCGTCGTTGCATAATGTCGGGATTTCAATGCCGTTTCTTTTTGCCAGTTCGAGAATGGTTTCACCGGGGATCCCTTTCACGATTTCCCCATTAAGTAAAATATTGAAAGAATTGTCAGCCATGATGAGAAGAAAAATTTTATTTATTGATATTCAATTCGATCATTAAAAATGTCCTAACTTTTTATTTCATCTGTCCGTAGGAGCAGAGTTCAGGGCTTTATGGTTTCAGTGTTTCAGGGTTTCAGGGTTTCAGGGTTTCAGTGTTTCAGGGTTTCAGAGTTTCAGAGTTTCAGAGATAATGAATCAAAGCTTAAAATTTACCCATTCCCAAATTTTTACATTTTCAATCGTAAATCGTAAATCATGTCAATCGTAAATCAATAATCACATTAGCACATTCACCAGTCCGCCTGTCCATTTGTCCCCCGTCAGCTCAACAAAATGGCGTCAAACTTACACTTGGAGTAGCACACCCCGCATCGGGTGCAGAGTTCCTGATGGATGAAATGGGGACTTTTCCGTTCGCCGGTGATGGCTTTGACCGGACAATTTTTCAGGCACACCATACAGCCCGTGCATTTTTCAGAATCCACCGAATAGGTAAGCAAAGGCCGGCACTTCTTCGCCGGACATTTCTTGTGAATCAGGTGCGCTTCATATTCATCACGGAAGTACTTCAGTGTGGTGAGTACCGGGTTCGGAGCAGTCTGACCCAACCCACACAACGAGTTGTTCTTGATCTGGTATGCTAACTCCTCCAGCTTTTCCAGGTCGCCTTCTTTCCCCTGCCCGTTGGTGATGCGGTTTAGGATCTCGAGCATTCGTTTGGTGCCCATCCTGCAAAAGGTACACTTACCGCAACTCTCTTTCCGGGTAAAGTCAAGGAAGAATTTTGCAACATCGACCATGCAGGTCGTCTCGTCCATCACAACCATTCCTCCTGAACCCATGATGGCCCCGGTGGCATTCACCGAATCGTAATCGACAATGGTATCGGCAAGATATTCGGGAATACATCCCCCCGAAGGTCCGCCGAGCTGTACCGCTTTGAAACGCTTATTGTTCTTGATACCGCCACCCAGCTTGAAGATCACGTCGCGGATGGTCATCCCCATCGGAACTTCAACCAGCCCCGAACGTTTGATCTTCCCGGCGAGTGCGAAAACCTTGGTTCCCTTGCTTTTCTCGGTTCCGTAAGCGGCGTAAGCCTCCGCCCCGTTCATCACGATCCACGGGATGTTTGCGTAAGTTTCGACGTTGTTGATGTTGGTCGGCTTTTTCCACAATCCTGAGACTGCCGGGAAAGGGGGTCGTTTGCGCGGCATCCCGCGTTCGCCTTCGATTGAAGCGATCAGGGCGGTCTCTTCACCGCAGACAAAAGCCCCGGCTCCTTCCTTGATATAAATATCGAGGTCGAAACCCTCTATCCCGAAAATATTCTTCCCGAGATATCCCCGTTCATGGGCCTGGGCAATGGCAATATTCAGTCGCTTGATAGCCAGCGGATACTCGGCCCTGCAATAGATCACCCCTCCGGTTGCCTCGATGGCATAGGCCGCAATGATCATCCCTTCCAAAACCGAATGGGGGTCGCCCTCGAGCACCGAACGATCCATGAAAGCGCCCGGATCCCCCTCGTCGGCGTTGCAGATCACGTACTTTTCGGCCGATTTGTTGGCATGGGCAAATTTCCATTTCATCCCGGTAGGGAATCCTCCACCGCCGCGTCCCCGGAGCCCCGACTTCAGGATGGTGTCAATCACGGCCTCCCGCGAAATGTTCCCCCCGACAATCTTACGGATCGCCTGATAGCCGTCACGGCGCTCATACTCCTCAATGGATTCAGGATCCATGTACCCGCAATTCCGTAAAACAATCTTCACCTGCGAACCGATAAAATCATTCTCAGGGGCATGAAACAAGTCGGTATATACGATGTAATCGCGGATGGGCTCATGCTGGTTGACATGCTTCTCAATCACTTCAACAGCACGGTCGGCATCCACTTCCCCATACAGGTAAGTCCCGGTTTCATCGACAATCTCTACCAGCGGCTCGCGGTAACACATACCGACACAACTGGTTTTTTTCAGATCAAAGGAAAGGTTCTCAGTTTCCTTAAGCGCTTTGATCTTCTCGTAGGTTTTATGGGCGCCGGCGGCAATCCCGCAGCTTCCAAGACCCACAGTTACGGTGGTAGTCATACTCTAATTTAATGATTGATTGATTGATTGACTGATTGATTGATTGATTTGATGATTGAGTAAATGTGCGATTGAGTGAATGAGTGAATGAATGATTGAGTGATTGTTGGTATTTTTCTTTAATCCCTATTAGCCATTAAGGGGATCCTCGTTTTCCGTTTTCAATTTTCCATTCTCAATTTTCAATTGTCTATTGTCAATTGTCCATTATCCATTGTCCATTGTCAATCGTCCATTGTCCATTGTCAATTGCTTTCCTCCAACCTGATATTTTTGACAATTTTTACCGCTTCGGTTCCGGTGAGTTTCCCGTATGTCTGGTCTTTGATCATCATGACCGGGGCCAGCGAGCAGCAACCCAAACAGGCTACCGACTCAAGTGTAAAAAACCGGTCGGCGGTTGTTTCTCCGTCCTTTACCTTCAGCGCCTCTTCCAGCGCTTCGCTGATCTCAACGGCGTTCTGCACGTGGCAAGCGGTACCATGACATACCTTGATGATGTACTTCCCGACCGGGTGTAAACGGAACTGGGCATAAAATGTGGCGACGCCAAACATGTCACTCAACGGGATCCCGGTTTCCCGCGATAACTTTTCGAAGGCCGCCTTTGATATGTAACCGTAAAGGTTCTGGGCCCCCTGAAGCAAAGGGATCAGGGCTCCCTTTTTACCCCTGTATTTCCCGATCAGGGGATCCAGCAGCGACAGATCCAGTTCATCCGTCGCACTATTTAAATCGAAATTAGCCAGTCTCTGAATACGCATATTTGTTCTGTTAATAGTCTGCTTTCTTAAAAGGATTAGATCATTCAATCATTCAATCATTCACTCATTTACTCATTCTGTTTTTCTCCCCCTCCCACGTTATCACCGAGATCCGCTTTTTCCCATCCATCCTGACACTCAGCGGCCGCTCGAACCGGACAATCGTGAAAAATTCCGTTTTCCTGATATTTTTCCTCGATTTCAGAATGTCATACCGGATGTAACTGCCCGACATTTCAGGTTGAACACAGAAATAGCCTACATTCATGGAGGTCACGTTGTGGAAGAAATGGCTTCCGGAAGAAGCATCGAGGGGAAATCCTTCGAGACTTGTCTCCACGATCACCTTCGCATTGCTGATCTGCGGCCACTGGACCGGGACTCCGATCCACCGGTCGCGGGTACCCCAACGGCCCGGCCCGATCAGAATGTATTTCTTCCCCTCTTTTCCCATCTCGGAGTTGATCTTATCGATCTCCTCTGCCATCTCGACGGTTTTGCTTTTATCAAATGTATCGGGATCCACAAATACCACCTCGTCAATATCGCTGATCAATCCGTTGCCCATCTCTTTTTCAGAATAGAGCAGGATCTCATGTTTGCTGATACTGGTCATATCAATTTCAAAATCGGCGACATTACCGATCAAAGGTTTGATCTGAAGCAGGTAAAAGGAGGCCTTGTAATCTTCATCCTTGTTCAGGTCGATGGCGAACTCGATCTCAACCGGGGTTCCCAGCGCCTCTTTGACCACATCGAGGACTACCTCAATGGTCTTGGCCATTGGGATGTAATTGTACTTCAGGATGTCGGCAAAATTGATGATCCTCGGACCTGCATCGCGAAGACCCGGTGATATCCGGTCGTTCTCAGCCGAGTAAACCGAAGCCAGATGTTTGAGCGTCCCATGCATTTCGGCATCATAGATGTCAAGTTTCCGCAAACCTGCTTCCTCTCCCTCCAGAAGATTTACATCCTGTTTCTTCAGATCGACTGCAAAAAAATGAACCTGCGAACCTTTGTACTGATCCTTTGGCGAATTAATTTCAAGATTCGGATACAGCGGGCTGAACCGAAAGGCTTTTTCACCTTCCACAACATAACGACCCAGTCCGAGGGCCGCTACGGCAAAACCCTCTTCGGGCTTCATATGCGCGAAGGGATAATAATTGTACGACTGGGCAACCCCGCTGATATGGGGGTAATAGCAATCGCCGTATTGATTTCCGACGACTTCCTGAATGACAACCGCCATCTTTTCCTGTTCGATACGGTAATTCACCGCTTCAACATAGCCCTTTGCCGTTGGTGAATAAACGGAGGCGTACACCAGTTTTATGGCATCCATCAACTGATCGAGCCGGACCCGCATATCGGGATGGTTGTTGGGGATCAGGTAGGTCTCGAAAATACCCGCAAAAGGCTGGTTCTGACTATCTTCAAATAATCCGGATGACCTGATTGCGAGGGGTCGCGAAATGTTTTTGATGATCAGTTTCAATTTCCGGATGAGCGATTCGGTAAGCCTGCCCTCAATAAACCATCTCTTAATCTGATCGTAATCGGTCTCATAGACGGCCCTTTCCCGGAGTTTGTTCCGGTCGAGGAAGTATTCAAACTCGTCGGTTCCGATGATGGATGTCTTGGGGGTGCGGATGTTGATATTGGGTACGTGTTGTGAAAAATCGTAATTGTAAATAAGGGTGTTAACAAAGGCCAGTCCGCGCCCTTTACCTCCCAAAGCCCCATCGGTAAGGGAGAGGATGTTGTGTTCATCGCTGATGGCCGATTCCTCGAAGGGTATGACCTTCCCGATATTCTGTTCGTTTCTGAAATGCTGGATAACGTTGATCAGATACTCCCGGAGCGCGGTAGGGTCTTTGAAATCGGTCACTTTCGCCGGGTTCAGGATACGGGCGACCTGGATTTCGCCGCGTGCCATCAGCCAAAGGGAAAAGTGGTCTTTACGGGCATGATAGAGCAACGACTCTTCCGGGATGGTCTTCAGCAGGTCCTCAAACTCCTTGAGCGACCTGGCTACCGCGATCTGCCCACCCTCTTTGTCGCGGTAAATAAAGTTCCCGAATCCCAGATAGTGGGTGATAAAACTCTTGAATTCGACCAGCAGGGTTTCAGAATTTTTGTTGATAAATGATGCCTTGAGCTCGTATGCCTTCTGGGCATTCGATTCATTCGACGACTGCATGACGATCGGAAGGTCGCGGATCTCCTTGCGTGTCTGGCTCACCAGACTGAAACCGGCTTTGTCGTTCAGCTTTCCGTCCTTCTTGAATTTGACGTCGGTGATCAGGCAAAGAATATTTTCCTTGTATTTATTAAAAATGTAGATCGCCTCTTCATAGGTGCTGGCCAGCAGTATTTTAGGACGGGCCTTCAACCGCAGGATCCGGTACAGTTCATCGGTGGTGACATCCTCAATGATATTCTTGGTCTGTTCCAGCACGATGTTGTAGAGCATCGGCAGGTACAGCGAATAGTATTTCGACGAATCCTCCACCAGCAGGATCACCCGTACCATTCCGATCTCCGTATCGTTTTCAACATTGATCTTATCTTCGAGATAATTGATCATGGCAAAGAAGATCTTCGAATCGCCATTCCACACAAAGACCCGGTCGATCCAGGTAAGCTTTTGCGGATCCTCTTCAAAACGGGCAATATCGGTGTTGCTGTTGAGCAGCAGAAATACCGGAATGTATTGGTACACTCCCTTCACCCGCCTGCTGATTTCGACCGGAAACTGCTTGTCGCTGCCAACCATGATGATGATGAGGTCGTAGTGCTTGGTATTCAACTGTTCCATTACCTCCTCCGTGGTCGAAACCCCGGTAATTCTCGGCATGGTACTCAGACTCAGCGAGTAATAGGCTCCCAGCACATGTTCCGAAAACCGCCCTTCCTTCTCAATACTGTACGCATCATAAAGATTGGCCACTAAAAGGATCTCTTTTACCTTGAACGGCATCAGGTCGTGATAGATATCACGGTTGTAATTGGTCCGGTTCAGGAACGTTTGCAGAAGTTTTCTGCTGTTTTTGGTGGCGCTTTCCTGATCATGCTGAAGATCCCGCTGTTCCCGCTGGCCGGTCCGCCGCAAGATGGCCTTCCCTTTAACGGAATTCAGAAAACCGGTTATCAGGTTCCCCAGGTTCATGATCAGGTGACGTTCTTCCTCCAGGAAAGGACCCTCGAAAACGGTCGGGAACGCCTTGGTGTAACAGATCTGGATAAAACCCTTCAACCCGTCAATGGTCTCGAAAAACTGCTGTTGCGTCCATTGTGTTTCGGCAAAACCCGGCGATTTCGCTTCAATATTCCCGTATTTGATCCGGCATTCGCAGAACTCATGGTACTGCCAGGCTGTGGGAAGGATAAGGCAGATCTGACGAAGGGTCTCCTCAACCGATCTACCCGATCTGAGGATCGCTGTTGTCTGGTTTATGGCCGTAAGCTCTTTCAGTCGCTCCCGGTTAATGTAATGTCCTTCGCGCCCTTTTACCCCGTTGAGATAACCCTCCAGAAGGCTGGCGAGGTTGATCACAAGGTTCCGTTCTTCCTTCAGAAATGGACCCTCATCGAAAGCAGGAAACTCCTTCAGGTAAAAAATTTCAATCGTTCCATTGAGGTTATCAATGGTTTCGAAGGGCTGTTCCTGCCTCCATTGCGTTTCGAGGAATCCCGGACTGGTAAATTCCATCTCATCAAACCGGATCCGGGAGACGCAATAAGCCGGGTATTGCCAGGCCTTGGGCAGGATCTGACAAATCTCGTAAAGCGTTTCGGGAATCGACTTTGCGGCTCTGATGATAGCCGTGGTTTCATTAATGGCAGCAAGTTCCTTTAGCCGTTCCTTATTGTCGTAAACCAGTTGGTTTACATCGGACGGTCCCGGAACGGGATTTCCGTAATCATTTCTTTCGTCGGATATCGGCATTTTTCTTCATGGGCTGGGGCGCCAAATTTAGCATTATTTTTTATCCGACAAACAAGAATGTTTTATGCGCACAATTTACATGTTTTCACTAATTTTGATGGTGATATTAATGTTTCTCCATTTATCCATTCTGTTCTGCCTATGCTCCGTTACCAAAGCATTCCGATCAAAGGATTTTGGATCCTTCTTGCCCTGATTACCCCGCTACTCAGCCTCTCACAACCGTTTACAATCACTGGTTCGGTTTCGGATGAACTTACCCGGAAGCCAGTCAGGGGAGCCAATATCCGGATTTACGGAACCAGCCGGGGTACATCCACCGGCAGCGACGGATCCTTCACCCTTGGGCCCGACGCGCTCCCGGTCACCCTGGCCATCAGTTGCGTCGGATACGAAAACACTTTTATCGATCTGCTGGAAAAACCCGGTAAATCCTTACGGTTTTTTATCAAACCTGTATCTTATGACCTGCAGGAGGTGGAGATTTCACCCTCCGACTACCGCTTTATTTTCAGGAACCAGAATTATTCGGTACTCGACTATGAACTATCGAACGGCCTGCTCTTTTTGCTCGTCACCCGCGGCATCGGCCGGGAAGCTGAGATGGTGGTGCTGAATCTTTCCGGCGATACCCTGGCCACCACCCCCCTTCCCGAACTACCTCCGCTCAAAATCTGTCGCGATTTCCTGTCCAATATCCATTACTATTCCGCCAGGGGAACAACTTACCAGTGTAATGCCGACACCGATAACGAAACAGTCGATTTCCTTTACCCGGTCCCTTTCGATTCGCTGGAAAAGTACATCCGGCCATTCCTCTTCAGAATCGGCGACCGGGTCTATTTCCAGCAAAAGATCCTCAACAATTTCGGGACAAGGATCGGATATGGAAGCCGCAACAGCGGTCAGGTTTTTTTTAAAGATTTTATCAATACCCGGAAGATAACAGAATTGCGCGACGACCGGGCATTTTACTACCAATGGAACAACGCGTACCAAACGATAAGGGCAGGATCGCTTCCACAAAAAAGTGATGATGGTCTTCCGGAGGACCCGGCATTCGACTTCTCCTCCTCCCGGGCTGAAGAGGGTTCCTACGGAAGTTTTGAATCAGCCGCCCATTGGATTGAATTCTATAACATGCGTTATCCTTTCATCCGGATCAACGACGACACACTCGTGTTCATCGATTTCAGCAACAATACAATGGAACTGATGAACCGGGATGGAAGAATTCTAAAGAAAAATAATATAAGCTTTCACCAGGATGATCCGGAATTAGCGGAGAAAACAGCAGATGACAAAGGCGCTTCCGTTTCATCGGGATGGAGATGGGGCAACCTGATTCTGCAGGATGACAGCACCCGTGCTTTATACACTTTTTATCAAAAAACAGGGATGGTAAAACTGTGCCGGTTGGATTACCGCACGGGAACATTGACTGCAGAAACGATGATCCCATTCCCGTTCCCGGAAAAGTTCCGGATCTGCAACAACATGGCATATTATCTATGTAAACCAGCGGGAATCGGCGAAACCCGCAGGCTGATCAGGAGCCGCCTTAATTAACTACCTGAGCATGAATAGACTTATCCTGCTTTTAGCGTTCATGGTCTGTGCAACTTCTGCATATACCCAGCAAACGATTCAGGGAACCGTGACCGATGCCAGAACGGGCGAGCGTCTTCCCTGGTGCAGCATCGCAGTCAAAGGGACCGGAAAAGGCACTATTACCAACTCCGAAGGCATCTTCAGGCTTACGCTGATACCCGGTCATGATACGCTGGTCATCACCTATGTCGGGTACGCTCGGCTGCAGCTACCGGTATCCCGGCTTGCCCGTGATCCGGTGATCAAGCTAAACAGAGCAGGTATTCAATTAGCCGAGCTGGTAATCCATGCCAACGATGAGTACCTTTACAATATCCTCGAGAAATGCAGGAAGCGAATCATACGCGACAAATATATTCATGAGGCTAAAGTATATTACGGCATCAGTACTTCAACCCGCGAACAACCCATCGAACTCGTGGAATGCTACTACAACGGGTATCTGAAAGGCATCTCGGTCGACAGTCTGCTTTTCCGCAACGGCCGGGTCGGGTGCGCCGAACTCGACCAACGCTATTTCCTCACCCTCAACACCTCAAAGGCGGTGAGCCAGCTCAGCCTTACCCGGAAATATCCCGATCCCCATTATCCCCTCATCCCTTTTCAACTGACCGGGAAAGCGCTGCGGAATGCCTATATTCTCACTCCTGAAAAAAGCAGCTCAGATATGGTCTGTATCGGTTTTCGGCCCCGCTCTGACATCCGGAATTATTTCAGCGGATCGGTATGGATCGACCTCAAAACCAACGATATCGTGAAGATCTATCTCGAAACTGTCAACACGTCACGGCATCCCTTTGCCCCGATCTATCCCGGCGACCGTATCGACGAGGTGAATCTGTCCATAAATGAGACCTTCCGGAAAACCGAAACAGGAAATACACTCGAACAGGTCCGCTTCAGCTATACCTTGAATTACCATACCACCCGGAACCCACAGGGAGTCATCACCCCGGGAAACAGCAGCTCCCGAAAGATCGAAACCCACGGGATCCTTTTCCTGTACGATTACGAAGAACCGTTTATTCTCCCCAGGTTCGAATATTTCAGCGGGTATGACGATTATCATAAGATGTCGATCATTCCTTTCAACCGGGAGTTCTGGTCAACCAACCAGGTACTGGCGCTTTCGGAAGAACAGAAAAAGGAACT
>JAQWBQ010000054.1:21632-24441 GCA_028706295.1 Bacteroidales bacterium
TTCTCCCCAGGTTCGAATATTTCAGCGGGTATGACGATTATCATAAGATGTCGATCATTCCTTTCAACCGGGAGTTCTGGTCAACCAACCAGGTACTGGCGCTTTCGGAAGAACAGAAAAAGGAACTTGGATTCTTTACCGGAAAGGGAGTGACCCTCAATTTCAGTGAGTCCGGACATGGGCGGGATTTCCTTGACCAGGTTCACTATGATTCAAGCCTCGCGAAGAGTTATTACACTTTCTGGGATTCCACCCGGCGGATCACCCTCAACCGGTCGCTCTCCCAGAACCGGGAGTATCCCCCGATAAAGATCAACGGCGCCATCAGGACCAACCTGTACCGGCTGGAAGTCCAGTTGCTGCTCGATGTCACCTGCATCAACGATAGTTGTTTCTGCAGGTCTTATACAATATTCGACGAATGGCGTTCGATGTTTCACCTTCCCTGGGAAGAGTACACCGGAACCTTCATCAACCTGTATTTTGACCTTTACGAAATAGAGCGGCGAAAGATGCAGCGTGTCCTCGATTCACGCAAATGGACGGTAGTACAAGTGGATTCGGTTTATCAGTCCACCCTCAAATCGGCAAAGGCCATCACGAACCGGTACCTGGGAGAGGTCAAAACCGGTGAGAATAAAAAAGCCCTGGAGAAATGGGAGGAGGTTGTAAGGAAGGAAGTTGGGAAAATTGACAATTGACAATTGACAATTGACAATTGACAATGAACAATGGATAATGGACATTGGACAATGGATAATGGATAATGGACAATGATAATGGAAAATGGACAATGGAAAATTGAAAAATCAATAATCAATCAATCAGTCATTCAATCAATCAGTCATTCAGTCAATCAATCAATCAGTCATTCAGTCAATCAGTCTTAAATGAAAACGGTTACCTCTCTTGCCACAGGTATTCTTTTACTCCTGTTTTCTCCTTGTCTTGCCCAGCAATATGGCTGGATGAATATAGGCGGAAACCTGCCAAACACTCCGTCAACCGCTACCATCAGCGATATTGCCATGGTTGGCGATTCGATGTGGATCACCTCCGGTTATGGAACCTACCTGAACGGAGTACCCGGTGAGATTTACTTCTCGGCCGACCGGGGACAGACCTTCACCATCCAGACCACCCTGTACGGGACCCACGCCATTCACATGAATGATGCGCTGAACGGCTGGTGCGGCGGTGTGGAAGGTCAGACTTACAACACGACCGACGGCGGAACAACCTGGGTGCGCAAACCTTTTGGTTTCGGGTCAACCCTGATGGACATTGATTTCGCACCCGGATGCGATACAGGCATGTGCACCGGTTTCACCGGCAAGGTCAAGCAACTGACTCCGACCGGTTTGATTTCGGTCAACACGATGGGATATGTGTCGAACATTACCTCCGTATCCTGCATCGACAAGGATCACGCGTTCATCGCCGGCGAAGAGATCATTGCCCCGGTGACCCGCGGAGTCATGATGATCGACCAGAGCTACCCCGGCACAAACGGAATCTACGCGATCGACATGGTTGACACCCTGACCGGATGGTGCGTTGGAAGCCCAACAGCAGCCGGAGCATGGGACAGCTCAGGCTGTATGATCATCCGGACCGACAACGGTCACGACTGGACCGAACAGGTGAACCCGGTCAAGGGTAAAACCGGAACCCTGATGGCCGTGAAAGCGTTGAACAAGCAGGAAGTCTGGACCGTCGGTACTTCAGGCGTGATCCTGCATACCACCAATGGCGGGCAAACCTGGGTCCGTGAAGCCGAAGGACTCACCAGCGAAATGCTATATGGCATCTGGGTAGTGAACAACCAGGAGGTTTATGTGACCGGAAACAACCGTACCCTGCTGAAATATGGACTAATATCAGGAAAAGAAGAGCCCCTGCTGCAGGCGTCCTCGCTCAGTCTGACACCAAATCCCACCGAAGGCATCGTTACCATTAGGGTCGCAGGAGGACAACAGATAAGCCAGGTAAACGTCAACGATCTCGCAGGACGCCGGATTGCCACCTTCCGCAAACCGGCTGTTAACCGGATTGACTGCTCGGGTTTCCGCCCAGGCGTATACATCCTCGAAGTCTTTCTTGATGGATCGGTCTCAACCCTCAGGCTGATGAAGAGGTAGTACCCTCAACGTCCGGATCATCGCAATGCCGAACCGGAACAGGTTTCAAATGAAGAAATTTAATCCCGCCGGTATGGCTGCACCACAAAGAAAAATGCTATATATTTTTTTAATACTGGAGAAGTGATATTGTGAACCCAAAGAATTTAAATTAGATGAGCAGGGGATTTGTAAAGGAAGGCGACCAGGAAGAGGTCCCGATGGTACCACCCAGGGCCGACCTGCCCCCGGGCGTCACCAATTATGTCACCCCCGAAGGGATGGCCCTGCTGCTGGCTGAACGGGAATCGCTGACCCGTCAGCGGGAGCAGGTGGACCGCACCCTTGAAAATGAGCGGAGGATTGCGGTAAACCTTATCAATGCGAAGCTCTTATTGCTGGAACAGCGCATTTCGGGAGCAAGAGTGATCAATCCGGTTGAACAGCCACAGGATGAAGTCCGGTTCGGTGCAACGGTAACACTCCGGATCGAAGCAACTGGCAAGGTCCAGGACTTCCGGATCGTGGGCGTCGACGAGGCCGATATCTCCAGAGGAAAGATCTCCTTCTTGTCGCCGCTGGCCAAAGCCCTGATCCATAAAAAAGCCGGTGACCGTGTAGTGATCGGAATGGACCGGTTTGAGCGGTCGTTCACGATCATCCGAATCGCATATCGCTGAAAGAACCGG
>JAQWBQ010000123.1 GCA_028706295.1 Bacteroidales bacterium
AATTGAATCTCATGAATGTACCAGGGCTTTTCTACCATCAATGCCTTGGCAAACAAATCCTTTTGGGTTAACATCCGAGAGTTATGTTTGTTTTGGTAAATTTACCCACTTACTTTTACAAAGAACCCATACTTATAATATTTAAAATTGTGTCATATAATTTTTTTAAATGCTCCATTGTAATCATACTATACAAAATTTTAAAAGAGTTAATTGTGACACATAATGGTTACAATGGACTATTCATTTTTCAATATAAATAATTAAGTCTAAAATATTCTCATCATCACCTCCTTTCTGTTAAGACATTATATTATAACTGATTTTTTAATAACCTTTGCTCCCTTCGTGTTAGGTACTGATATCTCTATATACGATGACAATTTTTTATCATAATCATCATTTCGGTTAATTTATAGATGTTCTTTAAACATCTTTTTATTACAATTATTCTTTCCGATTTTTTAGGATATAGAAAATCACAACTTTACCTCCGGATGTTAAGGAGGTTTGCCTTTAGATGTTAACTTTACAATAACAAAAACATTACTAAATATAAGCAAAAATCATACCAATGCATTAAAGAACAGAAAACTAATGTGATATAAAAATTGGTTTGATGAAAAAGTGTAAAAAAAACTTTACAATGGTGTAAAAAGTGTAAAAATAATTTACACTTATTTGCCTGTATTTTCCATAATACAGGCTCGTTAATGACGAAAAATTCCAGTGTCATACATTTGTTTTAACCGCGCTAAATGATAGCGTTTCTTTTGAAATATGTTTAATTTCGCCTGACCATCCTTAACCCTGCTTACATGGCCCTCAGTTGGAACGAAATAAAAGACCGCGCCATCCGTTTCTCCCGCGAATGGGAAGGAGAGTCGAGCGAGAAAGCGGAAGCCCGCACCTTCTGGGACCAGTTCTTCGACGTGTTCGGGGTGTCGCGCCGCAAGATCGCCTCGTTCGAAAAACCGGTGAAAAAGCTCGACGACAGTACCGGTTATATCGACCTGCTCTGGAAGGGAACCATCCTCGTCGAACATAAATCAAAAGGGAAGAGCCTCGACAAAGCTTACAAGCAGGCCCTCGATTATTTCCCGGGACTGGCCGGTTATGAGCTCCCGAAATACGTGCTGGTATCCGATTTCGCGAGGTTCAGGCTGTACGACCTTGAAACCGACAGCCGGCTTGAGTTTGAGCTGAAGGATCTCTACCGGAATATCAAGGAATTCGGCTTCATCGCCGGCTACCAGAAACATGTATTCCGCGAGCAGGACCCGGTGAACATCCGCGCGGCGGAGCTGATGGGAAAACTGCACGACCGGCTCAAGTCGGTAGGATACGACGGCCACCCGCTCGAGGTTTACCTGGTCAGGCTGCTCTTCTGCCTCTTTGCCGAGGATACCACGATCTTTGAACGCGACCAGTTCCGCGATTACATCGAAAACAAAACCCACGGCGACGGCAGCGACCTGGCGCAACATCTCTCGCACCTGTTCTATGTGCTGAATACACCGCCCGAAAAACGGCTCACCAACCTCGATGAGGATCTGAACGCGTTTCCTTATGTAAACGGAAAACTCTTCGACGAGACGCTGCCGCCGGCCTCCTTCGACCGGGCCATGCGCGACAACCTGCTCGAATGTACGGGCCTCGACTGGGGAAAAATCTCGCCCGCCATCTTTGGATCCCTCTTCCAGAGCGTGATGAATCCCGCCGAACGGCGCAACCTCGGGGCGCATTACACCTCCGAGAAGAACATCATGAAGGTGATCAAACCACTCTTCCTCGACGGACTTTGGAAGGAATTTGAAACGGTGAAAAACAACCGGAATCAGCTCATCCGGTTACATGAGAAAATCGCTTCGCTGCGGTTTCTCGACCCCGCCTGCGGTTGCGGCAACTTCCTCGTGATCTCTTACCGCGAACTCCGGCTACTCGAACTCGGGATTCTTCGCACCCTTCAGATGGGACAGCAACTGTCGGACATACAGGAACGGCTGAAACTCGATGTGGATCGTTTCTATGGCATTGAGATCGAAGAGTTCCCTTCGCAGATCGCACAGGTAGCCCTCTGGCTGATGGACCACCAGATGAACATGCAGTTCAGCGAAGAGTTCGGACAATACTTCATCCGACTCCCGCTGCGTAAAAGTCCCAACATCGTCTGCGCCAACGCCCTGCGCCTCGACTGGCAAAGCCTCATCGATCCTATCCCCTGGGATAAAAAAGAGGCCCGCTTCGACTACATCTTCGGAAACCCGCCGTTCGTGGGGAAAAGCCTGATGAATGCCGCCCAGAAAGCCGACATGGAACGGGTCTTCACGGGCGTTCACGGCGCCGGGGTGCTCGATTTCGTCACAGCCTGGTACCTGAAAGCCGCAAAATACCTGACTACGCCGCATGATCCGGCGCTTGCTCCCGCTCAAACCCGGTGCGCCTTCGTGTCGACCAACTCCATCGCCCAGGGAGAGCAGGTGGGCGTGCTGTGGAACGAACTCTTCAACCGCTATCACATCAAAATTCATTTTGCCCACCGCACCTTCAAATGGAGCAACGAAGCCCGCGGAAAAGCAGCAGTTCACGTGGTGATTGTCGGTTTCGCCGATTTCGACACCCGCGAAAAACGGATCTTTGAGTACCATGATATCAACGGCGAACCGCATGAATCGGTGGTTTCGAACATCAATCCCTATTTAGTGGAGGGGAAGGATTTTGTGGTTTTATCACGTAATCGGCCTTTGGCAAATGTTCCCGAATTAATTTATGGAAACAAGCCTGTTGATGGTGGTTGTTTGTTCTTTACTCCTGACGAAAAGGCCAAATTATTAGAAAAGGAACCTTTGGCAACCAGGTTTTTTAAAAGGATATTGGGTTCCGAAGAATACATCAATAACATTGAAAGATGGTGTTTATGGTTGGTAGATGTGAATCCTGCTGAATTACGAACATTTCCAGAGATACTGAAAAGGATCGAAGGTGTAAGAAAGGCAAGACTGTCAAGCTCGAAACAGGCTACTGTCAAACTTGCCCAAACTCCAACAAGATTTGCAGAAATACGACAACCCGCTTCAGATTTTTTAATTATCCCAAGAGTATCATCTGAACGAAGAAATTATATACCAATCGGACTTTTACCCAAAAGTTTTATTGTAAATGATTTGGTTTCTATTGTCCCAAATGGAAATCATTTTTTACTTGGAATACTGAGCTCTATCATGCACATGACCTGGGTTAAATATGTGTGTGGAAGATTGAAAAGTGATTATCGTTATTCCAATAGCATCGTCTACAACAACTTCCCCTGGCCTGAGAATCCGACGGATAAGCAAAAGCAAGCGGTTGAGCAGTCAGCCCGCCGGGTGCTGGAAGTCCGGGAGCGCTATTTACATCCCGCGTCCGACGGCAATCCGGAATCATCCTCAAATTTTCAAATTTTCAAATCTTCAAATCACTCCTCCCTCGCCGACCTCTACGACCCCCTCACCATGCCGCCCGATCTGGTAAAAGCGCACCAGGAGCTGGACCGGGCCGTCGATCTGTGTTACCGTCCGCAGCCATTCCCCAACGAAACCCGCCGCATCGAGTTTCTTTTTGAGTCGTACGACCGGTACACGGCAGGGCTGTTCGCGACTAAGAAGGGAAGGAAGGATCGGGAAGGGTGACGGGTTTGGTGTTTCGCGTTTGGCGTTTCGGGTTTCGGGTTTCGGGTTTCGGGTTTGGATAGCTAACATAGTATCAGAAAAATCCAGGAAACAGCTTGACGGAGAATTTAGGATTGCTTAAAACAGCTTAATTCCGTATATTTGCAGTTAGGCATCTGTGCTTTTTCTGATCCGGTAATCAGTGATTTTATGACAGAGCTGATTTACACATTGCAAATAAATCAATTATGAACCTACAATATATCTCAGACAGCAAAGGTCAAACAACCGGAGTATTTATTCCGATCAATGAATGGAATGACCTGAAAAGAAAATACAAAGATATTGAACGTGAGGATGTCGATATCCCGGAATGGCATAAAGATCTGATCAGACAGCGCGTTGATGAATATCGACAAAATCCTGGTTCTGCCTTGGAATTTGATGCGGCAATCGATGAAATCGAAAAAGAACTTTAATGTATAAATCAGTAATATTGCCCCTTGCAAAAGAGGATATCCGGGAGGCCGCAAAGTGGTACAATAAAATGCAAGAGGGGCTTGGAAAAAGATTTATTGCTGAAGTCCGCGAAAAAGTACATTATATCACGCAAAACCCTGAGGCTTCAGTTGTCCGGTACGACAAAGTCCGGACTGCCGTTTTAAATGTATTTCCATTTATGGTACACTACACTATTGACGCCGCCAATAAAACCATACTCATTCTGGCTATCTTCCATACAAGCCGTAACCCTGAGTTTTGGGCAACAAGATAAATGAGCCTCCCGGGCTTGTAAAAGCGCACCAGGAGCTGGACCGGGCCGTCGATCTGTGCTACCGCCCGCAGCCTTTTCCCAACGAAACCCGCCGCATCGAGTTTCTTTTTGAGTTGTACGACCGGTACACGGCGGGGCTGTTCGCGACTAAAAAGGGGAGGAAGGATCGGGAAGGATGACGGGTTGGAGTTTCAAGTTTCAAGTTTCGGGTTTCGCGTTTCGGGTAGAAAATGATAAATGGCATATGGGCCGTTCAGTTCTCCTTTACCATGCTTAGGCCCAAATCCTTACAAATTTTATGTGCAATGAATTTTTTTACTTCGACATGTCTTGGAACACTTGAAATGGTATTGTTTTCGGGATTATAATAAATACTGTGATTGGAGCCTTCACGCAATAAATAACAGCCCTGGATTTCAAGATGCCGGATTAGCTTCGTCCTTTTCATCCGGCAAATGATAAGGGTTCCCTGAAACTTTTATTTCCCTTGATCTGGTTTTTTTGCGCTAAAATTTTATTGGTTTCAAGAACGAGCTGTATTGCTTCTTCAAGATTTGACTTTGCTTCTCCCAACGTCTCTCCCTGCGAATTTGCACCGGGAATTTCTTCAACGTAGGCTGAATAACCACCGGAAGGTTCTTCCACAAAAACTGCAGTGAAACTGATATGTTTGAGTTCCATATCCTTGTTTTTTTAAACAATAATAAAATATTCCCCGATAACAGATATATCAATATAAATCCTTTGTCTGACCATCAGATGTACTATAAAATACAAAGGTAACCCATTTCAGACTGAAACGCAAGTTGTTTCATCTCTCTCTCATCGTGGCATCCTGCGAATTTATATCAGGAATTTCTTCAACGTAGGCTGAAAACCTCCGGAAGGTTCTTCAACAAAAACTGCAGAGAAACTAATATGTTTGATTTTCATTAGTTCACCGCCACGGAGTAGAGGAATTCCCAGCCCCAGCCGCCGGTCATTGGAAAATATACCGACCTGACGCCCATCTCGAAGGGATAAACAAACCTGAGCAGGTGAAAATCGAAGGTCAGTTCGGCGCCGGTCGACTGGTACCACAAAGGCGTCACTTCAGCCGCATGGCCGGCATCCGGACCGTACCATCCACAGGCAAAATCGTAAAAGAGGTTCATCTTGACCCGTTTGAGATAAATGACCGATCCGGCGCTGAGATCAGGATAAATCAATGGAAACTTGTAGTTGACTTTGCAACTCAGCAGGTCGGATTCGTCGATGTCGCTGAATCCGCGCGGAAGTCCGATCAGGTCGGCATAGGAAAATGCGAGGTTGTCTTTTTCGCGTGTTTGCTGGTAACCGGCATAAATCCAGATTCCCTGGTGGCGGATGATACCGGGAAAGTAAAGGCTGGCCTGTGC
>JAQWBQ010000055.1 GCA_028706295.1 Bacteroidales bacterium
TCGACGTGGAGATGATTGAGTGGCTGGAGGAATACCTGTGCAAGGCCCGGATTACCCTGCTGATGGTGACCCACGACCGCTATTTTCTGGACCGGGTATGCGATGAAATCCTCGAGATGGAGCATGCTGCTGTATTCCGGTACAAAGGCAGTTACAGTTATTTTCTTGAAAAGCAGTCGGAACGATATAACATTCAGAATAAGGAGACCGAGCGTGCCCGTAATTTGTTACGGACGGAACAGGAATGGATGCGACGCATGCCCAAAGCAAGGACCACCAAGGCAAAGGCACGTATCGACAGTTTTTATGAACTCAAAGAAGTAGCTTCTAAAAAGATTCACGAGGAGCGGATCAACATCAACATTGAAGGCGTCAGGATGGGGAAGAAGATCCTTGAACTCCATGATGTATCATTTAACTGGGGCGATCTCTCCGTTTTACAGAATTTTTCATACACCTTCAAGCGGAATGAAAAGATCGGGGTTATCGGGAAGAATGGCTCGGGCAAGTCGACCTTTCTGGATCTCCTCACCGGCAGGTTACGGCCTGTAAAAGGGCATATTCAGACCGGTGAAACGGTTGCTTTCGGCTACTATCAGCAACAGGGGCTCTCGTTCAACGAACAAACCAAAGTGATCGAAGTAGTGCGCGAAATTGCCGACGTTGTAAGGCTGGGTAACGGGGAGACGGTATCGGCTGCCGCTTTTCTGAATTATTTCATGTTCCCTTATCATTCTCATTACCAACCGGTTTATAAGCTGAGTGGCGGCGAAAAACGGCGGCTGTATCTGGTTACCGTGCTCATGCACAGTCCGAATTTCCTGATCCTTGATGAACCCACCAACGACCTCGACATCCTGACGCTGAATATTCTGGAGGAGTATCTGAGTTCATTTAACGGATGTATTGTGGTGGTTACCCATGACCGTTTTTTTCTCGACAAGATAGTCGATCACCTGTTGGTCTTTGAAGATGATGGAAGGATCAGGGATTTTCCGGGAAACTATACACAATACCGTGAGTGGTGTGAGGCACGTAAAAGGCGGGAGCAGTTTCAGCGCAGGAAAGCCGTTCCCGGGGAGCCGGTCGTTAAGGAGAAGGTAATTGATGATAAGAAGCTGACCTTTAAGGAAAAGCGGGAGGTTGAGCAGTTGGAAAAGGAGATTCAACTCCTCGAGGACGAAAAATCTGCTACGGAGGCTTCGTTGAACTCGGGAACACTTTCACCGGCAGATTTAATCGAGAAGTCGGAACGATTTGCCGTTATCCTTGCAGAAATTGAGGCTAAAACTGACCGTTGGCTTGAATTGAGTGAACGGGAGGCAGGCGGGTAAAGGAGGAATGAATCCTGAATTCAGGAAATAATCATACAGGATTTGGTAAACTTTTCTTAATTTTGTCGTTCAAATATGCCACGCGGTAGTAGCTCAGATGGTAGAGCATCAGCTTCCCAAGCTGAGGGTCGTGGGTTCGATCCCCATTTACCGCTCAAACACTTTTTCACTTACTTGCACTGAAAAGCCCCGGATAACAGAACTTTCGGGGCTTTTTTCATTGCGGAATAAAAGTGCAATTTGAAGGTACATTGAATTAGCGGGCTGTCTGACCCTAAGCCTGGACTGTCCGAATGATCCCGCCATCATTGGTTTTCAGGATGGTTCTGCTGGCTCCCACCACCAACTTAATTCTGTTTCGAGATCCTCTTCTTCCCAAACAGACTTTACTTTCCTGTTTTCAAACACTTTCACGGTGTTCATGGCTTTTTCCCCGTTATCCTCCGGAAAGGTAAAAGGTGATATCCTGTTTACCAGAAGATTTCAACAATCGCGATCTTTTTTTCTGTGTGTCTATGTGTACTCGCAACCAGTAATAAGCGTTAATTTTTTGATGATTATAAAATTGATTTGCGTTTTTATAATGGTGCAGTATAAATTTGCAGTTGAAGTTCAAACTTAAATTAAAGCAACATGAAAAAAGTTATCATCGGCGCATTGGTCGGAACCCTGATCTATTTCGGATTCCAGACCACCATGTGGGTAGGAGGATTCCACAAGAATTTCTATACCTATGCAAAACAACAGGATACGATTCTCGAATTTTTATCCCGAACCCTTCCCGCCGAAGGGATGTACATGATGCCCATGGCCGATCAGAACAGTCCTGACTTCAAGGCCCGCCAGCAGGAGCTGGAGAAAACCATGATCGGAAATCCCTGGGCAATGGTGTTCTTCCATCCCGCGATGACGGACTTTTCGATGGGAACGATGATCAAAGGGATCCTGTTCGCATTCCTCACCGCCTTTATCGCGGCCTTTATCATGTACATGGGGAAATTCTCCTGTTTCTGGTCGCGCTTTACCGTATCGATGTTATTCGCGGTCTTCGCCATGTTGCAGGGTGCGTTAGCCTTCATGAACTGGTGGGAGTTTCCCTGGAGCTTCATCAGAACACAGGTTATAGATCTGACTATCGGGTGGGGACTCGCTTCGGTATGGCTGGGCTGGTTTGTGAAGCCGAGGGAGCAGGATACTGTTAATTGACTTATCGCCTGGAGGGTTTGAATACCACAAACTCGCCATCGATCAACTCCTGAACCACCGGTGGATGCACGGGGTCCCGGTTTCCGTCGAACGAGAACATTCCCAGTACGGTTGGCAGGTTGGTGGTGGCAGCAAGTGCATTGCGGAGGTCGGTTGAATTCAGTTGGCCTGAACGCTTCAAGGCATCGGCGAGGATGTAAATGGCGGCATAGGCTTGTGCTGCAAACTGGTCGGGGCGGGCACCGTAAATGCTGATATAGTTTTCGATAAAAGCTGCGTTGCCAGGCGTTTCTTCCGTGTAGATCCATGCTGTTCCGCAGATGGCTCCCTGAGCGGCGTTCCCGGCCTGTTGCCACAGTTTGGAAGTGTTGAAACTGTTACCACCCAAAAAACGGATGCTGTCGGGAATTCCCAGGTTCCGCGCTTGAACCATGAACCGCGAGGCTTCGTTGACCAGCGCGGCAACCACAATGATATCGGGGCCGGATGCTTTGATTCGGTTGATCAGGTCCGTGAACAGGTAATCACCTTTATGAACTATTTCGGTGGCGACGATGCTCACACCCGTCGTGGATTCGAGGGCGCTTTTAAACGAATTGTAGGCTCCCAGGGTATAGGGATCATCGTCCCCGTAAACGACGGCGACTTTCGAATATTTAAGGGCATCGTGGGTGATCCGCACTGTATTGGGGATCACGGCCGATTCGGGAAGACTGTTCCGGAAAATATAATCGCCCATACCGGTGATCCCGGGAACGGTGTTGGATATCCCTACGACCACCACCTTCCGGTATTGTGCGATCGTATCGGCGGCAAAAGCCGAGTTTGATGAGGTCGGTCCGATGATTGCCACGACTTTTCGGGTGTTGATCAGATCCAGAAATACGCTCCGGCAGGTATCGGGTACGGAGCGGTCATCCACGATATAGGGCGTGATCTTTTTTCCGGGGAGGAGCGATTTGCTGTTGATCTCCGAAATGGCGAGCAGGACGCCGTTTTGCTGAATCGGTCCGTAAGGACTGAAGGATCCGGTAAGTGAGACCACGACCCCTATTGGGATTTCTGTTGGCGTGGGCTCCGGATCAGAATCTTTCCTGGAACATCCCATGAAAAAAACGACGGATACTGAAAGGATATACAACAGCGCTTTAGCAAGGTAGTTCATATCGTTGGTGTTGTAGTATTTACGAATACATCCCGGTGGTTGGTTCTTGCCGCCCCTGGTTCAGCAAAGATAGACGTTCTTTTTTTTGAAAATCAGGTTATCAATAGTTTTTACCGGCTTTTGAAAAGTGGTCGAAGCTTCTTAGTTTTACAGTGTTGAAACCGTTTTTTTTAATCACCGGGTTGATGCTTCTGATTCCGATACTGGGTATTTCCCAGGAATCAGCAGAACGTTCGTGGAAGCTCAAGGGGTATCTTGATGATATGCAGATGGTTCAATTCCCTGCGGTGGAAGATCCATGGACCTTCGACAATGAGATTCACAACCGCTTTGATTTTACCTGGAATCCGGCGAAGGTGTTCGGAATGGGAGTCGGGTTGCGAACCCGGTTTGTTTTCGGTCAATCGCTGACCGCGAATCCGGCATACAAAGGAGTTCTTTTTAATGACAACGGTCTGGTAAACATGACCTGGGATCTCTGGTCATCGGCTTCAGCTGCCCTTTTAACCCAATTTGACCGGGCATGGATTTCGGGAACTTTGGGTAAATTCCAGATAACTGCGGGTCGTCAACGGATCAACTGGGGGCAAACCCTGGTCTGGAATCCCAACGACCTGTTCAACACCTATTCCTATTTTGACGTCGATTACCCCGAACGTCCGGGAAGCGATGCAATCCGCCTCCAGGTTTATCCTTCGGCGACTTCCGTGTTGGAACTTGCGGCCAAGTTAAATTCAAAGGGGAAGCTGACCTGTGCGGCCCTGGGCAGGTTCAACACAGGAGGATTTGACGTTCAGTTTCTGGCCGGGCTGGTTGATGACCAGGATTATGTCGTCGGCGCAGGCTGGTCGGGTAACATCTCCGGCGCCGCGTTCCGGGGCGAGGTTAATTATTATCAGCCCAAGAATAACTGGAATGATACCTCGGGGGTGTTGCTCGCAACCATCGGAGCGGATTACACTTTTTCAAATTCGCTTGCCCTGACGTTTCAGGTGCTTTATAACCAGCTTCCCGCCGGTTACCGCCCCGAAAGTATGGTAAACGTGTACCAGGCTCCTTCCACGCCAAAATTGTTATCCTTTGCCGAATGGAATATTTTTCTGATGGGATCCTACCCGGTCACCCCGCTTTTCGATGTTTCCCTGGCAACCATGTATTTCCCCGACCTTGCCGGGTATTTCGTCGGACCGACCTTGAATTACAATGTCAGGCAAAATATCGACCTGAGTCTGTTTATTCAGTATTTTAACGGTCGCTTTAAAAGTCCCGATCCTTTGATGGAAAATGTTTACTTCAAATCATTTCTGGGGACTTTCCGCGTGAAATGGAGCTTTTAAATGAATGCAGAAGTTGTTTGCAATATTATCAAAAGTCGTATGTTAAACAGAATAGGGTGTCTGCTGTTTTTTTTAGCGTGTGTGACTTGCGGCTTCCCGCAGGATGCAACGGAAATTGTAAAGAAGGCCGATGATCTGATGCAGGGAGTTACCAGCGAAAGTGAAATGGAGATGACCATTGTGCGTCCGGATTGGCAGCGATCGGTCACTTTTAAAAGCTGGGGAAAGGGGAGGAACCTTTCGATGACCCTGATCACCGCACCGCCAAAGGAGAGCGGGCAGTCGTTTCTGAAGCTCGGCAATGACATGTGGAGCTGGAATCCGACCATCAACCGGATGATCAAGCTGCCGCCTTCAATGATGTCGCAGGGCTGGATGGGATCGGATTACACCAACGATGACATCCTGAAAGAATCATCCGTAGTGATGGACTATACCCATGCAATTATCGGAACCGAAATGGTTTCGGGTTATTCCTGTTATATGATCGAACTCATTCCCAAGGAAAATGCCGCGGTTGTCTGGGGAAAAATCCATCTGTGGATCAGTAAAGATGCATATTACGAGCTGAAGGCCGTCTATTTCGATGAAGACGGGAACCGTGTGAAGACCCATCTGCTTTCGGAAATAAAATTCATGTATGACCGGAAGATCCCGACCTATTTTGAGATCATTCCGGAGGATAAACCCAAACAGAAGACCATCGTGAAAATACGCAGCGCCAAATTTAATATTCCCTTACCAGATGCTTTTTTTTCACAGCAACGAATGAAAAATCTGAAATAATTCCATGGAACTGCTCACCCTGGCCTGGCGAAACCTGTGGCGAAACAAGCGCAGGACGTTGATCACCGCGACCTCGGTGTTCTTCGCGATCTGGTTTGCACTGATCATGCGGGCGTTTCAACTGGGTAGTTATGAGTTGATGGTGAACAACATCGTGCATGCCTATTCCGGGTATTTCCAGCTTCATGCAAAGGGTTACTGGAATGAGCAGGTATTGAACAACAGCTTTGTCAATGATCCGACGCTGAATCAGATACTGGTTTCGCTGCCGGGATCGTCGGGTTATACCGTGAGGCTTGAATCGTTTGCACTGGCTTCATCCGGGTTGCAAACCCGGGGTGTGCTGGTGAACGGGGTGCACCCGGAGGATGAAAACGGTCTTACCTCCCTGAAAAGGAAGCTGGTAAGGGGAACCTATCTTACAACGGCCGATTCAGGCGCTCTCGTGTCGGAACGGCTGGCCGGTTACCTGAAAATCGGGATTGGCGACACCCTTGTCATCATTGGTCAGGGCTATCACGGAAACAGTGCTGCCGGTGTGTTCCCCGTCAAAGGGATTGTAAGGTTTCCTTCGCCCGACCTCGACGGCAGGTTGGTGTACCTCAGCCTGGAAGCCGCGCAAAACCTGTTCAGCGCCGATGGCATGGTCACCTCCGTTGCATTCAACGTGACGGATCCTTCGCGGTATCTAAAGGTTGCTGAAACTCTGAGAAGGAAAACAGATCCCGCCGTTTATGAAGTGATGACGTGGGAGGAGATGATGCCGGATGTGGTGCAGCAAATCCGGGCCGACAGCGCCTCGGGGCTGATCATGCTCGGAATTCTATACATGATCGTGGGGTTTGGAATTTTCGGAACCATGCTGATGATGCTCAATGAGCGCATGCGGGAGTTCGGCATGATGATCGCCGTAGGGATGCAGAAAAGACAATTGATGTGGATCCTGGTCGGAGAGACCTTCCTGCTGGGAATCTTGGGAATCGTTACCGGCGTTCTTGCTGCTTTGCCGCTGATTTATTATTTTTATATTCACCCGATTCCACTGACCGGCGAACTGGCCAAATCCACCATCCGGATGGGATTTGAGCCCTCGATGCCGACGGCGTGGACACCCGATTATTTCATCGCGCAATCGGTGATCGTGTTGCTGATCATCATGGTAGTGATGCTGTTGCCGGTGATGCGGGTCCGACGGCTGAATGTTATCAACGCAATCCGACGTTAAACGAAACGTATGATCTGGAGTGTAGCCTGGAAAAATATCTGGAGAAACAGGATGCGAAGCCTGGTGGTGGTCATGGCAATAGCCCTTGGGCTCCTCGGTGGCATATTCTCTTCGGCGGTGCTCAAAGGCACCAGCGATCAGCGCGTACGGGAAGCGGTGAGCCGGGAGACCTCCCATCTGCAACTTCACAATCCAAAGTATATCGAGGATCAGGAGGTGACCTATTTTATCGGAACAGGCTATAAGCCAATTGCTGCTGTGTTGGATACCATCCGATCGGTAGAAGCCTGGTCGCCGCGTGTGAAGTTCATGGCGATGGCCGGGAGCGCTAATGCCGGGATCGGTGTCATGGTTAACGGGATCGACCCGGACCTTGAACGGCAGGTAACGGAGATCCATTCACTGATTTGCGATACCTGCGGGGGATGGTTCAAGGGCGGGAGGGGAGTTCCCATCGTGGTTGGACAGGCGTTGGTTAAGAAGCTGAAGGTCCGGCAAAATTCAAAGATCATCCTTACTTTTCAGGATATGCAGGGGAACCTGACCGGCGGCGCTTTCCGGATCTGCGGGATTTACCGGACCAGTAATTCCGTTTTCGATGAAATGAATGTCTTTGTAGGCCGATCAGATATTTGTACGTTGCTCGGGGCCGACAGTTTGTTAAGTCATGAAATCGCAATCAGGATGAAAGATCCCGATGAAACCGCCCGGGTTCAGAAACTGTTGCAATCCACTTTCCCGGACCTGAAAGTGCAGAACTGGAAAGAGATCGATCCCATACTGGGTATGCTTAATGACTTTATGGATTTATGGCTTTATCTGTTCATGGGTATCATTTTGCTGGCACTGGGTTTTGGAATTGTCAACACCATGTTGATGGCCATTCTGGAGCGTACCCGTGAGCTGGGCATGCTGGCCGCGATCGGCATGAATAAGTTCCGCCTCTTCCTGATGATCATGCTCGAGTCGGTATTCCTGTCGCTGACCGGAGGGATAATCGGGATAATCCTTGCAACGGGCCTCACAGTGTACACAAGACATACCGGGATAAACCTGGGATCCTTTGCCGAAGGCTTTGAAAAAATCGGGTACAACCCGGTGCTTTATCCTTCGTTAGATCTGTATTTCTTTATCAACCTGACCATTCTTGTGATCTTTACCGGTATCCTGGCCTCCCTGTATCCCGCGCGTCAAGCGTTGCGTCTCAGGCCGGCCGATGCAGTGCGTAACGAATAACCATTAACTATGAGTATCATTGCCATTGAAAACCTGGAAAAAAGCTACCACGATTCGGAGATTGAGGTTCGCGCCCTGAACGGGATCAACCTGAATTTTGAAGAGGGGGAATTCACTGCGATTGTCGGACCGTCGGGATCGGGAAAAACGACCCTGCTGAACATGATCGGGGGACTGGATAAACCGGATCGCGGTACCATCCTGATCGGCGGGAATGACATTACCCGGCTAAGCAGCAGGAAACTGATCGATTTCAGGCTCCGGAACATCGGTTTTGTCTTTCAGTCGTACAACCTGATCCCGGTTCTTACGGCAATGGAAAATGTGGAATTCATCATGCACCTTCAGAAAATTCCACGGGCTGACCGCGAGAAAAGGGCCATGGAATTGCTGGAGTCGGTCGGGTTGGGCGATCGGATCCACAGCCGACCCTCTAAATTATCGGGGGGGCAGCAGCAAAGGGTGGCCGTTGCGCGGGCGCTCGCCTCAAGGCCCGCTTTTATCCTGGCGGATGAGCCTACGGCGAATCTCGATTCTCAATCGACCCGGAACCTCCTCGGGATCATGGAGCGCCTGAATCATGAAGAACAGGTTACTTT
Source organism: Bacteroidales bacterium (assembly GCA_028706295.1). Classification (GTDB taxonomy): domain Bacteria; phylum Bacteroidota; class Bacteroidia; order Bacteroidales; family FEN-979; genus CAIVAT01. The sequence continues at coordinate 8,889 of JAQWBQ010000055.1, forward strand.
CATTTTTTCAACCCACGATCAGCGTGTGGTGGAAAAAGCGCACCGGATCATCGTGCTGGAGGACGGGAAGGTGATTACCGACCGGGAAAACATCCCGGTAGTTGAACCGTAAAGATCTGGTTTTTTCGATTAGCCTTTCTTTTTCAGGAAGGTGTCAATTTTGCGCAGGAGTGCCCTGCGGTCGAGGGGTTTGGTAACATAATCATCAAAGCCTTTTTCCTTTCCTTTTTCCTGGTCTCCGGGAAGTGCAAATGCAGTTTGGGCAATAATGATCACGGAAGAGAATTTCGATTTAATTTCATGGCATAGATCTGTACCGCTGACGTCGGGTAACCTGATGTCGAGCAATATCAGATCGATGGTATCCATGACAGGGTAAAGATCACGAACCTCTTTTCCGGTAACGGCTGTCGCCAGTTCTGCACCGGCATGGCTCAGAATCGTGACCAGGTAATCGAGGTTCGATGGTTCATCTTCAACCACCAGGATTTTTTTGCCAGACCAGGTGTAACGGACTTCTTCAGGTTGTACAGATAATGGAATGCTTTCCGGTTGTTTTGTAACCGGCACGAATTCGGTCGGAAAGGTAAAGATAAACTGGCTTCCCGAACCGGGAGCCGAATCAACACGGATCGTCCCGCCAAGCAAGGCTACCGATCCCTTACAGATGGAAAGACCGAGCCCGGTTCCGCCATACTGGTGGATATCATGAATTTCCGCCTGACGAAAACTATCAAAGATCACTTTCTGGTTTTCCGGGGATATACCGATTCCCGAATCGCGCACAAAACCGGTGACAACGGAATGTTCATCGGTGCGGTAACCGAACCAGATTTCACCTTTGTGTGTAAACTTTATGGCATTTTCGAGGAGATTCGAAAAAATCTGCCGGATGACGTACCCGTCGGAAATGATTTTTGTATAGTTATGATCTGTTTCCTCGATTATTAACCGGACTTCTGTTTTGTGATTTTTTAAAAGTTTCTGGTTGAATATAACCGAGAGTTCATCCATCATTTCATCAAGATCCACCTGGCTTTTTACCAGTTGGACAGTGCCCGATTCAAGCCGCGACATTTCGAGGATATCATTGACAAGGTGTAGCAGATCGTCGGAGCGGGTCTTGATGATTTCGATGTACTTTTCGCGCTCCTGTTCCGGGATGTCAGGTTCGCCCAGCAACGATGAGAATCCCACGATGGCATTCATCGGTGTCCGGATCTCATGGCTCATGTTGGCCAGAAAGGATGATTTTAACCGGTCGCTTTCAAGGGTTTTTTCCATGGCTCTCTCCAGATCGGAGGTGCGTTGTTTGACTATTCGCGCAAGGGTAATATGTTTGTTTTGGATAGAGCGGATAAAGAAAGTGGTAATGCCGGTAAATAATATTCCGATTAATAATAGCATCCAGGAATTTGGAACTGCATTTGCCTTCTGGTCCAATGTTTCGCTGTATGTAATAAGGGCATAGGATTTTCCGAACATAAAGAGCGGAGCCATATAATGGAACCCTTTTCTTTTGTAGTCATCCAAATCGAATTCTTTATTCCGGGTCTCAGGTGTGAGAGGTTCAGAAATTCTCACAGGATTTGGTTTGTGGGTCAGGTCTACCAGGTCGATGTCGAGTTGCGGGCCGAGAACGGAATTCGACTTCATGGCATTTTGTATAATTACAGAAACATTGACCAGTGCGCCGATAAAGCTACTGTCGATTTTGGCGGCCCTGTCTGATTCCGGAATGGATGTGTTTAAAGTCTTGAAGACTGGGTCGAGGGCGAGGATGGTTGAGTTATCGAAAACAGTACGATAGTTTTCATCGTGTTCCACCCCTGTGGTCATTTTACTGTTCAATGCATGTTCCATGGCAGCAGTAACACCGGGGATCGAAGCGAGATCGAAACCGGGAGTTAGAACGGGGATACCGGAAGAGTCGGCGTAGCAAACCGGATAGTAAATATCTCTGATGCCGGCAGGCCCGATCTTTCCCCCCGGTCGATACTCCATTAAAGTGCCTGGGTTTCTGGTGAAACAAAGATTGTTTTTCTCAAAAAGCTCTTTGTGGTGTCTGCCAACTCTGGGAACCCAGAAAAACTTTGCAGCTATTTTATTGAATCCTGAAGATGTAGTAAAATTGAAAAATTCGTCATTCTCTACGGTTCTGCTGTTGATAAAAAATGTCTCAAGCGTCAGCAATTCCTGATTTACTTTGATGAATTCCTTTCTGACGGCATCGATCTCTGAATTGGATTTGATCCTGAACAGGTAATTATTCTCCCTGGTCTCAGATCCCCTGACGGTAAATAAGGCAACCAGGGTCACCAGACCCCCGACAATTGCGGTCAGATAGGTCTCAATATGCCGGAATTTCATTTTTGATTCATCTGGAAGCCGGTTCCGGTATCGTATCAGGTAAAATCCTGTACCCAGTAAAAGCAGAAGAATGATCATTCCTGCAATTGGTTGTATTCTGGCTTTGGCAATGGCGCTTTGCAGTTCCTCTGCCATGATATCAATTCCGATCACGATGAGTACTTTGCCGGTCGAAGGATCAAAAACCGGTGCCATACCCGAAATAAACGTTCCATATTCATCGGTAACCGGACCTGTGACTACAGGCTTTCCGTCATTAAAAATTTTGAAATCAGCTTCGTCGGGTTGTTCGTAAATAGTACCCGGGGGACCTGCTCCCATCGGATCGCCCTCAGGATAATTCTCCGGACCGAAAACAATATCGGATCCCCTCAGGGCCATACTGTATATTCCCCTTTGCCGGATAAGTTTTCCATAGGCTATCATCTGGGATCTGATCTGTTGGTATTCCGGAAGTTTATAATCGGAACCAGTAAAAGTCAGTTTTTTAACCAGCACCGGGTTGATGGTCTGAGCAATTTCCATAGTCTGAATCAGGATATCCTCGCGGATCCTCCGGTCAACTTCTTTACAACGCCAGCGGGTAAAAAGGCTTCCTGATACCACCACAATCATCATTGCGGCAATAAGAATGAAAAGGGAAATTCTTTCGTTTCTTCTTATAAGAGGCATCACCGGTTTGTGTTGAAAAGGAAAACTTAATGCGAACCAAAGTTCAGATAAAAAAATCAGACTTCAAAAAAAACATGCTGGGTTATCAGAAGTTCACAGGGATTTCTTCTTCTTTTTGAAGTACAACGCATCGAGATAATAGATGATCCTGATGGAAAAGCTGTTGGAGGCCGGAGCCAGCATGGTTTTCCTGAAATCATCGAAAAAATCCGGCGGGGTTTCCTGATCGTACGTGTTGATCGCATTTTTCCACATTATGGATATCTGGCTACCGGGAGCGAAATTCCAGATATAGGTCAGGTCGAGGTTGAACAGGTTGTAATTGATATCGGCATCCTGGTGATATTCGACATCCTGGAGCGATCCATCGGGCTGAAGTTGATAGAAAGAAAGGTATGGGGCTGAAACCCAGTAATGGCGTGCCCTGAGATCAATACTCATGGTACTGGTGATCATCAGGTTGGCTTCGAGCAGGTTCATCACGGTCAGCCGGTCGCGCCGGCCGAAGAGGATTACGGTATGTTCCGACTGATCGACCGAATCCGACACATATCCCACATCATTCATTATTTTATTGACCCAGAGGAGATAGATCAGCATGATCCTGTCGGAAATCCGGTATCGCGGCGACAATGAAAAGTCGACCCCGGTCGATTTATACTGCCCCGAATATTGGATGCCCAATGAACCGTCGAGAGCGAACTTTTTGCGGTAATCAGAAGATACCCATACATTCTGAAACACATAGGCCGGCGATTTGTACATCCATCCATCCACCCGCGGTTCATAATAATCATGACCTTCAACCGGCTGCGTTTCCAGATTGGCCCCGAGTGTGAGGTGCTTGTTGGTGGTCGTAGTGGTCGAGCCATCAATATAAAGCGATGTGTACTTCAACCCGTTGTATAGTGTGTTGTAATTTATTTCCAGTGAATTGTACCAATTGAGCACCTTCCAGAAGGGATTATACAAATTATACTGAAACGACAGGGTATTATTGAATTTATTATTGATGGTGTTAAAACCCATGTCATTCGGATCGTACTTGTCGGTTTCAAGCAATTGGTTGTAACTGAACTTAAAATTTCCGGAGATCTTCCCGAAGGATAACGCGTAATGGTAGCCAAATTCCGGGGCGGCGTGACTGTAATATTTCTGGCTTATGAATCCGTTCCCAGATAAGGCGTAGGTGTACTTTTTATTGGCAAACCGGAAGGTGGTACCGGTCACATTGGCGGTATAGCCTTCGGTTGGCATAAAGTAATTCGTGTTCAGGAAATCAATGTACGAGTTGTTCTTCAGGTTCTGATCTAAAACAAACATGTTGTAATTGGTAAACCCCTGTGTGAGAAATCTCCGGGTTTCACCGGTGATGGTGTCGGTGATCGTAGCCCAGGTATTTGCCGACATGGCATTGAAAAATCCGATACCGAGCCCGCCGGTGGTTCGGCCCGAAATCTTGGAAGCATTGATGAGTTTTGTCTGGGTCGGGTTGTCGGTCACTTTTTCGTTCACTTCGGTTGCAGCATACACGTTAGAGTATCCCTTGGGCTCACTGCCGATCCTTCTCGAATAAAAGATACCTCCTTTGTTGAATAATTCCGTTCCTTCCGTGAAAAACTGCCGGCGTTCCTCGTACCGGATCTCATATGGGGAGAAATTGTACTCCTTGTCGTCCGATTGCACCTGGCCAAAATCGGGGATAAGGGTCATGTCGAGGGTAAAACTCTGATCGATGCCATACTTGAGGTCAGCGCCGTAATTGTAAGAGAACCGGTAATTCTTATCCCCCGGGGCATTTTGCAAATAACCCGATAGATAAGGGGAAATCGAAAGCCGCAGCGGGGGTTTGATCTGGCTAATTCCCTCGAGAAGTCCTGATTGATTAACATATCCGGAAACTTTTGAGTCGATAAAATTCCAGGTATCAATCTCACGGTACCGCCGGATGCTTCGCTGGCAGTTAATACCCCACTCCTGCAGTGGTTTGTTGGGAAAACGGATGGCAGAGTAGGGGATCTTCATCTCGCAAACCCATCCCTTTTCATTTTTTCTCGCCTTGCTTAACCATACTGCATCCCACGAATAATCATCGTCGCTTTCGCCTGAGATCTTGAAATCGGATTGTACATCGCTGACATAAACCATGAAACAGAACGCATTGATCCCGTCATTAAAAGGACTTACAACGAAAATGAAATAGTCGGCATTGAGCTCATCGCTGTCGCGAAGTCCAAGTTGTCCCGGAATGCTATCGGGAAATGGATCGTACATCATGGCTCCGATGTACAAACCCTGGTTATCGAAAGCAAACCTGACATCGCTCTGAAAGATTGCAGGATTACCGTTAAATGGAATGCGCTGAATGAATTCAGTAGCAGGTGGGGCATTCTTCCACTCGGGTTCATCGAGGATCCCGTCGATCCGGATATCTGAGGTGCGTTCGATGGCCTGAATGGTCTTTTTGCCGGTTTGTGCCATTGCAAGCATACCTGTAAAAATGAGAATAACCATGAACAGGGCTTTCACCCTGGTCAACGCACAAAGAATAGGGCTTCCCCCTGAGTTATTGCCGTGTCGGAAACAACCCTTTGGCACAACCGGAAGGGAACAAACCCTGTTCAATTGGTGAAAGCACATCCCGAATCAGGTAAGCCGGGTTTTATATATTGAAAAGTTTTCTGCATCAAAGCAGATAAAGATGACTTTTTCGGGAATTGTGTTTTCGGAAAGATAATTCCTGACTTCCCTGATCGCGATATCAGCGGCAAGTTCTTTCGGGAAATGGTAGACACCGGTTGAGATGTTTGGGAAGGCAACCGTCCTGCAATCATGAATTGTGGCCTGGGCAAGACTTTCACGGTAGCAGGAGGCCAGCAGTTCCTCTTCATTCCGGTCGCCTACGCCCCATACAGGTCCTACCGTATGAATGACAAACTTCGCCGGAAGATTATAGCCGCGGGTAATTTTAGCTGTACCGGTATTACAACCGCCCAGCAGCCGGCACACTTCCCGCAAACCGGGTCCGGCAGCTTTATGTATGGCCCCGTCGACACCACCTCCGCCCAAAAGTGAAGGATTGGCCGCGTTAACAATGGCATCAACTTTTAATTTGGTGATATCCCCCTGGATCAGCTCAATTCGTGTTTCCATGTATCAAAGAGTTTCAGAAATTCCGGATAGATGTTTTTATTGGCAGCGATAATTTGCCTGCCAAAGATATAATTTTCCCCGCTTCTAAAATCACTGACTTTTCCACCTGCATTTTGAACGATCAGACCGCCGGCGGCAACATCCCAGGGCGACAATCCGTATTCATAAAAACCATCGAACCTGCCGCAGGCAACCCACGCCAGATCTGTCGCGGCAGATCCGAGTCGTCTGACTCCGCGGCTGTTCTTCAGCAAGTGGCGGAATAGTTGAAGATAATCGTCCAACTGGTTGTAATCGTAATAAGGAAAACCCGTTGCAAAAAGCGACTCGTGGATCAACGCGGTATCTGAAACCCGGATCGGCCTGTCGTTCAAAAACGATGGCGCATTTTTCCAGGTATGGAAGCATTCATCATGGTTCGCTTCATAAATCACGCCCAGCAGCGTCTCCTGCCCCCGCATCAATGCGATACTGATTGCGAACAAGGGTACCCGGTGAATGAAATTGGTTGTGCCGTCCAATGGGTCAATGATCCAGGTGTACTCGGATGGATTCCAGACCCTGTTCTCTTCGGCAATAAAACCACTCCCCGGAAGAATCACCGAAAGCCTGTCAACCAACCTGCGTTCAGATTCCCTGTCGACCCGGGTAACAAAATTATGAAGCCCCTTCTCTTCGACATCGGCATGTTGAATGGTATCGACCTCCCGCAGGAGAAACTTTCCGGTTTCCCGGGCGAGGTTACATACCTGTAAAGCAATCTGTTCCAAGTTCACAATCATGTTCTGCTACGTGCTGTTTGTTCGGTAATCTTTCAGTTACAATTGTTCCACCCGATGAACGATCAACAGATCATAAATTAAAGATGATCTCCTTTTCATCCAGCCCGGAAAGTTCAATTTCACGGATCTGATTGATCCACGCGGGATCAAAAATCTGGCTGACTTTGATATAATTTTCCGTGAAGCCATCCATTCTGCCCCCGGTGTTGCTCGATTCAAAAAGGACCCTTGCCTGGCGTCCTGCATTCGTTCTATAAAATTTTCGTTTTTTTTCTTCAGATAGCCTGTGCAGTTCCCGGCTTCTCAGGGTTTTTAATCCAGGCGAAACCGGATCGCTGAATCCGGCTGCCCGGGTATCAGGCCGTGCCGAATAGGTAAAAACATGAATATAAGAGATGTCAATATCTTTCAGGAACTTAATGGTTTCCTGGTGATCTTCTTCGGTCTCTCCCGGAAACCCCGTGATCAGATCGGCAGCAATGCAGGCATGCGGCAGCAATGTCCGGATTCGACCGACCCTGCCGGCATACAATGCTTTGTCATATTTCCGGCGCATCTGCTTCAGGATCCGGTCGGAACCGGATTGAAGCGGAATGTGAAAATGGGGCATGAAATGACGGGAGGCGGCAATGAATTCGATGATTTCATCAGATAAAAGATCGGGTTCGATCGAAGAGATACGGATCCGGCTCACAGGGCCGATGTCATCGAGACGCCTGATCAATTGTAAAAGGTTTTCGTTCTGGTGACGGCCAAAATCACCAATGTTCACGCCGGTAAGCACCATCTCCCTGATTCCCGTGGCGCCAATTTTGCGGGCGTTATCAAGTACGCCGTCGATGGTATCACTCCGACTTCGCCCACGGGCCAGCGGAATGGTACAGTAGGAGCAGAAATAATCGCATCCATCCTGGATCTTGAGAAAAGAGCGGGTCCGGTCATCCGACGACCAGGCCGCTACAAAGTCAGAGCTACCGGATTTAAGACCGTTCCCAATTCCGCCGTGATAATGACCGTTGTCATCGGGGTCCGGACTATCAGTTCCGGAATCCGGCATCTGCACACCCATGGCCGACAATTTTTCCAGCAATAAGAATTTATCGGAGGTACCCAAAATCATGGAGACTCCTTCCATCCCTGACAACGTTTCCGGCCTGAGCTCTGAGTAACAACCGATAACCGCGATGAATGCGTCCGGATTTTTTTTGTGAACCTGCCGGATGGCTGCCCGGCACTTTTTTTCAGCCGCGGCGGTGACAATACAGGTACTGATCACATAACAATCGGCACGCTCGTGAAAATCAACAATTTTAAATCCTTTGCCTTTAAATTCGCGCGATAACGCGGATCCCTCGGAGAAATTTACCTTACAACCAAAATGGTGAAATGCGACCGACCTGATAACCATGCTGCAAAGGTACGAGGTTCGCCGGAATTAGCGTCGCAAATATTGCTGCAGAATGATTCCCGCGATGATCAGCGCGAGCCCGATCAGGGTGGAGATCAGGATTACCTCACCAACCACAAAATGGATCAGGATCAGGGATAAAAAAGGTGAAAGATAAATGAGGTTGGACACTTTGGCCGTGGTAACAGAAAACTGAAGGGCAAACAGCCATAAGACAAAAGTCAACCCCATCTCAAAAATCCCGATATAGATTCCGCAAAGAGTTCCCTGCCATGATGGTAATTGAAGATTCCCTGTAAGAAGGGCAAGCAGGAATGTATAGATAAGACCAAAGACGAAATTGAGAAACAGTTTACTTACTGTCTCACGGCGGTCTTTGAGGTTGTATGTCCAGTAGAGCGCCCAGAAAAGCGCGCTTCCGACGGCAAGTACAATTCCTTTGATCCTCAGACTATCGAACCCGGGGCTGATCCTTTCTGTCAACGATTCCGGATGCAGACTGATCAGGATGATCCCGGAAAAACTGATCACGATCGCGGCAATGCTTTTTAAACTGATCCGCTGGCCCAGAATGGGAATGGAAAGCAGAACCAGGAAAACAGGCCAGATGTAGTTTAGCGTCCCTGCCTCCTGCGCTTTTAAAATATCATACGCTTCAAGCAGAACGACGTAATACAAAAACGGGTTTAGAAATCCGAGAATTGCAGAGTTTCTGAGATCTTTCAGGCTTAGTTCCCGGAGAAGCCGGATTTTGTTCTGCACCGCTAAAATAAAGATCAGAACCAGGCATGCGACTAATGAAGAGATCAACAGAAGGGAGACCGGTTCAAGAAATTGTAACGAAATTTTGAAAGCCGATCCTATGGTCGACCAGCATGCAACAGCTAAAAGTGCGAAAATATAGGCTTTTTTCTGTGACTTCATGGCGTTGCTAAGGTACTTAAAGTTCGAAAATTTGTCTAATTTTGTCATCCAATCCATGAATCTATGAAGAAATTAGCTGTTGTAGCCCTGGGAGGCAATGCACTGTTACGGGGAGACCAAAAGGGTACCATCGATGAACAGGAAAACAATGCATACGCTACCGGTGAAAGTCTTGTCAAACTGCTGAAAAGGAATTATAACATCGTGATCACGCATGGTAACGGGCCCCAGGTCGGAAACATCATGCTCGCCAATGCAGCCGGAAATAAATTGTACGGATTGCCCGAAATGCCTCTTGATATCTGTGTGGCCTATTCCCAGGGTTTTATCGGGTACGTCATCGAACAACAACTAAAGAATGTCTTGCAGAAACACGACATGGAACGCGATATCATCACCATCGCGACCCAGGTTTTGGTGAATAAAGACGATCCCGCATTTAAGAATCCAACGAAGCCGGTCGGTCCGTTTTACACGAAAGAGGATTCCGACCGGATGGCCCACGAAACAGGATCCGTTTACAAAGAAGATCCCCGGGGCAGAGGCTGGCGAAAAGTTGTGGCCTCCCCACGCCCGCTCGTTATCATCAATAAAATGACCATTGAACAGATCGCACGTCAGGGACAGATTGCCATTGCAGTTGGCGGAGGCGGAATACCCGTCTTTTATGTGGAACCCAATAAACTGCAGGGTATCGATGCCGTCATCGATAAAGACCTGGCATCAGCGCTACTTGCTTCCCAGATCAATGCCGACAAGCTGTTCATACTGACTGACGTTCCAAAGGTTTGTATCAACTTCAACACACCGCAGGAACAGTCAATCGATCGCATGACGATTGCCGAAGCGAAACAATATCTTGAAGAAGGACAATTTCCCGACGGCAGCATGGGCCCCAAGATCCGGGCAGCCATTCATTTCGTTGAGCATTCAGGCAAGGATACCATAATCACCAAGACTACCATGCTGGGCATCGATAACGGCGGTACCCGAATCACGCTTGTCTGATACAGGACATTCCTTTATTCCTGAAAAATCATCTTTTTGACCTGAAGTCCGGGAATGGCAAGCAACGCGTTCTCCAGTTTTGGGAACTCAACAGGATTTCCGGTCAGTTCAAGCAGGATCAGACCATTCTGCGAACAGAAATTCTCCGTAACTTCATGCAACCCGAGCCGGGTCTTGATTGTACATCCGAACTTTGTCATAATGTCCTGAACCCGAGAGGCTTCTTTGACCCTGTCGGTGATCTGGATACCAAGAATCCAAGTTTCTTTCATAGGTATTAATTTATTGAATTATCTTTTATAATATTATTCCGGAATTCAATCAGGAAACACGCCCCTTCATGGTTCGAAACCGATATGTTCGCATCCAGTTGTTCAACCAAAAGGTTTACAATGAAGATTCCGAGCGATTTCTCTGAATGGATCGAAAAATCGTCAGGCAAACCGACGCCGTTATCACGGATCATAAGTGAAATTAGTCCTGTTTCCGTTTTTTTAAGTTCAATGTCGATTTTACCCGTAAGGTTACCGGGGAAGGCATATTTATAGGAGTTAGTCAATAACTCATTGACGATCAAACCCAAGGGTAGTGCCGTTTCAATTGTCACATCAATAAGATCCAGACTGGTCGTCAGGTTGATCGCGTTCCCGTGATAGGCTGTGATGATGATCTGGATCAGCGCTTGCAGGTATTTATCCAGCGGGATCCTGTCGAGATTTTCCGAACGGTACAGATGCTCATGAATCAACGCCATCGATCGGATCCGCATTTCAATATCTTGGATGATCCTTGTAAGTTCCGGATCGTTGTTCCGCCGGAGTTGCAGGTTGAGCAAGCTGATCACGATGGCAAGGTTATTTTTAACCCGGTGGTGAATCTCACGGAGCATGACCTCCTTCTGTTCGGCGTTGCGTAGTTTCAATTCCTCCACCTCCTTCGCTTTGGAACGGTCCCTCAGAATGGTCATTACCTGAACCACTTCATCCTCTTTGAATATAGGCACTTTGTGGGTTTCGCCGAAGATTGATTTATCGCGGAGAAAAAACTTTTGTTCGCCCACCACGGTTTCACCGGTATTAAAAACATGACGGATCTCGTCGAGGGTTGATTGCGGGATGTAGGGATAGACCCGGGTGAGTTTTTTTCCCAGCGTATCGGCCGGGTAACCCTGCCGCTGGTGCTCCGACTCAAGTGCCGAATTGATCAGTACAATCCGAAGGTCTTTATCGACGACATAGATCCAGTCGGGAATGGAGTTAAGCGTGTTGTGATATTGGATTTCTGATTGTTTCAGCTCTTTCTCCACATGATTTTTCTGTTCGATCTCCTTGAGGAGCTTTTTGTAATTGTTGGAAAGCGCCCGCTGGTGTAAGAAATTTTTCCAGCTCAGATTCCGGATGGCATAGGCCATCAAAAAGCCAATTGAATAGATGGAGAGGACAAAAAACAGGTTGTTGAAAAAAATGAATTTGTTGGTCGAAAAAGTCCCGTTGATAAGGGTAGCGCTGGCATAAGAAAGAACCTGAATGAGGCCCAGGACGACGAGATCGAAGAACCGCACACGAAAAAAAGAGAACAGCCCGATAATGACCAGCATCACCCAGGCATAAAAAAACTCATAACCCTTTTCAAGAAAGTCGGATTGGTATCCGATAATGAAAATCCCGAAACTTAACAAAGTATTCAGGATGAAATAGATGCTGTTTAGATTCTTGTGGAGCGGCCTGAGATAGGATACCCCGATACAAAGAATTAACATGGGAACCATGATCCACAACCTGTTGTAAAATTGTCCTTCGGGAGCTTCGGGGAAAAAGATCCGGTTGAAGATCATGAAAAAGGAGAAAAGGATCAGGGTTACCAGAAAGCCGAGCCGCATCGACGACAGGGAGGAGATGAGATGATGCTGCTGGAATTCCCTTTTTAATTCCTTTCTGCTTATAATTGACATTATATCCTGATTAAACGCTGAATACCATGCGCTGAAGTTCCAGTCCTCCGATCAGTGATAACTCATGCTCCAGTTGGTCACAGGTTGCCGGATCACCTGAAAGCTGCAGAATGATGATGCCAACACGGCTGCAGACGTCTTCGGTAACCTCATGAAAACCCAGCCTTGATTTAATTATGGATGCATACCGTGTCAGCGTGGTCTGGGTGCGCCCGGCCTCCTTAACCCGGTCGGTGATGAGCAGTCCCAGGATACGAATCTCTTTCATTGAATAAGGATTTGAAGTTTTGTCAGTAATACAGATCCCGTTTCCCGGCTTTGATCTGATCAATTTTCCCGATGAGTTTTTCCCTGAAGGCAATATCATCGATCTCATTCAGCTTTTCACGGATCAGGTCATAGCCTTTGGCTTTTGTCTCGGCGGGGGCATAATCTTCCAGGTATTCGACCAGCGTCAGGATGGCGTTGGGCTGACAAAAACGCTTGATAAATCCGGGAACCGAGAACTCCATGAAATGTTCTCCTGTTCTGCCCAGCCGGTAACAGGCTGTACAGAATGAAGGGATGTACTTGTGTTCGATCAGGTCGTTCATTATTTCGTTAAGGGTCCTGTTGTCGTTGATCTGGAACTGCTCCAGATCGATATCCTGATCCTCGGCCTCCTTGACCTTCTTCTTCGAATATCCACCCAGCTCCAGATTGGTGCCACCGTCGATCTGCGATACACCGAACTGCATGATCTCATCACGGATGTGTGCAGATTCCCGTGCGGTCAGGATCAATCCGGTGTACGGGACCGCCAGCCTGAGTACCGCAACCAGCCTGGTGAACTGATCATCCTGTACCAGGTGCGATTTGTCGATGTTGAGTTGCGATGCAAACTGGATGCGGGGAAATGAGATAGTATGCGGTCCGACATTATACACCGCTTCGAAATGGTTGGTATGCCGCACAAGACCGAGCACTTCGAAACGCCAGTCGTATAATCCGAACAGCGCACCGATCCCGACATCATCGATCCCGGCTTCCTGAGCGCGATCCAACGCGGTAAGCCGCCAGTCGAAATTGCGCTTCATGCCACCAAGATGAACTTTAGCATAGGTCTCCTCATGGTATGTCTCCTGAAAGATCTGATAGGTTCCGATTCCGGCATCTTTTACAATCCTGAATCCGTCAATGTCGAGCGGCGCTGCATTGATGTTAACCCTCCTGATCTCGCCGGGCCCGCTCTTGACGGAATAGACCGTCCTTACCGATTCGGCAATAAAATGAGCATCATATTTCGGGTGTTCACCATAAACAAGGATCAGCCTTTTTTGCCCCGAATCCTCGAGGGCTGTTACCTGGCTGATGATTTCATCATGATCGAGTGTTACCCGTTTGGCTTGCTTATTGGAAGATTTGAATCCGCAGTATGCACAGTTGTTGGTACAGAGATTTCCGATATACAGGGGGGCAAAGAGTACAATCCGCTGACCATATACTTTTTCTTTCAGTGTACGGGCACCCTGTTTGATCTCCTTAATCAGTTCGGGATCATCGGCATTTAACAAAACAGCAGTTTCCGCCAGAGTCAACCTGTTTTTATCCAGCGACTTGGCAATAATTTCTCTTACTCTGACCGGATCGGATGGCGTGTTCCGGATATAATCCCACAGTTCAGCGGCATCGATAAAGGGTTTCATTCGCTGATCCCTGATCTTCAATTTTTCAGGTCTGAATATCATCGGATTGTGATTTAGTCATTACAAAGATACGCTTTTTAAAGGGTGGAAAGTCATCTTTTTCGGGTTCTTTCAGATAAATAAACCCCTCCGACGACCAGCAATATGCCCAGAATTTTCCGTATGGTGATGGATTCGGAAAGGAGAATCCAGGAAAAAAAAGCTGTGAATACCGGGATCAGGTTGGAATATATATTGGCCTTGCTGATCCCCAGAAGTTTCACGGAATGTGCAAAAAAAACGAATGCAACGGAAGAGGCCAGAATGGATAGCAACAAAAAGGAACCGACAATCCCGGCTGTAGGCATGGTATGAATAACGGAATCGAATTCAAAAATGAGAAAAAAAGGGAGAAACAGGAAGATTCCCAAAAAGTTTTGCCAGGCGATCAACAGGAGTGCGGAATATTTTCCCGTCAGTTTCTTCAGCATCACGGAATAGAAGAGGGCTGCCAGCACGGCGCCAAACAGGAATATAATGCCCCGGATATCGGCTGCCAGCGTAAAATCCTTCGTAATCAGCATGATCACTATGCCCGCGAATGAAACGGCGATCCCGACAAAATTCAGGCGGGATAGCTTTTCCCTGAAGGTAAGGTAGGCAACTACGGGTGAAAATACAGGGATCGTTGCAATGATCACTGCCGAAATGGTAGGAGTAGAATATTTTAAACCGTAATTTTCACCCAGAAAATAGAGAAATGGATTGAAAAGGGAACTCAGAAGGATCAGCTTGAGGTCTTTACGTGCAACATGCTCCGCTGGAAAGAACAGGCGCAGGATGAGGAAAAGAAAAGATGCCGAGAGGATCAGACGGATGAAAATAATGGTTACCGGCTCATAAAATTTCAACAAATATGAGGACCAGATGAACGACAGCCCCCAGAAGACCATGGCGGTCAGTGGGTAGAAATGGACCGGTAACCTGATTTTTTTCAACG
>JAQWBQ010000124.1 GCA_028706295.1 Bacteroidales bacterium
ACCGTGTTGTGCACTCCGGCTAACGATATTGTCTTCAGCATACCGGAGATCCCCGGAGCCGAAGATTACATCTGGACCCTGCCGCCCGGAGCGATGATCACCGCAGGGAACAACTCGCGTTCCATCACGGTCAATTTCCCGGCATCGGCCGCTTCCGGAAACATCAGTGTTTATGGACACAGCGCCTTCTGCGGCGACGGTTCCCCGGCAACCCTGGCCCTCGATATCCACCCCAGTCCGCAACCGGCCGGGGCCATCACAGGTCCCATTTCCCTGTGCCAGGGTATACCGCCGGTATCGTACTCCATCCAACCACTGAACTATACGACCCAGTACAACTGGTCGGTTCCCCCAGGTGTCACCATAACAAGCGGAGCCGGAACCAGCCAGATAACCTGCCTGGTCACTACTTCCGCGGTTTCGGGGAGTGTCACCGTATATGGTTTCAATCCCGAATGCCTCGGGGGCATACCCGCGACCCTGACGATCACGATCGATCCGATTCCCGGATCTGCCGGAATGATCAGCAGCCCAGCAGGCGCCGTGGTTTGCCAGCGCCAGGATGGGGTCAGTTATTCGATTACACCCATTCCCCATGCCGAAAGTTATATCTGGACCTATTCAGGCACCGGAGTAACCCTGCACAACAACGGACCGGACCTGCAAATTGACTTTTCAGCCACCGCCACTTCAGGAATTCTATCGGTTGCCGGTTATAACAACTGCGGAAACGGCACCCTTTCACCAGCCTTTGCAATCACAGTCAGAACCAAACCTGTGGTTGAATTTCATTCCTGTACGCCCCTTGTCACCACAAAAAACGGCCGTCCGATCCTTCTCAAAGGAGGTACCCCGTTGGGAACCGGAGGAGAATACAGTGGAACCGGAGTCACCCTTGTTTCACCCGGGATGTATGTGTTCGACCCGACCAACGGCCTGGTCTCGGGAGGAACAGTCCTCAATCCTGGCGAATACCCGGTGACATTCCGATATACCAATGTCGAGGGCTGCTACGATGAAAAAAACATAACCTTCACCGTTTATCCTTCCAATGCAACGGGATCCTGTCCGGGAACCCTGACGGATTACCGTGATTCACAGGTCTATTCCACGTTCCTCGCAGGAACCGGAGCCGGGGCAAATTGCTGGATGGCCGTCAACCTGAATTACGGCGATTACTCAACTTACAGTCAATTGCAAACCGACAATTGCACCCCTGAAAAATATTGCAAGGACAACATCCTCTCCAACTGCAGTCAATCGGGCGGATATTACCAGTGGGCCGAACTCATGATGTACCAGGAGAACACCGCTTACCAGGATCTGTGCCCCCCGGGTTGGCACCTTCCTTCGGCATCGGAATGGGAATCGCTGATTACCTTCTATTCCGGTGTTGGAAAAGCCGGATCACCCATGAAAGATCTTCACCCCGCTTCAGGATTTCACGGGTTGCCCGAAGGGATCCTCTATCAGAACAATTCCTGGTCCTTCACCACAGGAACATTGACAGGATCCCTGTTCTGGACCTCCTCCTCACTCTCGCCCTCAACCGCCGTCGCAAGGGGTATTAACAGCACCAACCCGAGTGTTTCGTACTACCCTTCAAGCAAGGCACATGCCTTCCCCGTCCGTTACGTACGAAATTAACGGGAATTTTTACCGTTGTTCATGAAAGATCCATCGTCGAACCATGAAAATTCTATTGATTGAAGACGAAAAAGAGTTGGCGGGATCCATCATTGCCTATGTACAGAAGGAGAACTATATCTGCGAGGCCGTCATGACTTATGAAGATGCAAAAGAGAAAATAAATCTTTACCAGTATGATTGTATTGTTGTCGATATCACCTTACCCGATGGCAGCGGGCTTGAAGTTATACGCGAACTGAAAAAGAATAAATCCGACACCGGCATAATAATTATTTCTGCAAAGAATTCGCTTGAAGATAAACTAACAGGGCTCGATATCGGCGCTGATGATTACCTTACCAAACCTTTTCATCTTTCTGAGCTCAATGCACGGATAAAATCGATCATCCGGCGACGGAATTTCAGCGGGGCCAGTGAGATTTCATTCAACGAGATACGTGTATTGCCCGATCAACAAGAAGTTTTCGTAAACGATACAACGGTAATCCTCACAAAGAAGGAATTTGAACTCCTGATCTACTTCCTGTCAAACAAAGAGCGGGTGCTCACAAAAGAATCCATCGCCGAACACCTCTGGGGAGACGAAATGGACCTGGCCGATTCGTTCGATTTCATCTATACGCACATCAAGAACCTCCGGAAAAAAATAACCGAAGCCGGCGGAAAAGATTACATACAAACGGTCTACGGTATGGGATATAAATTCACTGTTTCCTGATCGCCGCGACAATGAAACTCCTGACTAAAACCTCCCGTTACTACCTGATTTCATCGGTCGTAATATTTATTATCAGCGGCCTGATCGTAAACCATCTGCTTCATCACATCTTTTACCGGCAAATCGATGAAACACTGAATGAAGAAAAACTGCTTGTTGAAGAAACCATAAACTTTTCTGACAGTATTCCCGATTTTAGTCCGGTTTTCGGTCACATGATCGAAGTAACTATTCTGAACAACCCCCATAAAAAAAATGAGATCATTCATGATACGGTCATGTACGACAGCCGAACCGGATCATTTATATCGTACCGTCACCTGTCGATCGAAAACACCTCTGTTAAAAACCAGGGATATATCATAAATATTTACAAGCCTTTGCCCGAATCCGAATCGCTGATTGCAGAAATCCTGATCGCCATACTGGTCGTGTTTGTCAGCCTGGTACTGGTTTTCGGGCTGGTTAACTACTTTATTGCCCGAAGAGTCTGGATACCGTTCTACCGGATCCTGCGAAATTTAAGTGAATATAACATCCTCAGGGAGATGCCGCTTAAACCCATCAGAAGCGATATCCATGAATTCATGCTGTTGAACCAGGCACTCCAGGACATGTCAAATAAAATACGACAGGATTATCTCAACCTGAAGGAATTCAATGAGAATGCCGCCCATGAACTGCAAACACCATTGGCCGTCATCAAATCGAAGATGGATCTGCTGATCCAGGATGAGAGCCTGACCCCCTGGCAATTGAACTTAATCAGTTCTGTATACGAAGCAACCGCGAAGATGTCGAGGCTCAACCAGGGACTGTTGCTGATTTCGAAGATAGGAAATAACCAGTTTGCGAATGTTGAGGAAATCGATCTGATTCAATTGATCAACAAAACCCTTGACACTTTTCGCGAGATGATCGAATACCACAACATCCGCGTTACCAGGCAATTTGACCCCCCGGTCATGCTCAGATTAAACCGGGCTCTGGCCGAAATCCTGATCACAAACCTGATCTCCAATTCCATAAAACATAATGTCGGATCGGGTTGGATCGAATTGTTTGCCAATAAGGAAATGTTGCGGATCTCGAACAGCGGTCATTCCCTGACGATAAATCCCGACAACCTGTTTGAAAGGTTCAGGAAGTCAGGATCAACAAACAGTGATTCCGTCGGCCTTGGACTGTCGATCGTAAAAAAGATCACTGATCTTTATCACTTCAGGATTGAATATCTCTATGACAGGGAGTCG
Source organism: Bacteroidales bacterium (assembly GCA_028706295.1). Lineage (GTDB taxonomy): Bacteria > Bacteroidota > Bacteroidia > Bacteroidales > FEN-979 > CAIVAT01. The sequence continues at coordinate 3,622 of JAQWBQ010000124.1, forward strand.
CACACCATTCAGGTTTATTTCAACTAAAGATTCCTTTTTTACTGAAACGAAACGGGTTGGCTGATAAAGAAAATCTACGACTTCCGGTATCACCCTATCAAAACGGAAATTATTTTTATAATTTCATGAAGATCCATCCTTTCTTCAGAATTTCCACAGAATCCTGTCAGAATTTCGCAGTCGATGTTACGCCATACCATGAAAATGTTGCTCTTGATAATCACGGTTTTACTGACAGGGATGAGGTTGTTCGCTCAAACCAACACGGAATTAAAAACTGCCGATCTTCAAAAACCCATTGTAGTATTCGTGGCAAAGAATTTTCCGGGGTTTAACATCGATCATGCATTTAAAACCGATTCGAGGGGAGCCATCAATTATACCCTGTGCCTGACCAAAGCATCAGTCCATTACAAACTCACCTTCGATAAAGATGGCAAATTCCTCAGAAATCATCCCTGTTCGGGTGATTGTTGCAAAGATAAATTCAAAAAATAGCGTCGTTTATTAATCAAATGTTTCACAATTAAAATGAAGAAAAAATGAAAAAAGTAATGTTAATTGCATTGGCCGGTTTATTTTCAATGACCATGTTTGCACAGAATCAGGACAAAACAAAACCTGTTGAAAAGAAGAAGGAGCCGGTGAAAACTGAAGTGGCAAAACCCGAAAAACAGGTAAAAGAAACAGTAAAACCTGCGAAGGAAGCATCGAAGCCGGCAAAAGAAGCGACAAAACCTGCCGAAAAAAAGGATGGAACCAAAGGTAAAAAGTAATCCTTGTTCTGTTTTGTTTTCAGAGGGTGATTCACAGCGGGATCACCCTCTTTTTTGATTGAAAAAGCAACCCGTGCAGGCCTGATCAACGCGTTACGACGGAGTTTTGAGCTCTTGCGCAAATTAATCCCGGGCGCCGGGCATCGGCCATGGGCCACGAAAAGAGATCTGTTGATGGTTATATTTGCTGTCATTGACAGGCGCAAAAAAGTGGTTTAAAGTGCATTGTTCATGGTAACAGTCAAAAAAATTGGCGTTTTTGATCAAGAAATAAAGGGAGACCAGATGATTTCGACTCATGCCTTATTATCTTTGCATATATTCATAAGTCAATCACATTAATTTAAGACCCCGATTATGAAAAAAATCATTCTACTTCTGATTGCAATCACTTTTTCGGGTCTCGTCACAGCCCAGGAACGCAAGATCGCTGAGATCCCGGTCAGCCAGTTGCCCAAAGGAGTAAGCACCTACGTCAATGGAACACTCCCCGGATCGAAGATCATCCAGGCGGCAAAAGTGGTTGAAAACTCCGGTACCTCTTACATTGCCGTGGTGAATGTCAACGGAAAGAACCATGCTTATCAATTCGACAGCAACGGAAAGTTTAAAGGCAAACCCGATCCCGCCCTCATCAAAGAGGCAAAACTCAAAATGGCCGACCAGCAACCCAAAACCAAAGCCGATCCCAACGCGAAACCGCCGGTAAACACCGACCCTCCGCAACCCGCAAAACAAGGAACCAAACCCGTTTCCGGCGACACGAAAGCGACAACCACCCCGGAACCCAAAACTCCTGTAAAGCCGGCAACCCAAACTACCGGAAAAACAGCGCCGACCACCACTCAGCCCGGGAAAACACAGCCCACTGCCCAACCCGTGAAGACCGAGACAAAACCGGCAACCAAACCACCAGCAAAGTCCGACGCTGAAACGGTTCCGGCAAAACCCGCCACCAGTGATGAAGTCCCTAAAATAACCCGACAGCCATAAAATCCCATGAAGATTCCCCTGTGTCTGATAATCAGCGGCGCCCTTATCCTGGCTTCAGTGTCCTGCAAAAAAACCCTGACCGTGGATGAGGTCCTTGCCTCCCATCACGGAGGAATGACCAGTCACCACAACGGATTGGCCTGCATCCAATGTCATGCCAACGGATCCGATGCACCTGCATGGGCAGTGGCCGGATCAGTTTATAAAAATAACAGTGATTCAATTAGTTCCGACGGAACTATATTTCTCTATTCAGGTCCGGGCGGATCGGCTTATCTTATCGG
>JAQWBQ010000011.1 GCA_028706295.1 Bacteroidales bacterium
TGACGAAACCGAAGCACTGGCAATGCTGAAATGCATCAAAACCTTCCGGCCCGATCGCGGGCAGCAGGATGCGGTTACGGATGCATACCGGCAATGGGAACTGGCCCTGGGCCGTCAAATGAATCCTGACTAAAACGTTCAACTATGGAATATTTTAAAACGATTGGAAAAATTGTCTTCGAGGGACCGGGGAGCCGGAACCCACTGGCATTCAAATGGTATGACCAAAATCGTGTGGTTCGTGGAAAGACCATGAAGGAACACCTGCGTTACGCCGTGGCCTACTGGCATTCATTCTGCGGCACGGGATCGGATCCTTTCGGGCCGGGAACCAGGAGATTTTCATGGGACGAGCCTTCCGGTGAGCTGGAAAAAGCAAGACACCGCCTGGATGCTGCATTCGAATTCATGGGCAAGCTGGGCGTTCCCTTTTACTGTTTTCACGATACCGACCTGGTTGGCGATGGCGCCGTTTTCGAAATTGAAAAGCGGCTGGAAAAGATCCTGCCGCAAGTGAAACAGCGACAGCAGGAGACCGGGATCCGGCTTTTATGGGGCACCGCCAACATTTTCTCCAATCCCCGCTATATGAACGGGGCGGCCACCAATCCCGATTTCCTGGTTGTGACCAACGCCGCCGTCCAGGTGAAGAACGCCATTGAGGCCACCATCGAACTGGGAGGCAGTAACTATGTGTTCTGGGGCGGGAGGGAAGGTTACCTTTCACTGCACAACACCGACACCCGGAAAGAGCTGGAACATCTTGGCATATTTCTCTCCCTGGCCCGCGATCACGGCCGGAAGAAAGGATTTACCGGTACCTTCCTGATCGAACCCAAGCCCATGGAACCTACAAAACACCAGTACGATTACGACGTTTCCACGGTCATCGGATTTATCCTGAAGCATCACCTTCAAAATGATTTTAAGTTGAATGTGGAGGTCAACCACGCCACCCTTGCCGGGCACAGTTTTGCCCATGAGATCCGGATGGCTGCCGACGCAGGGTTGTTCGGGTCGATCGACGCCAACAAGGGCGATAACCAGAACGGTTGGGATACCGATGAATTTCCTACCAACCTTTACGAAGTCACCGAGGCCATGCTCGAGATCCTGCAGGCGGGAGGCTTCACCTATGGCGGGATCAATTTCGATGCAAAACTGCGGCGCAACAGCACCGATGACGAAGATCTCTTCATCGCCCATATATCGGGTATGGATACCTTTGCCCGGGCGCTCATCATTGCCGACAGGATCCTGCACGAGTCGGATTACCTCCGTACAAAACAGGAGCGATACGCTTCCTATGCCACCGGCGATGGGGTTGCCTTCGAGCAGGGCACCCTTTCGCTTGAAGAACTTTACCGGATCGCGGGAACTCACGACGAGCCGCGACAGATAAGTGGGAAGCAAGAGTACCTGGAGCAACTGATCAACACGTTCATCTGATGGAAAATTACGTCATTCGTTTTCATTCGTAAATCATGTTCAATCGTAAATAGAAAGGTTTTTCACCAGACAAACTAAATTTAAACAGACTCTAACACTACATGAAAAAGGGATATGTTTACGCGCTCACCCTGGTGGCTACACTGGGCGGGTTGCTCTTTGGCTACGACACCGCGGTGATCTCGGGTACGGTACAGTCGCTTGAAAAGGTCTTCATCGAGCCTGCAGGCCTGTCGGAAATGGCCGCCAATTCGAGGCTCGGACTGGCCGTATCGGGCGCCCTGATCGGTTGCATTATCGGCGGCTTCACGGGTGGACTTGTCAGCCTTTACCTGGGCCGCAAGAAAGGAATGATGCTGGCTGCCGTCCTGTTCCTGGTCTCTGCTTTGGGTTCTGCCTGGCCCGAAATGCTGATCCGACCCATCGGCCAGGGCGATCATACCTTTCTGCCTCATTTTATTATCTACCGCATCATCGGGGGCATTGGCGTAGGACTGGCTTCCATGCTCTCACCCATGTACATCGCCGAGGTGGCGCCTCCCGGCATCCGTGGCCGGCTGGTCTCCTGGAACCAGTTTGCGATCATCTTCGGCATGTTGCTGGTCTATTTCGTCAACTATTTCATCGCCCTGCAGGGCAACGAGGATTGGCTCCACCAGACCGGCTGGAGGTGGATGTTCGCCTCCGAGATTATCCCTGCAGGATTATTCATGGTCCTGCTCTTCTTCGTACCGGAGACGCCCCGTTACCTGGTATTGAAAAACAGGCCGGAAAAGGCCGCCCGAGTGCTCGAACAGGTCAATGGCCGTGAAAAAGCCGCCGCGATCCTGGAAGAGATCACCTCCTCCGTGACCCATCATTCGGGAAAGATGTTCTCGTATGGGTATATGGTCATCATCATCGGGATTCTGCTATCGGTATTCCAGCAGTTCGGTGGCATCAACGTGATCCTCTATTATGCCCCCGAGATCTTCAGGAATATGGGATCGAAAACCGACGCCGCCCTGCTGCAGACCATCATCGTGGGCGTCATCAACCTCTCCTTTACCGTACTTGCCATCGTTACCGTCGACCGCTTCGGCCGGAAGCCCCTGCAGATCATCGGGGCGCTGGGCATGGCAGTGGCGATGACGGCCCTCGGGCTGACCTTCTACTTCCAAACAGTAGGAATATCTTCGCTGGTATTCATGCTGGTTTACATCGCCTGTTTTGCCGTCTCCTGGGGGCCCGTCACCTGGGTACTTCTGTCGGAGATATTCCCCAACAGGATCCGGGGACGGGCCATGGCAGTCGCCGTGGCTGCGCAATGGATCTCGAACTTCCTGGTTTCCGTAACCTTCCCGGTCCTCGACAAATCATCCTGGCTTACCGCGCAGTTCAACCATGGCTTCGCCTACTGGATCTACGCCGTAATGTGTTTCCTCTCGGCCTGGTTTGTCTGGAAGATCGTTCCCGAGACCAAAGGGAAAACTCTCGAACAGATGGAACGGCTCTGGAAAAGTTAATTTCACCGACAAGTTCAAATCTGGAAAGCCGGATCTGACAACCCTTTTCGTTATCAAAGGCGTCATTTTAAGAGGGTGATCGTACCTTTAAGCGTTTTATTATAAGGGGCGCCTATTTTCATGATCCATATGTAAGTATCGGGTTGACAGTACTTTTTCATGCATGTCCCATCCCATCCATTTTCCGGCTTCCTTGTTTCGAAAACCAATATTCCCCAGCGGTCAAATATCTGCAGGATCACATTTTCCTTATTCTCAAGACCCGTGACGCGGAAATAATCATTTAACCCGTCACCGTTAGGGGTAAAGGCATTCGGGATGTTCAAACCTAATTCCTGTACTAAAACCGAATCAGAATCAATACATCCAAAAATATTTTCCACCTCAACCCGGTATAAACCTCCCTGATCGATGAGGATAACGGAGTCGTTTGATCCTGTTGACCACCGGTACCGGGCAAATCCGCTCCCGGCATGAAGTTCAGTCGCTGACCCGGAAGTAATGGTAACCGGATCGCCCAGTTCCACGACAGGTAAAGGGTTTACAATGACCCGTATGATGGACCCGGTTGTATCACAGCCCCGACCGTAGACCTGTATGCGATAATCGATTATGCCGGAGGTTGAAGAAAGCAGGTCCAGCTTCTGATCTATTGTTTTTCCTGTTCCTGATGCGTATCCCGTAACCGAGCCGGAAACCGGTAAGGGATCCCAGCTAAAACCGGCATTGGTAATATTGGATGTGAGTTCGATTCCGGTCTTCTCACCGCTACAGATCGTTTTTTCTGCGGGCTGGTTGGTTAAAACTGCCAAAGTATCGACCATCACAAGTATGGTGTCAGAGACGGAAATCTGGCATCTGTCATCGACCCTGACAAAATAGGTATGACTCCCCTGGGAGGGGGATACCCTGATGATACTGTCATTACTCAGTGAACTATTCCAGGAATAGTTAAAAGGCCCGACACCTCCCGTTGTTATTGCAATAAGAGAGGCTGTATCACCCGGACAGATCACCCGGTCATTTCCTGCTGAGACTGACAATGGTATATAATCCCGGATAATTATTTTATCCCAGATTGTGATTGTATCGTAACATGTTTTCTTTAGAATTTTAAGGATTACTGTTTCGTTTCCTTCAGTTAACCCATCTTCTATCGGGTGAATGATAACCCTGCCGGTATCCTGCCCTGCCGTAAAGACCATGGAAGATGGTACAATCGAATAATCGATTCCGGGGATGGCAGTCCCTTCAAGTGTAAAATCGACGGTAAGTTCAGATTTCGCTACCTGTGGGAGGCTGAATTCAACCGCAATATCGTTGCATCCTTCTATGGCATCGATACCTGCACCGGGATTCATAGGAACATTCCTTACATTGAAGTCAAAACCGGCCGAAAAACTGCCGATCTCAAGGAACACTCCGGAATCATAGATCTGGTCTGCGGCGTCCCCGACAACCATCTTCAGATGATAGGTCATGTAAGGGGTGATAATATAATAGGCTGTATAAACGTAAGTTATGGCGTCATACTGGAAAAATATGCCATCTTTGTTGTCCCATGCTGAAGATGGATCAGCGCAAATATTATTGATGGTAACGTATTCGGAACTTCCGGGCATATGGGCAATATTGATGCTGTTATTAGAGAATACACCGTGGATTCCGGGACCGGAAAGAAAAAAACCAAAAGCATCGTTGATGTGTCCGCAGAATTCCCTGAATTCTTCCGAGCCAAAAGCATATCTGAAACGTAAGGTATCACATTGGGGGATAAAATCGAATTCAACGATGCAGGCATCATTCGAAATCGTTCCGGTGAGTTGTTCGAGATCAGGATCAGAACCTGTATTTGACCTGAATCCTAAGCTGGGCTTATCATTGGGACCGATTGCAAAGTCGGCTTTCCCGGTCGTCATAATGATCCCGCCTTTCATATTCAGCTGGTTGAATGCCCCTCCCGTTGCATTAAAATAACCAATATTGTTTTTAGAGATAATTCCACCTGATCCGTTCACAGTGACATTGAACATCGAAACCCCTTTCCCGACGAGGTGGTCACGGACCAGTTGTTCTGCAGTGAGCCCCATGTCACTTCCCTGGGTAACAGTGAGTTGTGCAGCAGTAGGTTCCCATAGCAGGTTTATACCTGCAACAAAAATGATGATCTTTACCATAAAATTTTTAACGCCTGCCACTTTAACCTGATACGTACAAGAAAATCTGACGATTACTACAAATTTACATCTAAATATTCTAAAAAGAAATCCATTCTCTATACAGAAAAACAGGCCAACTTTAGGTATCTTTGTGAAAACCCCACTGTAAATAGTAAAATGGAACTGAAAGGGTTAACGTTTATTGAACACCAATAAATCTTCTCAGCCATGATACCCCGAATTTCATTATTCATCATCCTCGTTGTAACGGGCTTCCTGGTTTCCGCACAGGTATTCGTTTATGAGGATTTTTCTGAAGGCCAGATGCCTCCCGCAGGGTGGTCCATCAGCGGAGTACCCCAGCAATGGACTATTAGTTGGTCAAGTCTTTCAAGCGGTTATATCCCATCAAAGATCCCTGAAGCAAAATTCAGTTTCATTGATACGATTGCCACAACCCGCCTGATCTCACCGGTATTTGACCTTACAGGACTTACCTCGGTCAAATTCCACTTCAGGTTTTATTATCAGTTCAAACAATCACCGGCGCCACTTGCAGAGGTTTCAACACGTACTAAAGGGGGACAATGGAACAGGATATGGCATCTTTACCCGTCAGCCAATAATGGGCCTAAAGATATAGACCTGACGATCACCAATTCAGATGTCGGATCCAACCGGTTCCAATTCAGTTTTTCGCTTGAGGGCAATCTGGACAACATCAGTTTCTGGTTCCTCGATGACATCGCCCTAATAGATCCATTGCCCAATGATGGGAACCTAACCACCATCGATTCGACTGCGACTTTTATATCAACTCCTTCTCCGGTTAAAGGAACAGTTTACAATATGGGCAGCGACACGATCAAATCGGCGGTAATCGACTGGCAGATGAATAACGGGACTGTGCATTCGACGGCGATCAATAATCTTAATGTTCCCCCCCTGTTATCCTTCAGTTTTACTTGTACCGACCTGATGGATCCCCCGATCGGGGTGAACAACCTCGTGGTATGGATACGGGAAATCAACGGGGCTCCTGACGCCGACCCTTCAAATGATACACTTTCTACTCAAGTCCAGATGGTGTGCTTACATGTCGCCCGGAAACCGCTTTTTGAAGAGTTTACCAGTTCCACTTGCTTTATTTGTCCTGCATTCGATGATCTTTTCCGGCCCTGGTGCGCAAGCCATGAGAATGCCATCACCCTGGTCAAATACCAGATGTATTGGCCGTCACCGGGTGACCCCTATTGTACGGCTGAGGGGCGTGTGAGAAAACGGTATTATAATGTCGGAGGTGTCCCCAGGCCATATTGCGATGGTGATTGGATCTTTGGAAATACTAACACGGTTGGTGTCCAGGAAGCTTTTGACAGAGAGATTCGGAAGTCGGGGATGATGAAAATTGTATCCACACACACCCTTACCGGTCATGTGATGGCAGTAAATACCACCGTCCTGCCATTTGCAAACTTTTCAGGATTAAAATTATATGTTGCGGTAATCGAAAAGGTCACCTATAATAACGCCAGTCCATACAGCACGGCTACCAGCTTCGAGCATGTTATGATGAAGATGATGCCCGATGCCCAGGGAACAAAGTTGAAACTGGTCGACCGCGAGCCATTTACTTATACGGATACAGTCGATCTTACCGGCACCCATGTGGAACGCTGGGACGACCTGATGGTTGCGGCCTGGGTTCAGGATTCCCTGGCAAAAAAGCTGGTTTACCAATCATGTTATTCACTGGAGAATGGCGTTTTGGGTACGGAGGCCCGCCTGAGCAACATCCTGGTCAACGATGTTGGGATCCCTGATTTTAATCCGGATACCTTTCATTACACTGTGGTTGAATCAGGAGTCGGCTCGGGAAAAACCTACATTGTAAAAGGAATTCCAATCGACAGGAACGAAACCGTTATCGTTATCCCCACCCAGGTTTTCCCGGGAACCACCACCATCGACGTCTTTGCGCAGAACTATGTTGATCATAATCAATATACAGTCGAATTCTCACAGACAGGCGGGATTCAGGACACACCGGTAAAAACCGTAACTGTTTTCCCGAATCCTGCAACGGAGAAGGTATTCATTTACGGCGCCGATCACGCTATGATCACCCTGTACACATCCACCGGAATCTGCATGCAAAAATTGGAGGATTTCACCGGAACGGTCCTTAGTCTCAATGGTCTGCATAAAGGCATTTACATAATGAAAATCATGCGTAAAGACGGAGGAGTTATTCAGAAGAAAATTATCGTGCAATAGAAATACTGTGTACCCTGGTGGTTGTCTTGATAAGGTTTTATATCTGATCAATAAATAGATGTATATTGCATCACTTTAAAGGGATATCATGAGGAAGCAACTGTCGGTGGTGGGCATTCTGTTCATGTTGATGTTAAAACATCCGCCAATACCCACATTTTCAATCTTCCAGAAGATTTCAATAGTAGAAGTTCGGGGTTTTTCTGTGAAAAAGATCGCTCTGGAATTCTTCATGAATTAACCAACTTCTGCCGTATAACATTCCTCGGGATCACCCCGGTTCTTTTCCTGTTCGTGTTTATCTGGCCGTTGTGATTGAATTTGTGTGTTTGTAATGTTTTCCAAAACAGACAATTACACCACCTATACAAAAACATGTAGTAAAATTATTTTGAAGAAAATCCTTGCCGCGACTGCTGTAGGAAGCGTGAATCATATATCTCTGATATGCCTCACTGGCATGAGTAATTCAGGATTATATTGTATCCTTGCGTACATTGGATAAGAACAGGATAGCCCTGCGAATTATATTGCCTGATGGTATCGGTTGACGAAGGATAACCATCAATCGACATCCCGATGGTATTGTTCCTACTCCATTGGTAATATTTAATTGGAGGTTCACCCGTAATGGCATGATAGTTATTCCCCGAATCATAGACATATTCATAATTGTGATGGATAATGTATGTCGGATCGGTCCAGGAATAATAATCACGGCTCCTCACATTCTGTCCCAGGTAAGTGTATACAGTTGAATCGGTCGAAGAAATTCCTTTGTTGCCCGTTCGTAGGCTGACCTTAAAAACTTCAGTAATGACCTGGTTTAATGAGTTGTACGTGAATACTGTGGTCCTGATCTGAACGATACCCATCCCATATAAATGCCTTTCATATGAACTGATCCTGCCCTGTGAGTCATAGGTGTAAAAAGTAGAATCGGTCGATGACATGTAAGAATAAGCCAGTCTGTTGTTTTGATAAAAGTAGTGGGTAGAAAGCATGTCGGGCCCCTGCTCTGTTAAATCCCACTTCAGAATGAGTTTCCCGGAAGCATCATAGTGATATGTCCTTGCGGAATCGTCATTGTAGTAAACGCTCATGACCTTGCATGTACCGGCAACAGATCCGCTTTCGTCACCGGTTTTATCGGAACATGAAACCATTATAAGAAAAAAAATGGCGATCAGTATTTGAGAAGTTGTTTTCATCGATCAGTCTCCGGATGGTTAAATTTTAAATAAAAAACCTTACAAAACTAATCAAGTTTTTAGATAAAGAAAAAACCAACCATCCTCGAAACCGACAGGGGTAAGGGCTGACTTTTATAATACCTGATATTCCGGATATCCAATCTCACTTCTTCTTTGACCTCGCGAAGCAATGTCTCCTCAAGCGATTCGCCGGCATCAGCACACCCGGCAATCAAATAGTGCCAGCTTCCCGGGAAATTTGAGTCGCGGGCAAGCAGGATTTTATCTTTTCCGTATCCGGATCGATAACCACGCCGAAATCCGAAAGATATTGCCGTTTTGTTGTAGCCAATTTCGTCGAAGGTAGTTTCGGGCATTGCTTCTATTTGCGTACGCTTTTGATTTGATTTTCCCGTCAATGCTTTCATCGTTTGCCTCCCACCCTTACGAAGCAATCAGAAACGAAATGGTGGATTATTGCACCGGTTACTTATTCTCTCTTGATCGGGATAAGACGTTGGTGTACATTTGTGAAAAATTTCGATCATGCTTCATAACAATATCATTCAGAAGGGGAAAAGCACGGCTTTTGCCTCTCTTTTTTTTGTAGTGTTCCTGTTTCTGCTGGTTTCGTGTAACAAAAACAAGCAGGATGACCCGGTTCCCGTGGATCAGAAAACCATGGACCAACTGGTCGTGGATCGCAATTTCAAATGGGCTACCACCAAAGAGGTTTCATTTTCTATTGTGGCACGCGACAATATGGACAACCCACTGGTGAATGTCAGGATCATGGTTTATTCGGCGCATCCCGATTCAGGCGGAACCTACATGTTTGGCGGCGTGACCGATGCTTCAGGCGCCTGGAACGACACCCAGCCGATTCCGACTTCCATGCGGAATGTCCATGTATCAACCGATTATGTCGGACTCGTTCGGGGAGTTGTACTTCCTGTGACAGGAAACACGGTAACCGGACTCTTTGGCGGAAAAGCGCCGAACCCGGTCGCCTACAAGTCAGGCGGAGGTATCTATAAATCCACCATGACCGGGGTGTATTACATGGGCACATACAATAATCTGGGCGTGCCGAACTATCTTGAACCAGTCAATGATCCCGTGGAGGCTTCGCTGCTCAACGACCTCAACGCCTCTTTGCCCGAACGCCAGCCTGTACCGACATACCATCCTGAGTATTTAGCCAATACTACTCCCGATAACCTGGCTCTCACCGAACTCTGTGATGTGTGGATTACCTATATCACCGAGGGAGCCGGATGGTACAACGCACTGGGATTCTTTACTTTTAATACCGCATCACCCCCTACAAACCCTAACCAGATCGATTCAATCAAAATCATTTTTCCCAACCTCTCCAACACAGGGGTAAACAGTTCCGGAACCAACTACAAAGGTGGTGGCGGGCTCTATCCGGGCAACAAGGTTTACCTGGGCCGTTTTCCTGCCGGGAAGACGATCGGACTGGTGATCTTTGCCAACGGATGGAAAAATAACGCGGTTGGAAATGAAAGTTACAGGCTTTATTCAGTCCAGGCTCTGAATCCGGAAACCAATCCGCTTCTTCGCAAGCATACGGTTCTGCTCAAGGATCCGACACGTCACTCCATCCTTTTTGGATTCGAGGACCAGAGGCGTGATCAGGGCGGTGACCAGGATTTCAACGATGGAATCCTTTACATCAAGGCCAATCCCGTTACGGCCATCAGCACCGACGGGATGCCGACAATTACCACCACGCAACCCGACGGCGACGGCGACGGTGTTCCGGATGTCTTTGACGATTACCCAACCGATCCCACAAAGGCTTATGATAACTGGTATCCCTCGAAGACTACTTACAGCACGCTCTCATTTGAAGATCTTTGGCCGGGTAAAGGCGATTACGACTTCAACGACCTGGTGATCAGTTACCGGATCAACCAGATAACCAACGCTAACAGCAAAGTAGTTCAGGTGAAAACAGAATTTATCACCGAGGCCATGGGTGCCTATCTGCATAACGCATTTGCATTTCAATTGCCTTCTGCTCCCGACATGGTCACTTCGGTTTCGGGATATTCGCTGAAACACAACCTGGTGACGCTTTCTGCCAACGGAACAGAGGCCGGACAATCGAAAGCGGTTGTCGTGGTTTACGACGATGCCTACGACCGCCTTCCGCCTCCCGGAATCGGGGTGGGATCAAATACCGAGAAAGGGGCGCCCTATATTACACCGGATACCATCAGGCTGACCATTAACTATAATGCAGGAGGAATCAGCGCTTCCCAGGCCGGAACGCCGCCCTACAATCCTTTCATCATCGTGGGAGGCAACAGGAATCGTGAAGTTCATCTTTCCGATTACGCGCCTACCGACCTGGTGAACGGTTCCGATTTCGGTACTTACGACGACGACAGCCGGCCTGATCAGAATCGCTACTACAAGACAAAAACCAACCTGCCCTGGGCCATTCACATCGCAGGGAAGTTCAGCTATGTCTATGAGCGGCAGGCAGTGAACACCGGGTACCTGAAATTCAACCAGTGGGCCGAAAGTTCGGGATCTTCCTATCCCGACTGGTATAGCAATACGGAATCTGGTTATCGCGACAATTCAAAGATCTACACCCACTAAACGGTACCCTGTCGGGGTGCCCTCACCCTGACGGAGTTCCCTCACACGGTCGGGATCGTCCCGGGTAAAACGGTGGGATCATCAGTTAAATAAACGGGCGTCCCCTGCGGGTTGCGAATCATCAGCACCTTCCCGTAATCGTCGGACCACTGGTCTTGTTCAACCCTTTTCCATTCTCCTTTTCCCAACACGGCGATCGTTTCACCCGCTTCAATGACCCCTTCGCGGTACCTCAGTGTCCGGTTCCACCCGATCATGTTAGTACTCTCCTTGCCATGCCGGCTGAGATATCGCTCGAGGTTCTCTTGTGCATCATGCATGAAACCGGATGCATATTTCCGGTCCTGGATGATGTAACTTTTCACATTGCTGCAATCGACCACCGCACAGTACTTTCCATCGCGTATGCCAAACTTGCCGGCAACCTCTTCCTCAATATATTTTTGCCAGTGAGCACCTTTCCCGGTGCTGACCTGTTGCTCGATCAAGACATAATAATAAGCACACTTTCGCCCGGAAAGCGGCGCCGTAAGCGGTTCACCGGTTAATTCAACCTTGCCTGTTATCCGTGCAGTCTCACCCTCGACGAAATTTGAGATCCTCCTTGCAGTGGCTTTTTTCAGCTTCCGTCTGACCACCGACTTTTTACTGAAGTAATTTGCTGACCAGATGATCGAGCCGGTGATCAGAACGCCGGCAATGATCGCGATGATCGCGGTATTCGTTTCCATACAGCATAAATGTATGCAGACAAAGGTACCCTGTTTTGGGTTGTCCTCCTTACAAATTTGCGAGTAAAACGATGGTGGCGATCATAAATGATTGCGCTGGTATACCAGTATCACAATTAGCCACGACGATTAGCGTGGTTTTCCTGGCGGAGTTGTACCAAACCTGCGTATTGAAACCGGGCATGGTACCCGGGTGGCCAACCCATAACTCTTTCTTATACTTAGCCGATTCAACACAGAAACCATAGTTGTCGGAACCGAAGTTAAAGCGTTCGGTTTTCATGGCTTCCGACAGCAAAGCTCCATCGGCCAGGTAACGGGCCCACTTTTTCATATCCGCAAGATTGGAAACCATCGCTCCGGCTGTATAACCCCAGGAGGGATTCCAGTTCGTGGTATTCAACATCCCTTCATCCCTGATGGTATATCCATGGGTATAAGGGGTATTCATATAGAACGGGCCTCCCAAATAGGTCCTGGTCAGATTCAGGGGAGCAGTCACTTTTTCACGGATAACATCAGCGGCCGGTTTCCCGGTAATTTTTTCCAGTAAAACCCCGAGTAACACCGTATTGGTATTGCAGTATTCGTATGCCGTGCCCGGAGGGAAGTTCAGCGGATGACGGAATGAAGCTGCAAGCAGTGAATCGGGCGGGAATTCCAACGTGTAGCCGCTGGCAATAAAGGGTTCCCAGAATTCCGGGTCATCGGAATAGTTGAACAACCCGCTCCTCATGTTCCCCAGCATGCGAACGGTAATGATGTCGCCAGATGGTATATGATATTCAGGAAGGTAAACTGAAATGGCGCTGTCCAGATGGATCAATCCTTCATCGGCGAGCATCATGACCGCGGTGCCTGTAAAGGTCTTGGTGACACTGGCAATCCTGAAAGAATTGTTTTCATGCATCGGCTCGTTGGTTGTAAGATTTGAGGTTCCCCGTTTGATAATGTAATCCGGTTCACCTTCCACCGATAGGAGTGCAATGATCCCGGGTGCATAAGTCTTCGGGAAAACACTGTCAGCCATGGCTTCCAGTTTAGCCTTGACTTTCGGTGTCAGAATTTTAGCCGCTGAAAGATTATCGTAATCTGTCGATTCCTTCTTACAGGAAGTTATCACCTGTGCGCCGATCAGCAAAACCATAAAAAAGAAGTGTGCCGTTTTCTTCATGATATCGTTGTTTGAATAGGTAATATTGACCCTGACCTGTTTCCGGATGTGCGAATATAACCCCGTGGTAAAAGAAACACAAAGCTACAAATAAACAAAAAGAATAAGGAAATAAGGAGATCCCCACCCCGACGGGGTCCCCTCAGTGAGCCGTGGGCGCAGTCTTTCTGATTGGTAAGTTCCGCGAAGGCTCTCGGCCATATCCGCTGATCAGGATACTGTCGTCAGTCAGGGTCACCGTTGCAAAGGCATTGACAGGGGTGTCGACCATTCCATGGAAATTCACCAGGTGGATGCCATCTTTTTCCTGGTAACCGCCAGCATGGTAATGACCACAAAACCATGCTTTTACGCAGGAATAGGGTCGGATCAGGGCGAAGATTTCACGGTTGTTGAACAGAGTATGGTTGTGGGGGGCAACCAAGGGAAAATGACACAGCAGGATAACCTTTTTCCCTTCTTCCTCTGCCCGGGATAACTGTTCTTTCAGCCATTGAGCCTGGGCTTTGCCGATCCCCCCGTTCCAGGCCATACCTGAAAACCGAAGGCTGGAGAACAGGTCGGCAACCATATCATTCCGTTCTTGTTTTTGCGCTTTTGATTGGGGGGCAAAGTAGCTCAGATCGTTTCCATTCAACGCCAGAAACAGCCAACCGCCCAGATCGACTGCATAATAGCTGTTTTGCAGGCCAAGAAGGCCGGGCACCTCCTGTTTACGCGCCCCGCGGATCATGTAATCGTGGTTGCCAGAAACCGGATAAAAAGGCGCTGTAAGATTTCTGAACCGGGGGAGAACACTATCGTAACTTTCGTACTGATGATCGATCATGTCGCCCAGACAAAAGACTGCATCCAGGGGCAATGTATTGAAGGTTGCGACACAACTGTCGAGTTTGGCCGCCGATAACCGGTAATTCCGGACGCCCAGCGGATCGCAGTCGCAATATTGCACGTCGGTCAGAATGCCCAGGACAAGGGGTTTGGATGGCTGTGCCCATACGCCGATCCAAAGTACCGCAAACCATACTGAAAAGAGTCCTCTATTTTTCATTAAAATCATCATTTTCTTACCCTTTTCTCCGTGAATCTCTGTGGCTTCTCTGTGGTTCTCAGTGTAATAAATTTCACTGAAGAAAAATTGTTGAATATCCGGGCTTGATCCTATTGTGATAACAACCTGTTTTTATCAGCATTTCTGTTCCGAATCGGCATTATTTACCAAACTATTTTGCCCACCACCGAGATAAGGCTTGGGCAGGATGTTGAACGATAAATCGGGGAAGACAGCGTTCAGCTTCGTGTACATTCGTCCTTGAATAAACGCGGTCTGAGCCACGGATGTCGCTTCATCAAAATACACCTCAATGTCGATAAACACCCTTCTTCCCGACCGGCGGGTAAGGATGTTGCCAATGTTTTGGTAATTCGGAAATTCATCAGCAAGAACCCGCAAAATCCTGAGCTGTTCATTTTCGGATATCGGAAAATCAATAAGTTTCAGAAAATTTTTCTTGATGAGGCCGACTGCCAGATAGATGAGGTAGCCGGTGCCGATCAGAGATGCCACCGCGTCGGCGTAGGCGGTGAAAAGATGGTGACCGCGGATTGACAGAATCAGGTTGATCAACAGCACGATGACCACACAAAAAGCGCCAATGGAGTCTGCTTTGAAAATGGCCTGGTACGCCTCGGCAATGGGACTTCCGGTTTGCCTGGTGATCCTGCGCGAAATGAGGAATAACCAGATTGCCCGGATGAGTTTAATGATCATGATGAGCTCCGGCAACCCAAATGTGATGTCCATGCGGGGGTGGATCAGCCGTTGGATGCCAAACCAGATCAGAATGATACCGCCCGGAAGACTTAAAGTGCCATAAAGAAAACCGGAGAAATTTTCCAGTTTGCCTGTACCGTATGTGTGCTTCAGGACAGAAGGACGCATCATGAAACGAACAGAGATGAATGAAAAAATATGCACGATGAAACAGCAGGCCATGTCGACCGTGGAGACCCAAAGAATGAGAGAATGGCTCCGGATACTTCCCGCGAGACTGACAGCGCTCAAAAGAAAAAAAGAGTAAAAAACAAAGTCTATTAATTTCTTCATTTCTTTCGTTACAAAAGCATCATTGGATTTGTACGACATCGGGCTTCGATGATAAAATGTTGGTTCTTTTAAAAAGTAATCGGGTAAAATTAAATGAAAAAGTAAGAAGTAAAGAGAAATGTTCACACGGGAAGGAACATAAACACTTATTTGGTATACATTATCTGATTCGGAATGATATTTTTTACCTTTGACAATCTGCTGCGGTCGGAAACCTGGAAACAACTGCTTGCCGGATTGTTAAAAGTTTTTACAGTATGAATTTCAACGAAGAATTCAAGAGCCTGAGAATGATCAGTGGGATCAGTCTCATCACTTCGCTCATCATCACCCCGCTCTCCATTGCTTTTTCAGTGATCACGGGCTCGGTCACCCTGCTTATCTATTTTATCTGGGCCGCTACCGCTATTGCCGTGAAGCTCTTTGCCCTTATCTCCCTGCAAATCATGCAGAAGGAAAACCTGTTCATGTTCCCGTACGGCACGGGAAAACTTGAAAATTTTTCCTCCTTTTTCTTCGGATGCTCCATCGTACCGGTGGGGATATATTTTCTTATCGACGCTTTGGTGAGCCTGTTCGCTCCTTTGCCTGCAGTCACTTACCTGCTTTGCCTTGCGCCGGTTGTGCTATCGTTTCTCCTCACCCTGGGGCTGCTGTGTTACACCGACCGGCTCCTTCGCCGGAATAACAACCCATCGCCCCTGCTGAAGGCTTACAATGTTAATTTCAGGGTATCCCTGGCCTCCGACGGATTCCTCATGCTTGGTTTCCTGGCAGGCTACATCCTCTCGGCTAACGGTGCTCAGTTTCTCAGCCTCCGCATCGATCCTTTTCTTTCCATACTTCTTTCATTGTACATGATCAGGGTCGGATTACCACTGATCATCCATAATTTCAGATCACTTGTAGACCTGCCCCTGCCTGAAAAAGAGATGCTGAAGATCCTCCGGGTGATCGCCGGGTTCAACCACCATTATTCCGAATTGGGACTGATTTTCTCGAGAAGGAGCGGTAAACACAGGATTGTTGAGATCGAACTGTACTTCCCGTCAACAGCCAAGCTGCAGGATATTTACGCCGTTGAAAAGGAAATGGCATCCGCACTGCAAAACCTCATTCCCGGACTGAATTTCAGGTTACTTCCTAAAATTTTAGAAACGCAAGGCCTGGATCAGCCATTGACAAACCTGACCAGCGAAAACCAGCCTGGAGGATCAGTGTAGATATTCGCGGGAGTCAGATTCATGACCGCGGAAAACCCTTCAATATCCGCCGGAGTATATTTATGGGAGTTTTCGGTATGTATTCTTTCGCCTTTGCGAAATGACAGAACCCGGTCGAAGCCGTGAATAACGGTTTCAAGATCCCTTTTAGCCACTAGATACATCTCAACACGGTGGTTGTCCTCGTTGTAAACGGCCTGGTGTTCGAAATCACTGCTGTTAAATCCGGTTCCCGCGAGGGCGTTGACGGCGTTCAGGATATTCAGGTTGAATGCTGCTGTAATACCCTGCCGGTCGTTGTACGCATCGTGAAGCATCCGCCGGTCTTTGACCATATCAAGGCCCAACAGGAATACAGCTCCCGGTTCCATCAGTTTTTTTATTCTTAACAGGAATTCATGGGCAACAGCAATATCCATGTTCCCGATAGTACTTCCGAAAAAGCAAAAAAGTTGTCGGCTGTTTCCGTTAATGGCCGGCAGTACTTTCATGAAATCAGCGACAATTGCATGAACGCGAAGAGCGGGGTACCGTTCCTTCAATCCGGCTGCCGATGTGGTCAAAGCCGATTTACTGACATCCACCGGGAAGTAGCGGACATCCCCGATCCGGTCTTCGGAAATGGCATCAAGGAGCATGGCAATTTTTACATGGTTTCCGCTGCCCAGCTCAATGATATCAAGGGTACTGAAATCACCAAGAATTGAATTAGCGTAGGTTTTCAGGATCGAAAGTTCGGTGCGTGTCGGATAATATTCAGGCAGCGCGGTGATTTGTTCAAACAGGAGCGACCCCTTTTCATCGTACAAGAAATGGCAGGGAATATACTTTTTTTCACTGGTCAATCCTGTAATAAGCTGTTGAACAAGCTCAGCCTTCTTTTCGTTCTCAAGCAGGTTTGTTATCATAAAACCTGCGTCATCGCGCTCCCCGTAGGAACTTTCGGGTGAAAAGAGGGCGGGCATCTGAACCGGGATTCCCACGTCGACCAGATTGGCAGGATCGGCGCTCCATTCCAGCCATCCGCCATCGTATACCGACACCCGGGGCCACCCCATGAGCCAGGCATTGAACCAGGCTTCGCTTCCCCGCCATCCGGTGCCGCAGTAGAACGCAAGGCGCTTTTCGGGGACGATCCCGTTCTTTTTCCAGTTGGCGCTGATCTCGTGGTATTCGCGACAGGTCAGATCCAGATTCCGGTAATGCTCCATGTGGTAGGCATCGCTGCCCCCGTCGGCAAATAATGCTCCGGGAATCCTCCCTTTTTTGTCGATATAATGATATCCCGAAACGGCGCCGATGTATTCAGGCCAGCTCCTGACGCAGACCAGCGCGGCATCGGGCGAAGCGAGATATTCCCGGGCTTCAGGAAGGTCGATGATGAGTTCGGGATTCGCGGGGATAAATCCTCCGAAATCGGCTACCGGTTTTCTAGGTTCATCGGAATAGGAGATTTTAAAACCTTCATCGCTCCACGACTGGAACCCACCGTTAAGCGTCCTGACATCCTTCACTCCTGCGTACATCAGGATGGAGGCGACCCGCAGGGCTCCGATATCCCCGGCAGCGCTTCCGGGGAAGGCGTCCCTGTGGTCGGGATCCATGTACTTGCCATAAACAACTACGGTTGTATCGGCAGTGATCCCATGCGCCTCAAATACGCTTTTCAACGTTGGCGGACTGCACCGGTTCCAGTCGCCCGGGGTCTCCACAGCAAGGGTGTCGATATCGATGGCGCCCGGTATATGTCCCGAAAGGTAGGCCTCCCGGTTGCGGTAATGAACATGCAGGATGATGAAGCGTTCAAATCCCGGATGTTCCGTCGGAAGTCCGTTGATTTTGGATCGAACCCAGGAGGCCGGAACCAGGTGGCGGTAATGGGGCAGAAATTCCATCGGCATCTCATCGCGGGAGACCCAGTCATCGACGAAACGACGGTAAACCGAAACATCGGAATAACCTGCTTTTATGAAACAATTCGCGACTTGATCCGCAGGGCTGTCGTTGTACCCGTAGAGAATGATCTTTTCACCCGGGAGAATGTTCTTGTTCCTCACCGTTTCGATCCAGTCGATATAGTTTGTCCATTTTGCCGGCAAACTCCTTGCGCCGGGGATATGACCTCCCCGCACCTCATCCCGCAGTTTCCATCCGTTGTAAGCATCGACAGGCCTGATGTCGATCAAGTGAACCCCTGTCATCCCCAAAAGGCGCTTCAACTCCGCGGTGGAGCATTCCCTTATTGTTCCGGCCATGGACTTTTTTTTGATCCGTATATCAACCGACATTTGACGATCTTGCGGATTCACTGATCGCAAAGATATATTTAATTCAAAGTACTCCGGGATCGGAAGCGACGGAGTTTTTGGGAGCCACAGTAAGAATTACCTGACTATTCCTTTAATTTTCGAAGCAGATCCTCAACCTGCTGTTTCAAAAGTTCAATTTGTCTTTGTTGGTCCTCGATCATGGTTTGCTGTTCCTGGATTGCCTTTACCAAAGGTACTACCAATTGACCATAGGCAATCCCGTAGTTGTCGTTATCATCCCGGGGTATGTAAACACCATCAAAGTCATAACCAGCCTCCCTGGCTGCCTGCTCAACTTCCTGCCCGATAAAACCGCTGTGCCTGATGGAGGTCGAAGGGCTGAAATCCTTTTTATCGAGGTAAATTTTCTTTAGACTGTCGGGCAGATCTTTCGTGAGAAATTCGGTAAACCGGTAGGTGTCGAAATTGTAGACCACCGGGCGCAGTCTTTTGATGAATGTAAGCCCTTTTACATCCTCAGTGATATCAAACTTAAACCTTCCGTCTGACACTGCAACAAACGGCACCTGGCCTTCAATCGATGTAATGTAGGCATCACCAATGCGCACCTTGTTCGAAGCATTCACCAGCGCCGCATCCCCCAAAGCCATACTGTTGCTGAGCGAAGCTGCACTTACATTGGCCCCGTGCCCCAAGGCGGTATTCCAGTTCCCGTTCGACGCTGCCAGGGCATCTTGTCCAACCGCAGTACAATTGCTGCCGGTCGTATTCAGGGACAATGAATGCTGGCCAACTGCCGTGTTGTTGTCGCCCGACTGGTTAGCATACAGCGCTCCCTCTCCCTGGGCTGTGTTGTTCTCCCCATCCACATTGGCATACAGGCAATTGGATCCGGTTGCCGAATTTCTGGTTCCGAAGGTGTTGGCCTGTAACGCCTGCGCTCCAACCGCAGTGTTCAAACCGGAGGTGTTCAGGAATAAAGCATGAAAACCATACGCGCTATTGCTGTTGCCCGTCTGGTTGGCAGCCAGGGATGAGACGCCGGATGCAGTATTATAACTGCCCTGCGTGTTTAAATAGAGCGCATAGGTTCCCAATGCTGTATTTTCTTGGCCACTGTTATTTCCAAACAATGTTTGCAGCCCGACCGCCGTGTTGGAATAACCAGTTGTGTTCGCGTAGAGCGACTTTGAACCCACTGCCGTATTGTATTTTGCCTGATCACCCGAAGCGCCCGCTCCATTGTTATACAGGGCAGAATCTCCGACTGCCACCAGGTTGCTGTGGGTGTGGTTATTGTACAAAGACTTCGCTCCTACAGCTACATTACAGTGGCCAGTTCCGTTATAAAATAGAGATCGATATCCAATGGCTAAATTACTATTACCCGAGGAGTTGGCAGCGAGAGCGTCATAACCACTAGCCATATTGAAATTTCCAGTAGAATTACCTGTTAGTGCATAATAACCAACAGCTGTATTGTAATCTCCTTCCAAATTATTAGCAAGTGATGTATATCCAATGGCAGTATTTCCACTTCCTGAGGTAACGTTTAGGAGCGCCTGGCATCCAATGGCTGTATTTTGAAATCCTGTGGTTTGACTATTAAGTGCTCTGGCTCCAATTGCAGTACTCGAATATCCCTCGGTGTTGTTCAAAAGAGCCTGAAATCCATTGGCTGTATTCCACCATCCCGAGGTGTTCGAATAAAGTGTTTTGGAGCCGACAGCGGTGTTGCCTGTGCCTGATCCATTGTTATACAGGGCCGAATCGCCGATTGCAACAAGATTGCTGCGATCGGTGTTATTGTAAAGTGACCGGAATCCGACCGCAGTATTTGAATAACCAGAGGTATTGGAAAACATATTTTCACTGCCGATGGCCGTATTGTTCCTTCCTTGAATGTTGTGCGCCATAGCGCTATACCCATTGGCAGTATTGTTTGAACCGGTAACAGCGCCCAAGTTTCCCTCTAATGCACCTCTTCCGGTAACTGTATTATTCGAGCCGGTCGTGTTATGGTGAAGAGCCCAGGCGCCTAAGGCGGTATTTCCAGTACCAATTGTATTATCTTTCAGAGAATAGGCGCCCATGGCTGTATTGTCATTTGAAAGATTGGATCTTAAAGTATATGCACCCATTGCCGTATTACTCCAACCGCTAAGATTAGAATATAATGCCGCCTTTCCAACAGCGCTATTATCAAATCCGATAGTATTGTTAAACAACGCTTTTGATCCAATTGCCGTATTCGAAGAACCAAACTGTAATTCGGAAGCGCCAATGCCATTGTTAAATAAAGCCGAATCTCCAACAGCCACCAGGTTTTTCCCGTTATTACCTGAAAACAGGGCACATACCCCGACTGCCACATTGGAATAACCTGTTTGGTTCGATGAAAGTGCATTCTGCCCAACGACGGTATTTGAATTCCCGGTCGTATTGGCAAACATGGCCCCGCTTCCCAACACGGTGTTGTATTGCCCCGTATTGTAAACTCCCGCATTTATACCGATGAAGTTGTTGTTTCCGGGACCATGGAATTCCATCCGGTTTCCGTCCAGCCGCATTTTTTCGTTCCCCGCTAAGGTGAACCGGATGATATCCTCATTAGGATATTTCTCCACCTCCACCTTTGTATCACCGTTGGAGTCCTTTAAGATACCAGAACTGGCCGCTGCCAGTTTCGCCCATGCCGTGCCGTTATAAAAGTAAATCGTCTGGTGGTCAGTACTAAAAACAAGCAATCCCGTTGCGGGTGATGCAATGGCGCTCATTTGGGCAGTGGTGACGCGGGGTATCAGCAGACCCTTGTCTGTTGATGAAACCTCCAGTGCTGCAGAATTTGCCGACGCCGTCGTTCCAATCCCAACATTTCCGGCATTGTAATATATGGACGTTCCACTCGTAATCCATTGGCTGGAGACTTTGCCATTAAACAGGTTCCAGTCCTCTGTGGTCAGATAGCCGCTGGTTGTTGCATTGGCTGCCACCATGAATCCATGTAAAACATTGTTCTCAATGACCAGCGTCAGGGGAGAGGAACCATTCACCGAGCTGATCCGGTTCGAATAGGCCGTATTCCAGTTGTCGATCAGGGTTGCATTGATCCCATACGACGGATGGGCCAGGAAAACCGGGTCTGTTTCCGTAAAGGTCATCTCGTTGAATTTTTTCCACACCGTGCCGTTGAACCAATAAAGAGCCCCGGCAGAGGTGTTATAAACAAGTAAACCGTCGGGCGGCGATACCACGGCAGTCATCTGCTCAGTAGTCATTCGTGGAGGAAGCAATCCTCTTGTTGTCGATTTTACGTCGAGCATGGCGGCATTGTCGGGTAAGCTGTTATCGTGGTTGATTGCCACCTGACCGACGGCAAAAAGATTGACGGTAAGAATCAAAGAAAAAAATACAATTCCTTTTTTCATGGTTGAAAAATTGATTGATAAAAATCCTGACTGAGTATGACTTATTAATTCACATCTAAGTTAATACAATAAAAACCGATTTTACCTTCACCGGTCGAAATTTTACACCATTCATGGCTTAAACGTCTTTCAGTTTCCCACTAAAGAATAGTGATCAAAAAGAAAAGTATTGAACTGTACGCTTGTTCAGCTTTGCATGCGTACATGGCCACTGTCCTTCAAAACGAAAAGTCAATTCATTAAATGAACAGAATGATTATATTTGAAAAATCAACAGTGGAAGGATGGAACAGGTATTGTTTTCATGCTTTTTTTGATTCGGAAATCGTATTTTTTTGACAAATAATATGAACGGAAAATCAGCGAAATATACCCTTGGGCTGTTATTTTTCATCCTGTGTAGTCTGACCGTTTCCGGTCAAAAAACAGTTTTCAATCCAAAGGAGCTTGATAGTAAGTTTGCCCAGATATGGAAAACCAGTGAGGCGACCCGGAAAAAATACACCTGGAAGGCCAGCACAGAGGTCATCCGTGACGGTAAGGTCATGCAGTTCCTCGTTGAAGAAATTTCCTACGGAGCCGATGGCAGGCAGATACGAAAAGTCATTAGTAACAGAGAAACCCCGCTTCCTTCGATTTTCCTGATTCGGAAGGTGGCAGAAGACCAGAAGGCAAAAATCGTCGCCTTCATGGGTGAACTTCGTTCGTTTCTTGAGAAATACGCGCTGGATGATGACGGCGTGAGGCGCTCTTTTTTTTCATCAGCCAACATGGGCGTACCCGACGCCAACGGACAGTTACTGGTTTCGGGTTCCGATGTCTTTGCCCGGGGCGACGAATTGAAATGGTGGATCGACACCAGGTTTTACACCATCACGAGGGCGACGATTTCGACGACTTATAAAGGCGTCAGGGCTGAATTTTCAGCGAAGTATTATTTCCTGCCGGGCCTGAATTATATGGTTGAAGCCACGATCCGGATACCCTCGAAAGAGATGGTAATTAACCTGCGGTTTTACGATTTTGTACGGCAATTGTAGGGTATCCCCGGGTATTATCGGTACTGTTTTTCATGCAGGGATTTGAATGCTCATCATTCGGGTGAGCCGGTCAATGAATGATCACTTTATTGGCATAAACCGTCACGTCAATCCCGGTTCTCAGAAAATAAAACCCCGGGGAAAGTTTGTCAACATCTGCTGAAAAATGAAGGGGGCCTGCTTCGGCGCAAGGCGAACATCCTGGAGTTCGTTTCCCTATTCCTTCATGCCTGCCGGGAAGGTGAAGGTGTCGTTGCCATCGGTAAGCCATTCCAATGAAAATCGGGCGAAATAGAGCTGATACTCTTCAAATTCCCCGTTCTCGTAAAAGCATCCGATGGTACCGTCGCTCAGAATGGTGAGGCTTGAATAACCCGAAGCATCGGGATTGATGACCTTCGACACGCCCCAGCTCTGGCCTTCATCATAACTGAGGAAGACCGTCAGATTTTTCCTGAGGATGGGATGTGAAGCCAGGCTGAAGAGCAGGCGGCTTTTGTCGTAACCATCGAGAATGGATGTGTACCTGATGAAATCCCCGTTCACGGCCGGATCGGGAAGGTCATACTGAAAATAGGGCGTTCCCCACGTATCCCCATGGTCCTTGCTGACGACGATTTTCCGGCAATCCGGCGTCTTATTACGGATATTCATCATGAGGCTGCCCTTGTCCAACTCCACGATCTTGGCTTCATCGCCGGCCGGGGAGGCTTCGTCCGGTTTGTAATGCCATGTCAATCCCACGTCATCACTGTAGATCATAAAGTTGTCAATGGTAGTTCCGGAGCTCTTTCTTACTCCGACGGCCCCGATGATCCTGCCGTCGCGCTGCTGATGCGCGTTGCCGGAGGCCAGCCAGGCCGCGTACCATCCCGGGACATAGATCTCCGGCGTATGTTCCACGGGCGGGCTCCAGGTGAGCCCGTTGTCGGCGCTGCGACAAACCTGGAACCGGATGGGATTGGCCGGTGTAGAGGCCATCAATCCCTGGTGGGAGGCGAACATGCACAAAAGGGAACCGGTGCTGCGGTCTTTCACAAGCGCCGGGTCGCTGGCGCCGTAGGATCCGAAATCGGCGATGGTCAGCGGTTCCGACCAGGTGTGCCCCATGTCGGCGCTCCGGCGTATACGGATGTCGATGTTGTTGGGCAGATCGCCTGCCCGTTCAATGCGGGCGTCGGCGGCCGTGACCAGGGTTCCGTCGTCAGCGGTTATGATTGCAGGGATCCGGTAGTTGACCGAACCATAATCCCCGCCCGAATAGAGCAGTTTGTGTTCCAGCATGATCAGCCGTTTTGATACAGCAGTTGCCGGAATGACCTGACAGACCTGACCGTCGACTTTCACCGAATCGACATTCCCCTGAAGAAAATGTCCTTCCGGAGCTCCGGGTAAAATTTTCACGGTGATCCGGAAATAGTTGTTCCCATCCGACAAAAGGCAATTTCCGGCAATTGTGATGGATCCCGGCATAACCGGGCCGGTTCCGAAAAGAGTTCCCCCGACCGGCCGGGGATTGGCGCCGGTGTACCAGATCCCGAGGCTGTCGAGATCGTTCAGGTCGGTGGTTCCGGTAAGGTTAAATGTAACGGAATTCAGCGAAACGGGATTTGCCGTATCCTGGGTTTGCACATTCAGCGAAACCACCCGTTCAGCCGGTTCCCCGCGTCCGGCCGGGATGGTGACTGCAATCACATTGCATTGTTTGAACATCATGTCCGGCTGTGCCACCGCACCTTTCAGGATGCACAAAACAATCAGAAGCGCCGGTAATGATTTTGTTTTCATGGGTAATCCATTCGCTGGTCAGGGTAGTTCAAAGCTATTAATATTTTTAGAAAATTAAATCGATAATACTGTTCCATTAAGAATCAGAACCTGAAATCGCTGATTAAGAAACAGGAAGTTTCAATCCACGCCCACCACGAGGGGTGCGACCATATTCAGTTCGCAAGTTTTGCTTTACAACTGTTTCAATCCACGCACCCCTCGCGGGGTGCGACACGATCAACTCGACAACATGGAAGCTGACGGGCGTTTCAATCCACGCACCCCTCGCGGGGTGCGACATCCGACGCCGGTTAAATACATGGGCCCGCCGGTGTTTCAATCCACGCACCCCTCGCGGGGTGCGACTTTTGCAGCGTCTTTTAATCCCAATGCCGCTTCACGGTTTCAATCCACGCACCCCTCGCGGGGTGCGACAAAACGGTGTTTTTACGGTTATGGTTTTCTTAAAGTTTCAATCCACGCACCCCTCGCGGGGTGCGACGCGAAGCGATCATAAAAACAGATGTACTGATTGCAGGTTTCAATCCACGCACCCCTCGCGGGGTGCGACACCGGACTGATTCGCTTTGGTTGACTTATTCTTCGTTTCAATCCACGCACCCCTCGCGGGGTGCGACGGAGCCGCTTCCGGGGTTCCGCCGTTGTTTTTTGTTTCAATCCACGCACCCCTCGCGGGGTGCGACTCTTTCGGCCGATGGATCCAGCTTACCGGAGTTGTTTCAATCCACGCACCCCTCGCGGGGTGCGACTCACAGGGAAAATCTGATAATTCTCTTTAAGGTGTTTCAATCCACGCACCCCTCGCGGGGTGCGACCGATTACGCTTGTATTCGTTACCGCAATCCTTTGTTTCAATCCACGCACCCCTCGCGGGGTGCGACGTTGAGCGTCATCGAAGTTCGCCCGGCGGTATCGTTTCAATCCACGCACCCCTCGCGGGGTGCGACACCAAATCAAACCCCAATAACCATGAAAACAATCGTTTCAATCCACGCACCCCTCGCGGGGTGCGACCAATAGTCGCAATTCGTTTTATGAGTATGAGAAGGTTTCAATCCACGCACCCCTCGCGGGGTGCGACAAAAAGCAAGGGAGCGCGTGGCATTGCACTACGAGTTTCAATCCACGCACCCCTCGCGGGGTGCGACATAGTCCGGCCGAACGGAAAATAGTTTGAGGAGTTTCAATCCACGCACCCCTCGCGGGGTGCGACAATGAAGATGATCCTGATACGGACTATACCGATGTTTCAATCCACGCACCCCTCGCGGGGTGCGACTCAGGTTAAGTCAAACAATCAAAACTAATAAGCCATGTTTCAATCCACGCACCCCTCGCGGGGTGCGACGAGTTCTTTCCCTGTCTGCAGAGTATCGAGATAGGTTTCAATCCACGCACCCCTCGCGGGGTGCGACGCCTATGCCGAGGCTGATGATGAAACCAGGAAGGTTTCAATCCACGCACCCCTCGCGGGGTGCGACTGTCAAACTATAAAATGTTAAAAAACAAATACATGTAAGCAGATTCCTGCGAACCTGGTTTTAAAAAATCTTTTTGCATTCAAAATCCCATCATAATTCACGTAAATGACTTATTATGAGGTGTTGCGAGTTCTCCGGAGTTTTACTGTTCACTCCAGGTTCGCGCATTAAACATATAGACAATCTGTTTCAGGATTGATAGATGATTTTGTTCCCACGTGCTCCACCTTGCCCGACCATTTGGAACCTAAATGGTAAAACCGCAAACTATCCTTTTCTTTATCTATTACATCAATTAACCTGAATCTCAGTTCTGTAAATTGTCCCTGGTCCAAAACACACTCAAAAACTGAGTTTTGCACGCGCTGACCATAATCCTCACACATTTTAGCTACAGTCCTCAGGCGTTTCCTTCCTTTTCGATCCTGGGTCTCAACATCATAGGTTATAAGTATCATCATATCGTCACACTATTTCACAATAAAAACAGGATAATTGTTCAGATCTCCTCTTAAATACCTGGCAAATAGTAATGCTTGTACATAGGGTAATAATCCAATCGGGATTTCCTCATGCAAAAATGGATGGACGATTTTTTCCTGTTTTCGTTTTTGCCAGGCAGTAATTAATTCTTTCCGGGTATCGTCTTTCATTATTACATCGCCTGCATCAGTGTGTAAAAAACCATGTGAATTGATTTGCTTCCTGTTTATAAGCGAAAGAACAAGACGATCAGCAAGATAAGGCCTGAATTCCTCCATCATATCCAGTGCGAGCGAGGGTCTGCCCGGCCTGTCACAATGTAAGAAACCGACATAAGGATCTAAACCAACAGTTTCAATTGCTGATTGGATATCATGCATCAAAATGGTATAAACAAACGAGAGCATGGCATTGACATTATCCTTGGGTGGCCTCCTGTTTCGACCATGAAAAAAGAATTCATCTTTTTGGCAAAGAATCATATGATCAAAGGAGGCAAAATATGCCAAAGCAGCTTCACCTTCGTATCCCCGGAGTTCATCTAAAGATGTAGCTCTGGAAATACTTTTCAACTTGTACTGAAGAACGGTGATTGACTCTTCCAATGCTTTGATATTCAATGATGGTCCGTGATCACGTATCACCCTTAGCAGGATTGACCGGCAATTGGATATCTTACCAAGAATAAAGATCCGTGAGATTGAAGTTATGGCCTCTTCCGAGTCTGCCTGACGATACTGTTTCCGTCGGAGTAGTACATTCCCACTCACATTTCCCTGGAACCGTCCGATAAATTTGCCTGAGGGAGAAACGAAAGATAATCCGACATTCTTCTCGGCACACATTCCCATCAAACCGGGACTTGCTCCTAAATATCCAAAACAAACGATCCCTTCAATATTATGAATCGGTATTCTGAATTTTTCATTATCATTAACTTTAACAACCACATTCTCTCCATCTTTTGTCAGATAGGAATCGGGTGTTGTCACATATAGCGTATTCAGAAGTTTTCGCATAGATTGTAATCATCAGTAAAAAATAATCATTGATAGTCCCGGGGAAATATTTCATTCAGGTATTGGTCAACATCAGTACCACCTTCCGAAGCCTTTGGCAGGCAAACATCCATCAGCGAGCACGATCTGCAATGCGCCATAAAAACAGCCGGTGGCGTTTTCCCGGTATCAAAAAGTTCATGCATTCTTTTCGAAAATGAACAAACCAGTGATCGAAGTTGTATAGAGAATTCAACTTCATGCCGGTGTCGGGTTTCACCATAATAAAGAAATCCGATTTCAATCTGAATTCCATACATCTCTTCCAAACACATAGCTTGAGCACAAAGTTGCACCTCGTCACGCTCATCGGATTTGGGCTTTCCTCTTTTATACTCCACAGGCACCATCTCCCAATACCCTTGCCTTCCATCAATAAAAACAGATTTTTTCTTATCCCCCTTGAACGATCTTGTAAGCTCAACAACATCTGCCCGACCATATAATCCTAATGTGTATGAAATCAGAGGTACTGCTCGGAGCGTGTTTGTATTCGCTCTCAAATCTTGTTCCATTGGATCGTCCACTTTTTTATGCAGGAACTGGCCTTCGACAGTTAATTTGTTTTCCAACCATTGCTGTTCTACATGGATAAGCGCCCATTGTCGTTCGCAAAAGGCGATATGCTGAATGCCTGACAGCATCAACAGATCCTCATCCTTAAACAGGTCCATGGTTAATGATTAAATTTTTTTGTTCCCGATTAATCCTTTTTTCCTGATTTCTTTATCAAAATCCGATTCAATGATTTTGTCCCGTACTATCCTGTATTTTTCAAATTCATTTTCAGCAAGGGACATTGCCAATTCATGTGACACTGTCCCCGGATGCAAAAGCACCTCCTTTTCGTTAAAACGAAGAAAGGCATCAAGCTTCTCAACCCAATCTTTCATAAACATGATTATTCCCTTCTTTGCTTGTGTTTCAGCATAATCGAGATACATACTTACGATTCGGTTTAATGCTTCCAATTCAGTTTCATTCAGATAATTCTTTGCAATCCCGATATCAGTTTTGCGGATACTGCCGGATGGAGCATTTTTCCAGTTTGTCAATCCCATATTTTCTACTGAACTGTCGGCTCTTGCTGCAATAATTTCAGCCGCGGTTTTGCCTGTTATAGCCCAATGAAGTTTATTTTGCACGGTAGAAAAAAATTCAGTGGTAATTCTCGCATTGGCATTGTAATCGGCGCTGCATTGACTGTAGATATCGGTTATTTTCTGATAAAAACGTCGTTCACTCGACCTGATATCGCGTATGCGGGCGAGTTGTTCCTCAAAGTAATCTTTCCCAAATATATTTTCAGGATTTTTCAGGCGTTCATCATCCATAGTGAAGCCTTTGATAATATACTCTTTCAGCCTTTCGGTAGCCCAAATTCTGAAATGGGTGGCCTGAATACTGTTTACGCGATATCCCACCGAAATAATTGCATCCAGATTATAGAACTGGGTTGAATATTTTTTTCCATCAGCGGCAGTATGTGCAATTATTGCACATACTGAATCTGGCTTTAACTCATTACTGATGAAGATATTTCTTAAATGCTTGGTTATTACAGTCCTGTCAACTCCAAACAGCTCGGCAATTTTTAGTTGTGTCAGCCAAATGGTTTCGTCACGAAGAAATATTTCAACTTTAACTTTTCCGTTCGGGGTCGTGTAAAGGAGGATTTGGTTGAAGCCTTCCCGTGCAGGATAATTTTTTTTACCCATCTTGTTTGGAATAAATTTGTTGACAATAAAAAATGGTTGATAATAACTTTATCCGCGTAATTCATTTAGAATTAAAGCATTTCGATAAGTTCAACGCCCGCAGGCATAGATTTGTTTATGGTAACTGAATAATCGCCCCAGGACCTGGGTAGTTCGTTGTTTTTTACAATCTGGACCTTGTCAAAAAGTTCACCGGATCGGGCTGACCCCAGATGATTATTATGCTTGAAAACAATTAATTTCCTTGGGTTCATTTCTCCCCGGGCAGCAGCACGATCATGTTCAAAGGCATTAAGCAATGCTTCCCACAATAATGTCAGGTCTTCTTCTGAAAATCCAGATTTCATTGCATCAACAGCTGAAACAAATCCATGCATTCGGTAAAGTGCATATGGAACTGTAGATTTGCGGCCGAAAGTAGAAGCATTTTCCCTTTTTTCCTGTGATTTTGCCTCTTTTTCAGTTGTAACAGCGCAGCGTGTTATTGAATGCTCAGCCTGGTATATCCGGTCCTCAGAACGTGAAAAGGTGAACTGCACGGGGCCCCTGACAGTTCCTGCGCCTTTTTCTCCTACACTTAAAACGGCTCCAAAGGCACGTATGTCATAATAATCTTTACACAAATTATTTTGTCTTTCCGGAATTGTGTTTCCAAGTGTATTGTCAATAATCGGAGCTAAGACATTTCCCTGTCTGATAAAAATATCGTTGGGTTTACTTAAATTATCCTTTAACTGCACATAATTCCGGACTTTCCGTTTAATACATACATCTGTGATTATTCCCTCCTGGTTTTCCGCATCCACACGTGGAAGATTTGCCTGATCCGGATCACCGTTAGGATTTCCGTCTTTTACATCAAATAGAAAAACAAAGTCGTAACGATTTTTAATTGTTTTTGTTTCCATGTTTTAATCCTCCTGATTTTCTAATAATGGTTGAAGTTCTTTATTGATTTTTGCATTGTCATAATCCTGCTGTTTCTGATGGTAATATCCGAGTGCAAACTGCCCTTGTTCTTCAAGCGAAAAGATTGTTGGAAATCCATCAATATTGTTGCACAATTCCTGTAGTTGCCTGTCAAGTAATACGGCGAGTCCGGGCTTGTCGTGTTTAAGTTTTGAAATGTGATTTTGCGATAATTTCATCAACCTGCCATAAGCAGGAGCCGGGCTGGTAGAAGCAAAAGAGAAAAATCGTTCACGAATTCCTGCATTTAGATCTTTGCCTTGTGCTGCTCGTTGAATACTTTCCATCACTGCGAAAATTTTACCGCAAACAATAGCTGGGCTCTTATCGTTCGGGTCATTTTGTTCTTTTATCATAATTCCTCCGTTTTTATTATTTCTGTTTAGAATAAACCTTATTAATGCTGCTCTATCGGGTGTAACTGGATCTTTTATCTCTCCATTCTCTGAACTCTCGGTAAAACGAATCCTTTTCAGTATTGCTGCTAAAATCCACAATGGAGGTGTTGAATTTTTTAGCGCAGCATTCCACAGATGTGTTGCTATCCGGGCCTTCGTCTGATCATTGACAGATTTGACATTTTGACCGGCCATTGCCAATAGGTGTAAGGGAGCATACCTTGTTTCACCGTATGCATGGATGGCGATTTCCTTAAACCATTTTGCAATGTTATTTCTGTAATCATCCAGGCTTATCTCAATCCAATCACGCACAGCTATGCGTGCTGCAGCGCCTGATAGTGTGAGAGAATAAAATTGGTTCGGCTTAATACCCCTGACAGTCCTTTTATCACCCTGACTAACAGAGTCAAATAGCTTTGTGATTTCACCCGGATCAGGATTATCAAGTAAATGAATATCATCTATTGATTCTTCTTCTCGTGTCCAATAAATGTTCGCGGTATCTGAACCTAAATTTTTGCGATTGGTGAAAGAAAAATATTGTTTTTCCTTTCCTTTTTTATCAGTAATGGTATTTTCACTGCCATTAGCCAATAACCAATTTAGGCCTTCCACGTAATTTTTAGCACAATTGGTGCAAATAGAAGAGTTATCATTCCCTTTTAAGTTGTATGATTCAAATGCTTTTTCATTATATGAAACCAAAGCACAACCTGCTTTTTGCCCATCAGGAACCCTTTTGATCATTCCATGTGGTTGATCTAAAACCGGAAAATCGCTCTTCCCACATATCGAACAAACCTTTTGTTGTCCAGATAACTGTGCTGCCTGTTCTATTTCGAACTTTTCGATAATAGCATTATATACCACTTGCTGCTCATGAAGCCTGTCATCCTTAATCCGAAAAGCAATATTCCCTAATCTGTCTTTTTCGCCAACCTGATTTTCAAATTCACGAAAAGCTTTATCCAGCCCATTTTCCCGGTTATCATAATAAAAGTCAAAAACAGGTTTTAAAACATCCAATTCCTTATATAATTGCAATTTTTTTAAAAAAAGTTGATGCTTATACTGTAATGCGGATTCAGCCTTATTTTGTTTTTCTGATTTCTCATTTTCAGGAATATTTGAACAAAAACCAGAATAATTCAACACCTCACTTGCTTTATCAAGTAATAGTCGCGCTTTTCCTTTTTTTGAGGTTATGGCTTCTGCCGGCCTACTTATTTTGTCAATTACCGAAAACGAATGAAACGAGCCGTCTTCATTGATCACCAAATCAACTGAAATAGGCTCGTCTTTTAACGCATCGTGTCCCTTTCGTATCCGTTTTCCAAACTCCGCTAATTCCTTGATCATAATACCTCCATTTCTTCTTTCTGGTTAAACCCGTATATAACTGATGAAACCTTGCTATCCATTTCCGGTTGAAAATGGGATGAAAGCATCATTTTTTCGTTCTCAGATTTGGGGCACATCAGGATGCCGTCTACCACGGCAACATCATAAAAAAACAAAGGTGATGGGTTGCCTTTTTCATCAAAAAAAATGTCGAAAAGCATACTGCCAATTGGTATTGTTTCCCGTATAGGTTGTTCAGTGCCATCCGGGGCACAAAATTCTGCAGCAAATTCACGTGTTCCTAAAAAAGGTCTTCGCCAACATTGGCCTTTCTTTACGCGTCGCCGAAACATTTCAGTATACTTCTTTAGATGATTAACAGGATTAAAGTTTTTTTGAAATACAGAAGCTTCGATGATGTATGCAACATCCTTTAAAATAATACTGTTTCTCTGGGCCCGTCTCTCCTCTATTAAAATCGGTGTTTTCCCTTGTTTGGCGTTAATTTCATTCCGTCTGACCGAGAAAAATTTAACCGGATTAAGCACAACAATCCTATGTATCCACCATTGAAATTCAGGCTTCCAAAGAATTGAATCGAGCACCCCCCTTGCAGCAGATGGAGTCATGCATGGATAGGTCATTCGTTCAACTTTCAAGTCGGGCCTGGTAAAGCAGGCAAATTCACCTGTCACTTTTACACGTAAGATTTCATTATCTATCATAATTCTGTTTTATAAGTTATATAATGTAAGTATCAGGTTGAGTATTACTGGAGATACCGTAATCAGGGTCGTACATACCGTACCATTTCCAATAACCTTGGGGTTCTTTCCCCATTTTGTCAAAATTTTCATTAATAAAATTGTCATAGACCTGCACTGAATACTGCTGCATAGATCTGAAGTCGGATCGTGATAATATTGGCTTATATCTTATTTTCTCATACAAATCCCTGCTTTCGTTACAAAGTATAAAAACAGGCGTTGTCTGTTTTTCAATTAATTGATATGATTCAGAAACGGTTTTAAAATTGAATCCCAGTCTGGCCTGACCAATGTTTTTTTTGTCTTCAGGAATAAAAAGTGTGAAGGCTTTTCGATAATACTCCTTAAAGAAATCATGTTCAAAAAGCAGAGCTTCTTTTCCTTTGTACAAGCTATTTGCGAATTCAGCCAAGGATCGATATTGCTTATCAGGCGAGCCTGCCCCTTCAATTGAAAATATGTAAACCCTGCCAGGCTTATCCAATTTTCCTTCACGATTGCATCGTCCGGCCGACTGAATAATTGATTCCAAAGGAGCGAGCTCCCGGTAAACATTTGGAAAATCGAAATCAACTCCGGCTTCAATTAATTGGGTAGAAGATACCAATATCTTTTCCTTGTTGCTCAAACAATTTCGAATGGCTCTAATCACTGCTTTGCGGTGTGCCGGATACATGCCTGTTGATAAATGAAAGACTTTATCGTTTGGGCAATTACGAATTGCATTAAAAAATAGCAAAGCTTGTTTTTTGGTATTGAAAACACACAAGGTCGAACCATCGCGCGCTACCACGTTATCACATAATTCATCAATTGTTATCGGTTCGTAATTGTTTAACGGCAGGTAAACAACCCTCCTGGTAGCTTCAAACACTTCTTTTGGATTTTCAACCAAGGACTGAATAGAATCAATACCATCAAAAATTTCACTTTTTTCAAAAGCCGGTTGTGTTGCCGTGCAAAACAGAAATGAAGTTTCCATAACTTTCTGAACATTTTTTAACATGGTAAGGGTAGGCAATACCAATTCTTTCGGGAGCGTTTGGACTTCATCAAATATTACAACCGATTGAGCGATGTTGTGAACTTTCCGACATCGGGACGGCTTGTTTCCAAATAATGATTCAAAAAATTGTACTGATGTAGTAACGATGATCGGGTAGTCCCAGTTTTCGGTAGCTAATCTCTTCGTATAGGTTTCGTTTGTCAGAATTTCATTTGCTATTTCTTTATTAGTTTCCTCATCTTCATTGAAGTTTGAATGATGTTCAAGCACCCACTCTTCGCCAAAAATGCGTTTCAATTCCTGTGCAGTCTGGTCAATAATACTTATGAACGGTAGAACAATGATTATTCTCTTCAAACTGTTATGCTGAGCATGATGCAAAGCCCAACTAACCGATGTTAATGTTTTACCCATCCCTGTCGGAAGCGTCATAGAAAAAAAACCAGTATCGGCCCTGGCTTTTAAAATTGCATAATTTCGAACGCTGTTTCGCAATGTGTTTAAATAACCTTCCTTGCTTTTTCCATCAATCTCCTTTTCAAATTTTGCTAACAGATATTGAGGATCAAGTACTATCGAATTTCGTCTCTCAGACTCAGATGGACTAAAATGCCGTTCAGTATCTAACCAATCCGCATCCGTCAACGCACTAAACAGCATCCGGATAAACAATTCTTTATCAATACCTCTCAAGCCAGTATCTTGATAACCCAAATCATCTGCCTTAATTGAGTTTTCTTTTAAAAACTCTGGCATTATGGAAGTCAATAAAGGATGATCCGGATCATCAAATTCATAAAGATCAGTTTTTAGATTACCCTTATCCGGAAGACCTTTATGATGGCCGTCAATCGCAAATGCAGCTTCAATTTGGTTATATTGAACAGCAATCGCTGCACCCCAACTGGCATGGGGGACACTACCTTTCGTACCTCCTTCTGTCAGGTATTTTTGAAACGCTGGTTGGTATTTACCTAAATCGTGAAGTAATCCAGTGGTTCGAAATATCTCATTATAAATAGGATTTTCTGTTAATGAACTCATTATTTTGGAGACCCCATTCAGGTGGTCGGACAACTTATGCACGGTCCCCTGATCATTTTTTGAATGGGCAATATATCTTTTCTCTTCCATAAATAAAGATAATCATGAGATCGATGCATGAACTGCCCTTAAACTGTCAACCTATGTATCTCAGATACCGGGATAACAGAATGGGCTTTTTACAACTTACGTTTGTCGGTAAAATATCAGGTAATATTATGCAAGTGATCTTCTGAAAATACTATACAAAGATATAACAAGAAATTTTAAATGTTCACTGTCAATAAAATATTCGTCTGTCAAACCTGAAAATTATCGTGTTAATAGGCGACAAGGCAAACATCCAAAGGATCGATTTGAACAATCATCGCTTGATTATCTCCCGAGTGAAAAAAACGAACCAAATGAATGAAGATGATCGATGAGACTGATAAATATCTGGCAAACTTTTTAAAAAAATCAACCATTCTGTTGAATCTCATTTTGAGAGGCAACATCTTTATCATCGCTGCCTTGCCCGCCTCTTTTCATCTCGCTCAGCTTCCTGCCGACAACCAGGTTATATTCATTTTGCAAATCGACCGGGGTCACTTCGTTGGAGATGCCGGCTGCTTTGTTCTGCCGATACTGGCTTGCCGCGGCCTTTGCTGCAATCGCGAAACGACGACGGTTCTCCTTCTGCTTTTTGGTCCATACACCTTTAAAAACTGGCTTTGCCGAAAGGATTACATATTTACCGTAATTTTTCAGAATCACCTGTTTGCCGATTGTTCCGCTGAAACATTTGACCAGCACATTGTCCTTGCTTTTTGCCATCGGATTGATTATTTTTGTTATTGAAATTTTCCGGATTTAAAGCTTAATCCGCCTTCACTAACAAAAGTCAACGCTCCCTCCTTCTTTTTTCCGGAATCAGCTATCTTTTTCCGGTTTTTGCTCAATTTTATATCGTTGTTCAACCGGAAGACCATCGCAGGATGGACGCAGGATGAACGCAGGAAGAACACAGGATCAATGTAGTATCGACGAAGAATCTACGCGGTATGGACGCGAGATATGTGCTGGATGGATTCTAGATCAGCACGCAATCAACGCAGGATTGAGGCAAGATTGACCCAAGATTGAGCCAAGTTCAACGCCGGATTGACGTACCATAGAGACAGTATGGACGAGGAATCAAAGCAGGATGTTCGCAGAATGGTCGCGGGATGACGCTGCCCTTTCAGACTACAAAATGATCTGTTCAGGCCAGGGATTTGTTTTTGAAGTTCCCCAGAGCTTGTTGATATAATCGATCGAAAAGAAATCTTCAAAAGCATGAATCCAATAGGCGCCTCTGTCGGTCAGATTGATCAGGTCCTGTCCGTTTTGAAGAAATCCAATTTTTTCCATCAGTGAAAAATATGTTCCATATTCTTTATCAATACTTTGGCCAAACCTTCGCTGGAAATCACTTTTTCTGAATTTGGTTTCATAAATTCTCCAATAGAGCCACCCGGCCATTTGTGCTTTTTCTGATAAATCAAAGGATAAAGCAATGGGGGAGTTGTTGTTCTCCATAGCCCTGATATATTCTTTCACATTGAACGTGTTCACATAAAACATGTTTTTAAGATAGGAACTGCCACTGGCGCCAATTCCCAGGTATGAAGGAACCGTGACTGAACAATATTTATCCATTCCCTTTTGCGTGAAAGCCCACACCGATGAGCGTTCAAATCGTGACCCGTAAAAAATCTCTTCAATTACTTTGAGAAACTTTCTTCGGCGGAACATCGTTGAAAGGATATTGCGTTTATCAGGCAACTCTTTACCAAAGCGGGTATATTGAAATCTGAATAGTGGATACGTGGCTGCCTGGTTGATTCCAAGCTTAATCATGCTGGAGATGGCCTGCTCTACCTCAGATATCGTTTGGCCCGGTAAATCAAATATAAAATCGATGTTTAAACACTCGAAATTTTTCCCGGCAGCTCTGCTCACAAAATCCTTAACCTCATTTTCAGTATAAGGCCTTTCCAATAATTTTAAATGCCTGTTCTGCAATGCTTCAACGCCGACACTTAAGTATTTTACACCCAATGATTTCAGGGCATCAAGGTTTTCATTGCTCAGATGGTTGGGGTGACTTTCGATATGAATAGAACACCTCATATTGAAATTTTTAAAAACCGCATCAAGAATCTCTTCCAGCCCCTTACCCAACATGGTTGTCGGGGTGCCACCTCCGATGTAAAAACTTGAAATGGGTTTCCCTGCCATCAGGGCTGCGTATTTTTTAACCTCCCTGACAACCGCTGCTGCATAATTCCGGGCAAGATCTTCATGAAACAGCTCTTTGTTATAGGGGCAATAAGGACATATTTGGTTGCAAAACGGAATATGAAGATATAATCCTGTTTCGTCAAGCTCTTTAAAATTTTGAGCTATGGATGAATCTTGCGGAATAATATTCTGAAACTTAATTTCATGTTGCCCAAAGAATTTTCCGGCTATCTTATTTCGAATAATTTCTGAAATCATTTCTGTTGATATCTTCTGATTCGATCCTCCGTGGCTTGATCCGGGATCCGGGCCGAAATTTACGATTAAACAAGATTTACGATTGACGATTAAATAAAATTTACGATTGAACATGATTTACGATTTACGATTGTACTATTTTTAATCATAAATCGTAGTTTGAAGGTTTTTTCAAGACAAATCAATTTTAACAGACTCCCGGTTAAAAATATTTCAGTGCATTTAAAAGCGCCCCTGGACGCAATTTCAAGGCCTGGTTGATTTCTGCATAACTCAGATACCCGCAGTCATGGCATACCTCACCATTATTGTTTTCCCTGCAACAATTATAAAACCGGCCCTCTTCGTAAACCCTGCAGATCTTTAAGTTTTTTTTCCAGTCATTTCGGATAGCAGATTTCAACCCGGTCGTGGAATTCAGGATTTTATATTTTCTCTTCAGATTCAGGAGCTGATGCAGGATTTCATTTCTGACCGGTGCATCCAGATACAACTTATCGTATCCGTAATACGGTGTGTGGAAATAAAAAAAGGTGCCTTTAATTTGAGGGATTTTATCGATGAAGGCACAGAAATCAGCTATCTCAGATTTATTTTCAGAATTGATGGTATAGTTGATGAAGACCGAAGGGTGTGTTGATTCCCGGATATTCTTCATGATGGTATCGAATGACCTTCCCCTGAGCTTATCATGCGTGTCTTTCAGTCCGTCAACGCTGAGAAAAACCGTATCGGCATGTGAAATAAGCGGTAATGTTCCGTTGGTATATACGACTACAGTGTAATAGCCCTTTTGGTGAGCATAATCAATCACATCGTTTAAGGTGTATGCGTGATCATTCCAAAGAAGCGGCTCCCCGCCTTCCAGGTAAAGACACCGTCCTCCGTCGGTATAAAACTTATCAATAATGTCAAGGGTTTCCCCGAATTTCATCTTCGCTTCCGGTCTTTCGAAAATGGTACAATGCCGGCATCGTAAATTACATTTGTTATGTAAAACCAATCCGCATATTAATGGTTTATTGCGATCATGAAACCAGTAATTAAAAATGTATTTTATGCCAAATATGATATATTTCATTTACACCTTTTATGCGAATAGGTTGGAAATTCCATCAGGTTAAATTTAAAGTATACGGATCCTGTTGTCAAGGCTATGTACAAACATAGATTCAGACTAAATAGAACTCAGGCCGATTTGACAAATCTTTCTTTATTATTGTCAAATCTTGCTGTACAGACTATAAGTTGTTGAGCGAGGATCCCGGTTCGAAAGGAATTGTCATTGCCGGCAATCCTGACCTGTCAGTCGTGTACGCACCGTACCGAGAACCCGCAGATCTTCTGGTTCCCGCCACGCACAATGCTGGCGACGCTGTAATCGGGGCTCCGGCTCCATGCGCTGCCGGTGTTGAGCTGCGTCGAACTCCACCAGAACCCGTAAGTGCCCTGGTAGGCAAAAGATCCGGATTCATCCCGGTCGCCCGATGGAAGTCCTGTAAACGCGCTTTCATTGGTCGCTCCTTTGTTTGGTTGGTGCCACAATCCGGTCCCTGCCTCCAGCGTGCCGGTCGACTTCATCTTGCCGCCTGCATTCTGACCGCTCCAGCCGATTGCATTGCAATTCACCGTCGGATCCAGGTACTGCGTCAGGGTACACCATTCGGCATCGGTCGGAATGTGCCAGCCTGTCGGACAAAGGCCCTGCGCTCCGGGCGTCGTGGTGTACTGCATCAGCTCATTCCACTGGTACAGCCCGCCGTGCGGCATACAGGCATCCGCATCATCCTGGTAGCAATACTTTTCGATGATTCCGTTGTCGGTCTGATTTTGCACGCCGTCAATCCGGGTACCCACGTTCAGGTTTGCCGCCATCCAGGTCTGACTCCCGATCACCACGGTGGGATAGTGGTTGTTATCGGCATCGGTACAGGCTGTAAATGTGAACAGGATCGTCTTACTGGCCACAGGAACATCCGAAATGTAGGTGCTGTAATTACCCGATATTCCCCAGAAAAATAACCGATCGCCGGTGTGATACGGCATGGTAAACTGGGTTGAAATGCTCTTAGGTAGGTCAGTGGGGAGACTATTTTCATCTACAATAAGCGTGATCTCCGGTATCTGCGTACCCGTGCCTGAGCTGATCAGTTTCGTATGATACGCGAAACTGCTGCCCGAAACATGCACCAAATAGAGGCCCTGATTGATTCCGGTAATCCTGAAACGGCAGGTTCCGGCCTGCAACTGTTCGCGATACTGCATGATGGTCTTACCGGTCATATCGAGCACCCGAATGGTGGTGAGGCCGGTTTCAGGCACGCTGCAGGTGAGTTGTGATGTATTGATCATCGGATTCGGATAAATCACAATGGGATCATTGTTTATTTCTGCGGATGGTATCCCGACTGCCTCGACCAGGTGCAGTGTGTCGTCGCCGGGCACAGCGATCTGGACACCGCTGTTGAGGTTATGCACATAGACCGACGAAACCTTATTCGTATCACCTGTCGCGTCAAAGGTGATGAGGTAATCCTGCGATTGTACCGTCAGAAACAGGAAGCTAAACAGGAATAGGAGGGAGCTTGTTTTCATAATGCATGAG
This sequence comes from Bacteroidales bacterium, assembly GCA_028706295.1. GTDB lineage: Bacteria > Bacteroidota > Bacteroidia > Bacteroidales > FEN-979 > CAIVAT01. Next base: position 40,381 of record JAQWBQ010000011.1, read on the forward strand.
AGTTAAACTCCAAAGATATTCCATTTACCGGTCATATACTATTGATGTCGATATTTTTTTGATTTTTCACCAGAATAAGGGATGTGTCTCCAAATCTGAAAGTATTATTGTCCTGAATCTTTGAATATTATAGAATAATAAGCGGTCAAGCTCCGTGATTCAGGTTCGGATCATCCTACTCATTTTTCAGAATTCCTCCCAGAGGTTTACTGGCCAAAACACCGTTCTCGTAATATATCTTCATGGTCTCCCCGCCAGGAAATGAACGCGTCCATTCTCCGGTTTTCCGGTTATTCGAAAAATTTCCCGTTAACATTATTCTGCCATCCACGTTCCAGTATGTCCACAATCCTTCGCTCAGTCCAAAAACGCAGTTGCCTTTAAACATCATATTCCCGTTTTCGAAATACCCCGTCATGTAATTCAGTTGTCCATCTTTATATTTTTCAGCCGTTTTTATCTGTCCGGCTTTATAAAAATAATTCCAGATACTATCCTTTCGCCCGTGATAAAAGTTACCTTCCGATTGCTTTTCCCCCGTATCAAACCAATATTCCCATTTACCCTCACTACGATCATCAACAAATGCTCCTTTTGATTTTATACTCCCGTTTTCATGCCAATAGGTCCATTGATCCTGTCGCAAGTTATTCCTGAACATTCCTTCCGATTTTTTCTGACCGTTTTCATACCAAAAGACCCATTTACCCTCATTTTTATTTTTTACAAAATCACCTTCCATATCTTTTCTCCCGTTTTCATAGAAATAGATAAAATGACCCTGCCTTGTATTGAATTTTTTAGATTTGAAGGTACCCGTCATCTGAATTTTATCACTGATATAATAATCATGAACCAACCAGTTCTGATTGTTGCTGTCGGGGAAGGCCTTCCTGTAATAGGTTGCCTGATTTTTATAGGGAATCTCAACCCAATCTTTATTGTAATATACGGTAATGGTATCTTGCGCCGAAACACGGCAGGGCAACCATAATATGAACAGGGAAACAATTATCAGGGAACGCATAACGATCTATTTATTAAAATAAATAATGATGGGCAGAGTCTTGGCAATCTTGCTTTTTTCTTCGCAAATTTTCTCGTAATCACCGGCTTTAATGATCTGAGATTTTGTTTTGTAGTTATAAATTACCTGGAATGAGTTACTGCTCAATTGTTCAATTTTTTCATCAAAAGAAAAAGATTCATTTTCATATTTTGTGTATTTATCATAAACCAACAGATCTTTGGGGCAATGAAAGATAACCGTATAGGTCATGTTTAAGGGAAAATTCAAGGCATAATCGAATGTTCTTTTCATACACCCTTTAAGATTAAAATCGGTGTACAACGTAAAGGGCTCAAATTTAAAGAACCAGTAACCGGCTGATTCTTTATCCGGCATCTTGTCCCCATCCTGCCAGAATCCGTCAATTTCATATTGATAGGTCATTGAAAAAACATTTTTATCAATATCATCTTCAATTTTCAAATCTTTAGTTGTATTTACGGTAGGGTAATATCGTTTTAAATCTTCAGTAACACGCTTTGAAAACTCATCGGCCGGATGTTGTTCGAACAGGATCCGTCGGATATCGGCTTCAAGACCATGACGTACCGACTTTATCACGAGTGATGCAGGATCGGTAAACGATTTCATTAAATACTCGTCGGTTATTTTGATATTATAGATGCCTTTCCCGGCGGGCATTTCCGACAAGGTATCGGAAGGAATCCCTATGACAAGCGCTTTTCCATGATCGATTATCGATAAATTTTTCCAGTCACCCCCTTGTTGCGTAAGCGTGGGATCAACCCAATGGGTAGTATCATTGAATTCGAATTTTACAATACAGTGATTGAAAACTTCATTACTGGGATAAAATTCATCGAGGTTCTGTTTCATATTGGTATTCACCAAAACAGGATAGGCCTTATCGATACCGATTTTTTTAAGCAACGAAACCAATAGGAGTGATTTGTCTTTACAATCGCCGAAACGTTGTTTTACTACCTGGTCGGGAGGAAAAGGTTTAATGCTTCCGATCCCCGATTCAATGCCCATGTACCTGATATCATCCTGTACATAATTGATCACCTTGTTGATTTTTTCATCCATGGTCTCATTCCCCGAAAAAATTTCGTTGAAAACGACAGTCAGATCAGGCTCGTTTTGTAATGCAAAAACCTGCTGAGCCCAGGTATTTACCTCTTTCCATGTTTTAAAACTACTCAGTGAGAAATACTTAAAGGGAATAACCCACCCGGGGATATTATCTTCAAGCTTAACAGGTTTAATATTGTATAAACTGATTTCCAATTGACGGTAATGCCCCACCTCACTGCTTGTAATTATTGTGGCGCTGTCGCACCCCGTGCATTTATTTTGGTAATCTTTATCCTTTGAATACCATATTCTGATGCTGTATAAGTCGATGGGATTGTTACTTTCAAGCGGAATGAATAAATATTTCCCGTCATTAAAAATCGGATTTTTCCCAACCAGGGTATATGAAAAATCGATTAAATCGTCTTTTCTGATATCGTTAAGGTTGCAATAGGCAGTGATCAAACCCATATAAATTCCAATATGAAGGTTATACTCATTATTGAGAATTTTAAAGCTTAAGTCGCCTGTCCGGTCAATTTTATCGCCATTGCGCCATATATACAGATGGTGTATCTTCAATTGCTGATACGAGGTATCATAGGTGACAGAAAGCTGCGAGGCTTGCGTAATTCCGCTATAGGAGACCACATTTATTACATCGCGGGTGTAAGAAGCATTTTGATCCAGGTTGATCTGACGGTCGGCCAAGGTCAGATAATATCCTGCTGAAACATCGTACTTTTTGACCAGGCTTTTCCTGGGGATATCGACCAATTTTATCCAATCCGCTTCTTTCTCAATACGGAACTTCTGAGAAAATGCCATGGAGGAAGAGAGGACCAGGGAAACGAAAAATAAACGATAATACATATCAGTATACTTTGTTTTCTAATATAAATTTTATCGGCAGATTAAATTGAACCCTGACCGGTGAACCTCTTTGCCTGCCCGGTATCCATTTGGGCATCATTTTAACCACCCTCACCACCTCTTCGTCACACCCGCTGCCAATACCTTTCAGAACCTTGATATTGCTCAGGCTCCCTTCTTTTTCAACCACGAAAGTAACAAACACCGTCCCACGAATATCATTTTTTACTGCCGATTCGGGGTAATGAATATTATTTGATAAAAATATGAGTCGGGCCTCTTCTCCGCCTGGGAAACGGGGTTGTTCTTCCACAACGGTGAAAATTTCGTCAGTTTCATAGGAAACCGTGCCGGTATCGGCCGGGATATCTTTTGCTGATAATATTTTTTTAAGGGTATCAACCCGGATTTTTTTTATTAAGAATTCGGTATTCGTGACAGTTTTTTTCTCCAGATCAAAGAACAGATGATTTTCAACGCCTTTTTTAACCTGGATTTTATATTTTAAAATTTTATCCCGGGCCGTGACACGGATCTGGTATTTGGCCGGAGGAATATACTCAATGATCAGGGCTTTATCGGTCTTTGGGCACTTGATGTTCAAACCGGGAATTTCAACCTCAACTTCAACCGGATCGGAATTGATCACAATATTTCCATAAGGTGGGAAAAACAATCGGTTGTAAACGGCTATTGGTTCAGGATCTATGCTAAAAATCTTGTATGATACTGTGTCGGGCTTCTGTCCGTATACGGTAAAATTAATACAAAGCAGTAACAGGAAACAGATCGCATTTGATTTCATGGTCATCCTTCATTCGTTTATTTTATCAGACCCACAGTACCCTGTTTCAGGTTTTTTATGTTCAGAGTTCAATCTTTAATACAACGAACGGAGAATCCGTAAGTCTTGCCTGGATTATAACGAATGCATCCATCCTGACCCACATAAAGGAAACGACACCATACCGAACAATTATCGACCTCGGTACTGCTCCAAAAAGTACAATTAACCGAAAATGCACCCGAAGAATTATCGCGCATGCCTGCCGGCAAAGCCGTGAACCCGCTTTCGTTGGTTGCATTCGGATCGGGATTAACCCAGTGTGGTTGCTCTTTCTCTTTCATTTTTCCTCCGGCCACCGAATCACCTCCCAGGAAGTTGGTCAACGTTGTCCACTCTTCATCTGTCGGTATGTGCCAACCCAATGGAGCCAGGTTGCGGCTGTCGTTGACCGCTAACCAATTATACAACCTGCCAAAGGTGGCAATCGTATCAACATTCTCCGTGTTGTTAAAATTGCAAAAACCCCCTGCGATCAATCCCGGCCAGTCTTCATCCGGTTTTATTTGCGGAATCGGATCGCCATTTCGATACCTTGTTGTTCTGAGGTTTTCAGCCATCCAGGTTTGAGTCCCGATCGTAATAGTTTTGTAAATATTGCCATCTATATCCGTTAAGGTTCCATACGATTTATCGGGATTAAAAATCGCAAAGGTTCTTCCGTTATAAGGATTAACCGGAACCGGTTCCTCCTCCTTTTTACAACCATATAAAAAGGCGGCAGACAGTGCAACCATGATAATAAAAAGCCGAAGATGTTTCATATCTGCATGGATAAATGGATTGTTGTAAACATGCTACCATAGTCCTGACATCCAAATTTATTAAAAATATGTTTTTCTTTCTTATATTTTAAAAAGTTTAATTTGCCTTGCCATTCACAAGCCTGAAAACAAATTTTAGGTTGTAGTTTAATTTTAACACGAAAAGATATAAGATCATACCTTAAGATGATAGCTGTTAATCCGAAATCGAATCTACAATCGTAAATCGTAAATCATGTTCAATCGTAAATTTTAAACAGCCTTTAAATGATTCGGGTGTCAGGTAATACCCTCCCGGTTGTATTATTCAGTTTTTGATGTGTTCCCGGATCACCCGGAGTAAATCATCCTTCCTGACAGGCTTCGCAATGTGATCGTTGCAGCCTGCTTCAAGGGATCTTTGACGGTCACTGTGCGCGGCATGGGCCGTCTGCGCGATGATAACCACTTGGGAATTGAATGCCCTTATCGCACGGGTCGTTTCATACCCGTCACCCCCGGGAATCCGGATGTCCATGAGGATCACATCGAGGTTTGGATGTTCTGATGCCATCTTAACCGCTTCCCGGCCGGTTTCGGCAAAATGGAGTTCCCGGGCAGATCCTTTCAGTATGATCCGGAGATACTCAATGGATGTCGGATCATCTTCAACCACCAGGATGCTGACTTTCTGACCATCAACGGGATCGGCTTCCCCGATCGGCTGTTCAATTGCCTTTACCGGTTTTGAAGGCGCTTTTGATCCGGCCGGCAACGTGACGATGAAAGTCGACCCTTTACCCGGAGCGGATTCAACCTGAATGGTCCCGCCCAGGAATTCTGCGTAGGATTTGCTGATCGACAACCCAAGCCCGGAACCTTCATAAATCCTCGAAGGATCAGGATCTACCTGCTCAAAACGGTTAAAAATAGCTTCAAGCTTATTCTCCGGAATCCCGATACCTGAATCTTTGACGCTGAATTTCAGTTGTTCCGCTGTCACGATCAATTTTACATGGATGAAGCCACTGTCGGTGTATTTTATGGCATTCTTGATCAGATTGGTTACGATGGAGGTGAATTTTCCCTTGTCGGTATGAACCACCGAACCGGCCGGTTCAGCCTCAACTTGGAACAGGAGCCCCTTTTTCTCGGCTTCGGGCCGCAGGAAGTTGCACAGCTCAACCATCGTTTCGTACGTATTCATTTCTGATATCAGCAGACTCAATTGTCCCGTCTCAATCATCGACACTTCAATAATATCGTTGAGGGTACTCAACATCCTTTGTCCGCTTTTGTGAATAATATCGATATACCGGTCCTTCTCTTCCCCGGTCAGATCCGGCTCAGAAAGCAGGTTGGTAAAGCCGAGGATCCCGTTCATGGGAGTCCGGATCTCGTGGCTCATGTTCGCAAGAAAAGCCGATTTGAGCCTGTTGCTTTCTTCGGCAGCCTCTTTTGCCCGGATGATCTCTGTTTCTATCAGCTTTCGTTCGGTGATATCGGTATTGAATCCATACCACAGGATGGTGCCATCGGCTAACTGCTCCGGTGTAGAATGCCCGAACATCCACCGGGTCTCCTTTCCCGGAACCTTTACCCGGTATTCACACTGCCAGGGTGTCAGCAATTCAGCCGATTCTGCAATCGACCGGAGGACTTCAGGCCGGTCGTCGGGATGGAACACCGCGATGATGGGAGAAAAATCATCTTTGACATCACCGGGTGAACAACCAAAGATATCCCGAATAGCATCGGTGGTGAAGGGAACGCAGTATGATCCGTCGGGCCGTTTCATGAATTGATAAATCATCCCGGGAACATGTTTCGACAATTTGCCAAGTGTGATATCGTTCTCTTTCAACGCATTTTCAACACGCTTACGTTCTGAAATATCCAGGTAACTTCCCAAAACCCCGACTACCTTACCTGCATCGTCCTTTAAAGGGACTTTACTGGTTAACAGATAATTGATAACCCCGCCGGGCCCGGTTTTTTGTTCTTCATACAGGATCTTTGATTCACCCGATTCAATTACCGAACAGTCGTCTTCCCGGTAGTTTCCGGCTACCGCACTCCAGGGAAGCGACAGGTCGTCCTTTCCGATAATATCATCGGGGCTGGAAAACCCTGCATCCTCTGCAAACGACTTATTGCAACCGACATAAACTGAATCGGAATTTTTCCAGAATATGCGAACCGGTATTGAATCCAGAATGGCATGAAGCAACTCATTGGTTTTCTGCAATTCCCGGTTGGCAAGGTCGAGGGAGTTACCAAAATTCCGGGAGATCCAATAAAAAAGATAACCGGCAACAGAGATAAAGATCAGCTCCAGGACAAGCACGGTATAAACCGGGTGGGTGCCCAGGATTGGCAATATTCTGATGGTGATAAAATCCTCTAAAAATATCAGCGCCAGGGTCACAGGAAGAAATAATTTAAACAACCGTGCCCTGATCGAGCCGCTTTGAATTCGCCGCACAATATAGGTCTCTTTATCGGTGGTGGTAATCAGTCCGAGGAATATCAACAGGAACATCCCTGTAGCGAGCGCCGATGGCGGTATGAAGTCGCCCTGGTAATAAAACGGTGCGCCATACATGTATCCCATAAACAAAATGGCGCTTGCGATCAGCATCACCAGGATAAGTATAACACGTAAGGTTTGCCAGATCTTGCTTCTTGATGCGGAGAGAAGAAATATAAAGCCTGAAGTTACAAATATCAATGCCGTGACCAGCGAAATATGCTCTATCATGAACGGAAGGTCATGTTGCGGAAAGTTAAAGAAATGTTCCAATCCTGTCGGGATATACATTATTCGCGCAATAGCCAGAAACCCTGAAAGGAGAACAACCAGGGAGGCAGGCAGCAGAAACAGGAGACGATTTTTGTTGGTTTTTTGAAAACGGATCAGTGCAAGAAGCGCCAGACTGCATATTACAAACAGGAAGATCGTTATAGGGGCAATCGGAACCTGGGTTTCTGCAAACCGGGTCAACCACATCGTCCCGCTTATCCATCCGGTCAACGATATAAGTCCGATGAGAATAACCAGCCAGGCTACCGCAACTGCAAACCGGTTTGATTTCCTGAACCGGGGCCCCTCATCATGTATGAGATTGTTCATAGGTCAGGTTTTGAAAATCAAATATACAATACAAAAACGCATGAAGTCAATCACATGACTTCGAAGTACATGCTTCAATATCTACCCATCTTCCGATTCCCCGGGGGGGGTGACGTTAAGTCAGTGAACAGCGGTCAGTATCCTGTCCCGGACAGGAAGTTCAGAATTTGAACTTTACTCCGAAATTCACCGCAAAAGTGCTGAAGGGATAAGTCTGACGCAGCGCTTTCCGGGGATTATCTTGTGAAGGATCTACATTAAACTGGATTTTATCCACGTACTCCGTCTTCTTTTGATAGGGCGTCAGCGTCGATAGCCGGTCTTCACCGTTAACGGTGTATTCGATGATTTCGCTGTAGTTGGGCGACCAGGTTGCATGCGAAAAGGAGAGTTCGACAAAGAGATTAATGAGTTTGTTGAGGTTGAAGTCGCAGCCGCCGGCAGCCGAATACCCAAGCGCCACCCCACCGTAAAAACTGTTGGTCAACTTGGCGCTCTGCGGAGGATTCACAGTCGGATTTTCCGCTGTATAACGTTGGAACAGCATCGGGAAGGCTCCGATCAGCACGCCAAAACGGGCATAAGGATTTACTTTTTCCAACCCTGCCGTGATGACGATCCCCGGGATAAAACTGATCAGGTCGCCGGCAATCTTTACCTCCGATCTGGATGATCCGAGCAGGCTCGATACCGAATCGCTCCCGGTCGGGAACCCCATAAATCCGTTAACGGTCAGATCCACGCCCAGATACTTGTTGAACAGATACCCGAACGAGAGGTTGCCGTTGACCCCGTTGCCAATCCCGACCGGGACAACCGACAAGTACGAGGAGGTTCCGTCGGTTTCGTATTTATAAATCAGGTCGAGACTTGCAGAGGTGCTGATGCCTCCGCCGACGCCTACACGGGCGTAGAATTTCTGCGCGTGGGTCATGTTCCATCCCACGAGTGAAATCAGGATGATGCAGATAATCTTTTTTTTCATGATTTTTTTTGATTGTGGGTTTGTTGTTTTATCAGGTTTAAAGTGTGGTTATGGATAAGATTTTATATTGCTGGAAACCATTTTCGTTAGAATTCCATGTTTTTTAATGCCATCACCACCGGGTAAACCAATCCCAGTATCAAAAGTATAACAATGAACGGGCGGTTGATGTTCTGCCATCTGTAGTTTTTCCGTTTGATGGCATCGACCGCGTGGTTCACCCCCGAAAAAAAGAAAAAGAAAAGAAATGTAAAGAGGATGGTGAGTTCTGCCCTGATCCCCCAGTCATAAAACCATACCACCAGCGAAATGACTGCATACGACAACATGGCTATTGCAGATTGACGCTGGTAATTGCTGCCGGTTTCATACCCTTTCAGCGCCGCAGCCTCCTTACCGAAGAATAATCCTTCGAGCCCCGATAACCCGGCTATGGCGGTAATGATTACCGGTATCATGAAATGCAACTGCGCGATGGGATCATACGCTTTTGCAAATCCAATACTGTACCCGATAAAAAAAGCAAGGCAAACGATTACAATTCGCAGAATATCTAAAAATCTTAACATCTTGATATCAAAAAATATAAAGCGAAATTTGGATAACAAAGAACTTCAAGAAATAATGATGAATTATGAATCCCCGAATGTGTAAAAATATATTAATTTTATGAGATCTTCAAATATATAAATTATGAAAACATATTTTCTTCGGATAATAATCATGGTCCTTTTACTGGCAGTGATTTCCTGCAAAAAGGATGATCCGGAAAACGATAACGGGAGCGATCCGTCGCCTGTTACACTGACCGGGAACGTACAGAAGGGTCCCTTCATCACCGGTACTACAATAACATTACATGAACTCAACGAGAACCTTGGTCAAACAGGTTCTTCCTTCACCGCCTCCATCCTGACCAACGCAGGCGATTTTGAGATACCGAACATTTTACTCGGATCAACACATGCCTTATTTACTGCCAATGGGTTTTATTTCAATGAATCGTATGGCGAATTATCCGCGGCTCCTTTAACGCTGCAGGCCCTGACTGAACTTTCGGGTTCATCCCGGATCAACATAAATGTCATGACCCACCTGATCAAAGAGCGGATCATGAAACTGAGTTCGGATGGAATCCCCTTTCAACAGGCAAAAGCGCAGGCACAGACCGAACTGCTCGCTTTCTTCGGGATTACCCTCCCCACAGGGTCAAACGATTTCGAGAAAGCGGATATCACCCAGAACAGCGACCTGAATGCAACCCTGCTTGCCGTTTCGGTCGTGGTTCAGCGGTACACCACCTTTTTGATGGAGATACCGACACTCACTGCAGAACTAACCCAGCTTTTATCGAACATGAGTTTTGATTTTAAGGAAGATGGCGTCATCGGCAGTCAACAGATCAAAGATACCCTGCTGCACAACATCTCCCGGGCAAACCTCATAAAGATCAGGCAAAACCTGGAGAAACGCTATGCAGATCTCGGTTTGACAGTTACGATTCCTGATTTTGAAAAATATGTCGACATCATCCAGAAACATCTTTCGGAAATCATATACGCGGATTTCATCTATCCCGAACAAGCTTCACCTTACATTCAATTTCAGGGCGATACCACGGCATGGACCATGAATTTCTTGAACCTGAACACCTTTGTTTACGGATCGAACCGCGACTATTGTGTGGCCGCCATCGTTCCTTTTGATTCGGTTCTCACCGTAAAATTCAAAATCCTCTCGGGAAGTTATAACACTTCGCCACCGGGTCACGGATGGCAGGTGATTCAGAAAAATTCTTCGGGAATAACCCTCCGTTCCACGCTGCAGAATACCATCATTACCCTGCCGCTTGGATTTAATTCCTGGTCACGGGCAAGCGCGATCATCGAGATTTATCAAAACGATACCATTACGCCCGTCCGGGTGAAGAATATCACCATCCAGTAATGAAGTGGGCTTAAAAAGGGTATTACCGGATAATCGCCTAATGACGGATAACCAGTTTCAGTTGTGCGGAATGTTTTCCGGCATTTATTTTACACAAGTAGAGACCGGAGCTGAAGTTGGAGAGATCCAGGGTTATATTTTGGCTCCCGCGCGACCTGAATTCGGGCTGTGAACCCCAGAGAATCTTGCCAAAAACATCAGAAACCGTCACGGTAACCATAGCAGGTTCATCGAGCAGGAACTGCAGGGATGAAGTTCCGTTAGCGGGATTTGGTGTGCACCGGACGGCCGACAAACCATTATCCGGCAGCTCTGCAGAAACCGAAACCAGCGTGCTTCCTCCTTTTAAGACGATCTGGTTCGAAGGATCGAACACCAAATAAACAGGTTGTTTGTCGAAAATCCACGTGAATTGCTGGAAATTCACATCATTCATCACCCGGATGGTCGTATCGGTGTCGTCGGCAAATCCGAACTTCACCTCAACAGGCATCCTGAAGAACGGGGCATTGCTCTGAACCTGCTTCATGAAAAAATTGACCTTCCACCGGCCCGATCCCAGGTCTTCAAAATTATAGGTGTTCTCATAAACCGGGTGGTTGGGCTGATAGATCCACTGATCAAAGAACCAGCCGTAATCCGTCCCGGTCACACTGTTTACCTGTTCGATGAAGTCGGAAATGGTAGCAGATTGAAACTTCAGATCGGGATCGGAAAGGTAGGACTGCAGAGTCAGGAAAAACAGGGAATCACCCAGAACGTAACGCAGCATGTGGCTCACACAGGCTCCCTTCGTGTAGGTGATCGCGTAATCGAACAGGGTATCGTCAGAGGGAGTGTAAACGGCCCACGATGGCAGCGAGATGGCCCAGCCTGGATTGTACTGAAGATAATAGAGTGCATTCTGATCGATCAGTGTCTTGTACTCCGGATATCCCCCGTTTTTCTCCGCCCAGAAGGCTTCCGACCAGGTACCCAACCCTTCGTTGAGCCAGATATCGGCCCAGGTCTGGCAGGTGACCAGGTCGCCAAACCAGTGATGGGAGAACTCATGGGCTGCAAGTCCTTCTCCCCAGCACCCCGGACAAATGGTGATCAGGGTTTGGTTTTCCATCCCTCCCCAGGAAAACTGGTTATCGAGCGCGGCAAATCCGATCTTCTCAAACGGATATTCCACATAATGCTGCGAATACCAATCGGCCATCTCAGGAATCAACTCCTCTACGAGCGAAGGATTTTCACCCTGGTTGAAATAGTACAGGCACGGAATACTGTCGGCGGAATTCGACAACTTATGCCAGTAACGGGTGTGCATCCTGTAATTTACCTTCGAAGCAAACGCCATAAGATAAGTGGCAACCGGGTTATCGGAGATCCAATGGTAGACCAGGGTATCGCCGGTCAATGTCGAATCGGCCAGCCGGCCGTTCGACCCCAGCCGCACGTTTGATTTTACCCTGGCGGTGATATCGCACTGCGCTTTGTCCGACGGATGGTCCTTGCAGGGCATCCACTTCCGCGCTCCCTCGGGTTCACTGTCGGTATAAGCCATCCCGTTGTTGCAGTAAAACCCATGGTCTACAACGTTCTTGTGTTGGTAATAAACCTTCACAACGGCCGTGTCGCCGGGGTAGTAGGTCTTGTCAAGCTGGATGGCCAGGATATCGGAATTATGACTGAAAGAAACTCCGGCCAGTTTTACGGAATCGATAATAATGGAATAGTTGTTTGCATTGAGGGCGATCTGGTTCAAGGTAGAATCAACTCTAAAACGGATGCTGCAGATCCCTTTGTAATTCCTTGGATAAGGCGATGAATAGCAAGAATAAAGATGGAAGTCAAGGGTGTATTTCAGTACGTCAAACGTCCGTGAGGGCGCCTGGTCGATAATTTCCTGACGTTTGATTCCGTTTGTTCCGTTCAATTTCTTTTGGGAGCACATCATCGCGCCACCGGGGAGATTCAATCCCTGTCCGACCATCATTCCGGTGCCCATCAGGCAGAAAGCCAATCCGATAATTACATTTCGCAGCATAGTAGTGTTTTTAAATAGTTTACAAGTTAAATGTCATGTCATATTACTGTCACAGGATTCCCTACCAAAAAATAATTTTTCCTTTTTCTGATTTTTGATCAACCCGATCAAAAGTCCAGCCATAGAATCCGGGTGCGAGCGCAACGATCACTTTCATATCGAATTGGATCCGCACCTGTTTCACCATTCTTCCCGCCGGATCAAACAGCGTTAACACCCCGTCGCCGGCACGATTCAATACATTCATGATTCCCTGATCAGCCCTGAGAAACGTTAAACTGCTCTTCTCCGTGTGATGGTTCCCACCTCCCGTAACAACTACGGTCACCTCCTGTGTTATGGAATCACAAATGCAACGATCACATGCCCGCAGGGTGACGGAATAGACCCCGGCATCCGCATAACAATGAACCGGTTCATATTCTTCAGCGGTGAAGCCATCGCCAAAATCCCAATGCCATGTATGGGTATTCAGGCTCAGATTTTCAGTAAAAAGTGAATCCTCAGCGACAAAGTAGTTAAAGGAGGCCTGTGGCTCATTGCCCCATAAGTTCCATACGCCCGGATTGCCGAAAACCACGCTGTCGGCTGACTTTTGAAGATACAGGGCTGTGTCGGGCTGAAGTCCGGCCGTGAACGATAAGCCCACCGGTGATTTGTGGAACAAAACGGCATAAAATACGCAGGCAGCAAGATAGCTGCCATTCAGGTTCGGATGCGAACCATCTCCGTCATGTAAAACGATTCCGGAATTCTGAATGACTTTGCGCCATGCTTCTCCCACCGGTGCAATCCCGCTGTCGGTAGTATCGGCAGTTAATTTATAAGCGCGGGTCAGCGAATCCTGCATCTGGAAATAATTTGCGAATGGTACACTGCAATAAGCGGAAGTAAAACACTGGATACCCCCGAAACGCCTGCCCCAGGTCAGAAAGAAGAGCAAACGGCCACATTCGTCACCGGAAATAACACTGTCGCGTAATACAAAACAAGAAGGTATCATGCAACTGTCACGCAGTACGGGTATCGAAGGGATCTGACTCTGCTCCTGCAGTACCACGAAGTCCCAGTCGCCGGATGCAATCTTGGACAAGCTGACGGGATCTGTCGCATGGGCGATAGGATTCCAGCCCAGCGTGTAGCCACCCGGGCAATTGTCATCGTGAACCAGCGAATCACCTGCCGCGTAAGCAAGTGAAGCAATCAGCCCCGGAAGATCGTTTACATAAATATAGCTGTTACCTAAAAAAAGCGCTTTTCGGATTACCGGTTGGGTGAATCCCGTCAATGAAAAAAACAGGATAAATCCCAAAAGGGGCAAATTCTTCATATGCGCAAAGGTACGACTTTCAGGAACCCTGGAAAGTTTAAAAATCACGGTATAATCCTGATATGTCAATTAGTTATTATAAGTTTTGTATTTTAGTCAGGAAATTTATTTAAAGATGGGCAAAACACCGGTCATCATCCATGTTTTACGGGCATTGATCGCACTTTTAGTGATCCTTATGATCCTGGTTGGAACGGCTATTTTTCTGGTACAGCGTGAATCGAAAAAGAATATTCTCGATGCAACGACGGTACTTCGGGAAAAAAACAAACCCCTTGAGATCCTCGACCAGTGTATTCAGAAGATCTATAACACCGACAATGACTTTCGCCTGTACACGCTTTCTTTCAGTAAAGAAGCCTTTGAAAAGTATAAAGGGCAACTCCGGGATCTTGATGCCCTGACAACCGCGCTCGAAGCCAGTCTCTCCTCAGGACCGGGATCTAAAAACCCGGCCTACGCCCTACAGGCCGGAACCCGCGAAAAAGAAGCCCTCCAGGCAAGTTTCGGACGGTTGCGGCGGATGAGTGATTCGTTGCTCAAAGCAGCAAATTCGCTTCAGTCACTGACCGGTGATGCCGTGAAGCCCGCCGTAACGGTAATTAAAGCGTACCAGCCCGACCTGACCTTTATCTCAACGGATACCGTTCTTACCTCTACAGAGGAGACAAAAAAGAAAAAGGGATTTTTCAGTAAAGTAAAAGCCTTTTTTAAAGGGGAAACGGAGACAAAAAAGACCAACAAACAAATTGCGGTAAAAACCGGGACCCAGTCGGGCACCACCGCATCGCTGCCGGTGACGATGGCCGCCGTGGGCATGGAGGTGGCACGGCAAACAAACCTCTACTACGAGAACCAGCTCAAAGAACAATACAAACTGAATCAACAGCTTAAAGAAAAGGAAAAAGAGTTGCTTGAACTCAACTCCCGCCTGATGGGCAATATCTCTTCGATATTCAGAGACCTTAAAAAAGATTACCAGGTCAGGGAGAAACAGATCGATAACCTGGCCGTTGCCAACATCATCAAATATTCGCGCATCACCGAATACCTGGTGCTTGCCAGCGCCGCCCTCGCCATTCTTTTTGCCTTCCTGATTGCCCTGACCATCCGGAAAATCATTACCTACCAGCGCGGAATAATCGCCGCCCGCAAAAAGGCCGAAACCGAAGCTGCGGAGAAAAGCAAATTTCTTGCATTCATGAGCCATGAACTGCGGACACCGCTGACTTCCATCATCGGATTTACCGAACAACTGAAGGAGACCCCGCTCCAGGAGGATCAGCAAAAATATATCCAGGCCATGAGCGGCTCTTCCGATATCCTGCTCACCACCGTGAACGATATTCTCGATATGTCAAAACTCGACTCGGGAAAATTCAGATTTGTCAAATTTACCTTCCTCGTAAAACCGGTTTTCGAACAGGTAATCAATAGTTTGCGCCACATGGCACAGAAAAAGGGACTTTCGGTCGAATTGGTTCAGAATATTCCCGATAACCTGTGTTTTCTGGGAGATGAAATGCGGTTGAAACAGGTTCTGATCAACCTGGTAAACAACGCCATCAAATATTCTGAGAAAGGAACGATCACAGTGACTGTCGGTGCCGAAATCCACAAGGGGAAATCAAAGTTACAGGTAGAAGTTGCCGATCAGGGAATCGGAATCGATGCCGACAAACTCCCCGAAGTCTTCAGCGAATTTTCACAGGTACATGAACAATCATCAAAAAAGTGGATCATCGGCACAGGTCTCGGACTTCCGATCTGTAAAAAAATCGTCGAA
This sequence comes from Bacteroidales bacterium, assembly GCA_028706295.1. Lineage (GTDB taxonomy): Bacteria > Bacteroidota > Bacteroidia > Bacteroidales > FEN-979 > CAIVAT01. Next base: position 56,164 of record JAQWBQ010000011.1, read on the forward strand.
CAGCAAGGTGGAACTATCCGGGTTAACAGTATCAAAGGGGAAGGTTCCACCTTTTCGTTTGTAATTCCCTATCAAACGGTAATGGCGAAACAGGAGGAAGCAGAACAGAAGGAATTGATCTTCGATCCCTCCCTTTTTAAAGAGAAGAATATTCTCGCTGCCGACGATACCGAGATAAACCTGGTATTGCTCGATTCCATTTTCAGGAAGTGGGGAGTAACTATTGATAAAGCCCGGAACGGTAAGGAAGCGCTGCAACTATTCAAAACGAAACATTACCATCTGGTGTTGAGTGATGTATATATGCCCGAAATGGATGGGATGGAACTGACACGGCAGATCAGGAACTCCGTTCGTCCGGCCAACAAAGATGTTCCGGTGATCATTCTATCAGCAAACATGATCCAGGACGAAATCGAGAAATTTAAACTCGCCGGTGTGACCGATTACCTGCCAAAACCTTTTCTTGCTGCCGACCTTTACAAAATTGTCGCCAGACGTTTGTAATTCTGACAGAAACAGATTCAAAATCAAAGCGTTCCGGAGGCTGCCGAAGAAGGAACACCGAACAACCGGATCCGGTACTTTTCCGAAAACCAGGTGAAATACCAGTAAAGCTTGCGGTTTACCTCAATACCATAATCGGTATCCGGATGATAATTGATATACGACTCAATCAACCGGGAGTACTTACCGGTCAGATAATAATCATTCCAGTTTGCAATGGCCAGCAGGTTTTTTGTCCGGTAATAATCATTCAGATGATCTTTGGCAGGGGTGTACTGCGTAAGACACCAGTGATCGAACTCCTGATCCAGGATCACAACTTCATATTCCGTGCTGTCTTTGCTGCTTTGAATCAGGCTGGCCGAAGTTTTTGATGTATGTTTCCCAGTGGTGCAGGCCCCCAGGAGAAGAACTGCCAAACCAAGGAAGATAACCGGTTTCATGATAATCCTTTTTTGTTTTAACCTTATGATCCTGACAAATATACAAAAATAATCGCACTTTTCACAAACGGTAAGGGATCCTGATCCGGGTCTGACCAGTAAACTTGATCTTTATTGTTATTTTTGTGATGGTTCAAATCCTGTAATATGCGGTATTCCATCCTTCTTTTAGTTTTTACGGCAATTCTGGCGCTGGCTTTTCTGCCGCGCCTGCTGGCTCAGGGCAAAAAATCCGTTGGCCGGGTTTTTCCCGCTTCCCTTGCATATAATCCCTTTGAAACCTATCCCGTCGCTCTGGAGGAAGATCTGGGAGTGACCTGGTCGGAAACCAGGACAGTCTGCAAGATATGGTCGCCTGCGGCACAGGCAATGAAGCTGAAACTCTACCGGACTTCCACCGGGAATGACCTGATCGGGGAATTCAAATGCCGGAAAAACGACATGGGGGTTTGGTCGGTCATACTCGAGGGCGACTACCAAGGCCGCTATTACACCCTTCAGGCAAAGTTTAAAGGGAAATGGGGCAGCGAAGTGCCCGACCCCTATGCCCAAGCAGTAGGGGTGAACGGCATGCGCGGACAAATCATCGACCTGAACGAAACCGATCCGCCCGATTGGGATCAGGACCGGTCGCCGGAGTTCCGCAATCCCACCGATGCCGTGCTCTATGAATTGCATGTACGCGATTTTTCGGTGGCGCCCAATTCGGGGATGACAAACAAAGGCAAATTCCTTGCCTTTACCGAAACCGGAACACGCAACAGCCACGGACAAATTACGGGAATCGACCACATCGCCGAAATGGGGGTGACCCATGTACATTTGCTTCCTGTTTTCGATTTTTGCAGCATCGATGAATCAAAGCCGGAAGTTCCGCAATTTAACTGGGGGTATGACCCTCAGAATTACAACGTCCCCGAAGGATCCTATGCTTCAAACCCTGAAGATGGTAAGGTTCGCATCAGAGAATTCAAGAAGATGGTCCAATCGATGCACCGGAAAGGGCTGCGGGTCGTGATGGATGTGGTTTACAATCATACCGGACGGACCGGAAATTCCAATTTCAATCAGTTGGTCCCGGGATATTATTACCGCCAGTGGCAAAAGGATGGAACGTACAGCAATGCCTCGGCCTGCGGGAATGAAACCGCGAGCGACCGGGCCATGATGCGAAAATTCATGATCGAATCTCTGCAATACTGGGTTAAGGAATATCATGTCGATGGTTTTCGCTTCGACCTGATGGCCATCCATGACATTGAAACGATGAACCTTATTTCGGCAACACTCCATACCATAAATCCTTCCATCCTCCTCTACGGGGAGGGATGGACCGCCGGCGATTCACCACTGCCTGAAAACTTCCGGGCCCTGAAACAGCACGCCCGGGAACTGGATCGGATTGCCGTTTTCAGCGATGACATCCGCGATGGCATCAAAGGAAGCGTGTTTGACGAAAAGAGTACCGGCTTTGCAAGCGGGAATCCAAGTATGGCCGAGTCGGTCAAATTCGGAATCGTTGCGGCCGGCGACCACCCGCAGATTGACTTTACACAGGTGAACTACTCTAAAGAACCTTATACCACCAGTCCCGGCTCGGTGATCAACTATGTCTCCTGTCATGACAACCAGACCCTGTATGATAAATTGAAAGCCTCCCGCCCCGATGCCGATGAAGCGACCCTGCTGAAAATGCATAAACTGGCCAATACCATTGTACTGACCTCGCAGGGGATCCCGTTTTTGCATGCCGGCGTGGAAATGAAAAGAACCAAAAACGGCGAACACAATTCATTCAATAAACCCGACTCGGTCAACCGGATCGACTGGGATTGGAAATTTGAGAACCGCGACCTGGTTGACTTTTACAAAGGTTTGATAAGCCTGCGCAAATCACACCCCGCCTTTCGAATGACCACCCGGGAGATGATCAGCGAAAACCTGGCCTTTCTGCCCGTCAAAGATCCACAGCTTATTGCTTACGTGATCGGCAACCATGCGAACCAAGATCCATGGTTAAGAATTCTCGTGATCGTTAATGGTTCCGAAGAACTTAAAAAAATCGATCTTCCCGCCGGGAACTGGAGCGTAGCCCTGATGAACCATCAATTTCCCGATGCAGCACCAATGGTGTCAGGCTCCCTTGTGATTGAGCCGGTTTCGGCTACAATCCTTTTTCAGAAATGAAACAGTAGAATAACATATGTGTTCTTGAAAACCTGGATTTGAATTGATGCAGCGAAAAAAACCAAAAAACATTGCCTCCCCGAAAAAGCCGGATCAGGGATCATCTAGGAACCTGGAGGAACCCACGAAACGGTTGACGTGGATCATCCTGGGCGGGATCATCGCTCTCACCTTCCTGGTTTACATCCCCACTGTACAAAACGGTCTCCTGGCTTGGGATGATGAACCCTACCTCACGAAAAACCAGTTGGTGCAATCAGGAAACTTATGGGAACTGTTTACGCAACCGGTGATGGGTAACTATCACCCGTTGACCATGCTGACACTGGCGCTCGAATACCGGTTGTTCGGACCTGCCCCTGCCGGCTATCACGGGGTGAACCTGTTGTTACACCTGATCAATGTGGTCCTGGTTTTTATCGTAATAAAACGGTTGAACAGGGGGTCGGTGGTGGCGTTGGTAGCAGCCCTGCTGTTCGGGATACATCCCTTGCACGTCGAATCGGTGGCCTGGGTCGCTGAGTTGAAGGATCTGCTTTATACCTTGTTTTTCCTCTTATCCTGTATCTTCTACCTGAAATATCTTGAAGACAAATCCCGAAAGTGCTTTTTCATCACCCTGCTGTTCTTTACGGCTTCTTTGTTGTCGAAGGCAATGGCTGTATCGTTGCCGGTAGTTTTACTCCTGATCGACTATTTCAGAGACAGAAAATTCAGCAAAATCGTTTGGCTTGAGAAAATTCCTTTTTTTGTGCTGTCGCTCCTCTTCGGTATCATTGCCATTATTGCCCAGGGATCAACCGAAGCCATCGCGGACCACGCCCGTTTCTCCTTCTTTCACAGGATCGTTTTTGCATCCTGTTCCTTCCTTTCTTATTTGGGTAAACTGCTGCTGCCCGTCAACCTGAGTGCCTTCTATCCATATCCTGTACGCAGCGGCGATCTGATCCCGGGATCCATGTACCTGTGCCTCTTCATCATGGTCGCCCTGGTTGCGGTGATGATATATTCCTACCGGCGCTCCAGGGATCTTTTCTTCGGGTTGAGTTTTTTCACCGTCACAATTTTTTTGGTACTTCAACTGCTGCCGGTCGGGAATGCCATGATGGCCGATCGCTACAGCTACATACCGTCTATCGGTATCTTTTTTCTGGCTGGCATGGGTGTCAAATTCATGTGGGATAAAGGATATCGTTATGCTATCGGGGCACTGTTGATCGCATTTACGATATTTTTCGGAGTACAAACTTTTTTACGCTGCACCATATGGAAAGATGATCTCACCCTGTGGAATGATGTGATTAAAAAAGATCCGGCTGTTGAATACGCCTATAACAACCGGGGTATTGTGCTGATGAACCAGGAGCGTTACGACGAGTCGGTGAGCGACTTTACCCGTGCCATTGAACTAAATCCGGTTTACCCGATTGTCTTTTTGAACCGGGGTATTGCACGCAGCCGCCAGAATAAACATGCCGAAGCGATTGCCGACTTTGACCAGGCCATCAATCTGAAGCCCGAAAATCCCGATGCCTGGTTTAACCGCGGCGTGGCGCTCCGTAATGTGGGAAGAAATGAGGAAGCGCTTCGGGATTTTCAGCGAACCCTTGAATTGAAACCCCAATTCCCGATGGCTTACTATAACCGGGGCACACTGTACATGAACCTGAAACGCTATCCGGAAGCCATCGTCGATTTTACCAACGCGATAAAGGCCGATCCTGCATTCGCCGATTCGTACCTCAACCGGGGTGTAGCGCATATGATCGGAAATGAAAAAAAGGAGGCTCTTCAGGACTTCAACAAGGCAATCGACCTGAAACCCGGATTTATCAATGCCTACTATAACCGTGGGAACTATTACCTTTCCGAAAAGGAATACCATGAAGCCATCGCCGACTACACCCATGCCATCGAACTGAAAACCGATTACTCAGCAGCCTATTACAACCGGGGACTTGCTGCTTTCTATAAGGGCAACAAACAAGCAGCCTGCGATGATTTCAAGAAAGCGGCCACCCTGGGCTTCACCCCGGCAAAAACCGCCATCTCACAATTGTGTAAGTAGGTGCGTGTTCACTTTTTCACAAAGAAGGGATGAAACGATCATCGACAACCGTTTCAAAGGATAGGGCAGGGAGGTATAACAGACCATCGGAAGCACCCATTCGAGCAATGCAACGTAATAAGGAACTGAATTCTGATCACCTTCAGCACTGGTAAAGGCATATTCCCTCATTTTAATGGTCAGACCGGCATTCTTCGCCACCTTTTCAGGATGTTTCCCTGCATAGATGATCTCCGGCCGGTCACCCAGGTTTTTACATTCATAAAAACGCCGGATAAATTCAAGGTAGGATTTCATGTCCGACTCATTCTCAATGGGAGCATTGTCGACCAGAAAAATGGCCTCGAGCCGGGCAAAATCAGAGACGACCGACCGGGGACGGGTTTCCGAAAAATCAATCAGGTAAACATTCCGGTTCTCATCAAGAAGAATATTCTGCATGTTCAGATCTCCATGGCAGATACCGGTATTGTAATCCAGGCTCCATTCACGGTTCCGTTCGTATTCCCGTTTTAAAAACCAGTAGGGGTTCAGGATAGGCCGCCCGGACTCGGAAATCTTCAGGTACTGCATCTCATCTGAAATGCCAAGTATTTCCTCCGCCGTTTTGTAAATATGCGGGAAAAAGGTCCGGGTGGGATCATGATCCTTGAATGGAAATATGGTCTTCTTAACCGGTTGACCGTACCAGGGCTTGAGGATCTGCAGAAATATTTTATCGAATAAGGGTTCCAGGAAATCCAGGTCCGAGTCATGGTAATAATGAGTAAGCCATTTCAACTGACTTGCCTCCCCGCCGATCCCGACAAAATTATAGCGGAGCGCCATGGAATCTCCGAAACGCTCTGTTCCCAACACCACCGCACAGTTGTTGAAAATATACGGAAGGGCATATTTCTGGCATCGTTCCGATTCCCGGGTGATCAGGGCCCGACTTGCGACTTTGAGTACCGTTGGCCGCATCTTTCTTCCCTCATGGTCGTAAGAGGTAACATGATAGGTTTGCGCCGAATACCCTCCGTGAAGGGGGTTCAGTACCAGCCGGGAGGAATCGGTGTATAAAAGCCTTGCCAGGAATTTCTTGTTCGGTTCCAGCATCATGCCGGGCGCTGTCTCAATGATCACCCTTTTACCGGCGCCCTCGGCAATCGTTTCCGGTGAAAACAACCAGATAAAAGGATTTTCAATAAGAAGACCTGCCTCCGCCGGTACAACAGCCGTGATATTTTCAAAAGTCAGATGCCGGTCGATGAATTCGCTGAGCAGGGTAGTTTCCGTTATTTTATCAACCTTGACCAATTGGAAGGTGATCCCTGCAAACCGGTATCCCGGTTCGATCACAGAGCCGTCTGATCCACCGATCGGATTGCCACCGGCTTGCTTTTCAGCGTCTTGTCTGCCCCAAAACCAATCGGATACATTGAAACAGTTCCCTGCTGCAGTATTCACTTCGGCATCCGTTGCCATAAGGAGTACATTCAGCGAGGGATGTTCCGCATGATGACTTACCGCTACCAGGTAAAATATATTCCCCGGCAACATGTTTTTGTCCCGGATTGTCTGAAGAGCCCGGGTTAACTGTCGTAAGTTTACGACACCCTCTGTTGCCATTCTCAATGTCCCGGATGGCGTGTTTCCGAATGAAAGCGCGTAACGCACCGGAAAACCAGTCTTTACGGGATCCGCAATAATCCTGAAATCGGGATCCGAGGCAGGATCCGCCGGGATAAACCCGGTGCAGGGACCGATCGTGACAAAAAAATCATCACCCGGGAAACCGGAACCATCAGAAACTGCACCGTAACCTAGCGCACCTTCCAGATCGCAACAGCTCAGAATCTCTGCCTCCGTATTGATTTCCGCCTTCACAGAATGACCTCCGTTTGTCCTGTAAACGAAAATCAGCTGATCCACCGGGATAGCTGTCTCCTCGTTGGCGCCCTTTTTTGCTGCATGGATGACCGCCAGCGCACTTTCAACATCGGATGCCATGGGCAGAATCCGTTGAAGTCCGGCCATTTCAAAAATGTGTTGAACTTCTAAACTTGCACCGACAATAAATAATTGAAATTGATTAGGTTGCAGCCGCTTCTGGGCCGATAAAAGGACCCTGATACCGGCGCTCGACAAATACGAACATTCAGAGAGATCAAGGATAATATCACGGGCTTCCCCGGTCAGGGTAATTAATACCTGGTCCAAATCCCTGCTGGTGTTTCCGTCAAGCCTCCCGAAAAGTTTTATAACCCGTTTTTTTTCGTCAGTATTGAGTTCCATCCCTGAGATGATTTGTTTGATAACAGTCAAAAGTACAAAAAAACCGGCTCCCGCGAAGGCACTGTGAATGACCCTGTGTAAATCGCCTCCTGTCAGCGTCACCACATTTTGTACCTTTGCAAAATCTGAAACATCATTTGTTGTTTTCATTCGTAAATCGTAAATCATGTTCAATCGTAAATAGAAAGATTTTTCACCTGACAAACTAAACTTAAACAGACCCTTAACTATATAGGGAATTCATCTATGAACAGAGTAATGCTCACGGCTGATTTCGGTTTATCGCGGATCGTGCATGGACAGATGCGTATGGCCGGATGGAAGCTGACCCGCCCTGAGCTGCAATCTTTCCTGGAAGAACTGGTCGATCTGGGTGTGACCTCATTCGATCATGCCGATATTTACGGAAACTACAGTTGTGAAACCCTCCTCGGTGAAATTCTGATGGGAAATCCCGGACTCCGCAACCGGATTGAGATCATTACCAAGTGTGGAATCCTGTTGAAATCAGATAAATTTCCCGGCCGGAAGATCAAGTATTATGATTATAGTTTCGATCATATCATCGCTTCGGTCGAATCTTCGTTGAAAAATTTCAGGACCGATCATATTGAGTTGCTCCTGCTCCACCGGCCTGCCCCCTTCTTTGATCCGGAAACGGTTGCCCGCGCTTTCAGAACTTTGAAAAAAGATGGTAAGGTACTTCACTTCGGGGTTTCCAATTTTACCCCTTCACAGTTTGAAATGCTGAATGCATTCACCGATGAGAAACTGGTCACCAACCAGGTTGAAATTTCTCCCCTTACCTTGGAACATTTCGACAATGGAAACATCGATTTCTTTCTCAGGGAAAAAATCAAACCCATGGCCTGGTCCCCGCTGGGTGGCGGCCGGATTCTCAATCCCTCCGATGACAAGGGATCCGGCGTTCTGATGACCCTGCGCGCAATTGCCGGTGAGATGCAGGTGCGATCGGTCGATCAGGTAATTTATACCTGGCTCCTGAAACACCCGGCCGGAATCATCCCGGTGGTGGGTTCCGGAAACATCAACCGCATCAAAACGGCCTGCGAAGCGTTGGATCTCGACATGAGCCTCGAACAATGGTACCGGATCTTTACGGCCTCCCGCGGAAAGGAATTGCCATGAAACGGTACCGGTTCCTGAGAAACATACTCCCGGTCATGTTGCTGATCATCCCGGTCTGCGTTCTGTCGCAGTCGAAGTTACCGCTGAACGAAACAATGCTGTTTAATTTTTCCACCCGGGGAAGCGCCGGTATGCTGGTGGATGAACAAGCACTGGCCGGTGATCCTGCAGCCGGCCAGGGCGGGGATCCCCTGACAGTTTTTTCACCCGGTTGGGTTTACGCTGAAATATCTTATCCCGCCATGGTGGTTCTCGATCTGGGAAGAAGTCATATCCTCAATGCCCTTTGGTTTTACGACGTGAATGATTGCGACACCCTCAGTATCTACACCGGCGATCCCTCCTCCTGGGAACTAAAGAGCCGCGTAATCCTCGATATGTATAATGCCTGGCGAAACATCCCCCTCCAGGATACCAGCCGTTTTATAATGCTGAAATACCGTAGTCCTTCCGTCCGGATCGCCGAAATTGTACTTTACGGACAACCTGTTGGCAATTACCCGCCGGCACCGGTACCCGTAGTGCATCCCCGCCCTGCCGTGAATCACTTCATGGGAGTTAACGGATTTGTGGATGATCCGATTGATAAATTAGCCTGTGCCGGCTCCATCCGCGAATACCATAACTGGGGATGGGATGAGGGTAATTTAGATACCACCTACCAGGGATATCCCGATAACCAGTACGCGTGGAATCCAAGCTGGGTAAGCGGTCCGGGGTGGGCCTTCAACTTCGACGGATTTTACCAGCAACTGAAAGATCATGGACTCACCGCCAGCCCTGACCTCCAGGGTTCAGCCCTTTACATGACAAACTTCATCGATTCACTCACCCAGAACAAACCCATCCGGAACAACGGGAATCCGCTTGATCCGGCATCCTATATCGAACATTCGGATTATATGTTTCAGTTTGCCGCAAGATACGGATCAGGTAACGTGAACGATACCTTGCTGAAACTGAGACCCGACCAACCCCGGTTCAGCGGCAGCGACCGTATTGCGTACCTGGAAAACTGGAATGAACCGGATAAAACATGGTGGGGCCGACCGGCCTATTTTACACCCGATGAATTTGCAACCCTTTGCAGCGCCGATTACGATGGCCATGAACAGTCGCTTGGAACGGGAAAAGGAGTGAAAAATGCAGCGCCACAGATCAAAATGGTGATGGCGGGACTGACCGGTCTAAACCTGGAATACCTGAGATGCATGAAGCTTTGGAGTGATTTTAACCGCACATCCGGATTCCCGGCTGAGGTTCTGAATTTCCACCATTATTCGGCAAATAATATCCACGGGATCAGTCCGGAAGCAGACAGCCTAAAGCAAAAACTGAAAAAAATTGTCGCATGGCGCGATTCCTGTATGCCCGGAAAAGAGATCTGGCTTTCCGAATTCGGTTACGACACCAATCCCGAAAGCGAACAGGCAGCTGTTGCCATCGATACCAACGACATTTTTGAAGTGCAGGGAGCATGGATTTTGCGCTCGTATCTCGAGGCAGTAGCAGCCGGTATCGACAAGGCTTTTGTGTTCATGCTGCGCGATGCCAATGCTCCCAATCCAAATAAATATAACAGCTCCGGACTGACCGGTGAAATCTGGTACGGACACCAGCCAAAAAAATCGTGGTATTATGTTTCGGCCATGAAAAATCAGTTGACCGGACTTATTTTCGACCAGGAAATCCCCTCAAATCAGGACTCCCTGAATATCTACCGGTTCCTGTCGGCGGGAGGCGACACGGCCGTCCATGTCGTCTGGTGTACCAGCGCAACAAACCGGATTGTGAATGACTTTTCGATGAAAGTACCCCCGCACAGCCTGGTATGGCAAATCAGGCCCCGGATGGGATCTGCCACAGGATTGAAAACCCCTCTTCCAATCCAAAATGATACCGTTAACTTCCGGGTTACCGAACTGCCTGTTTTTATACGAATGGTTGCCCACGACAGCCTGATGCCCATCCAAATCAACCTGAACAATGTCGTGATCCCGGAAGGTGAATCCCGGTGTTTCGATGCCGTTCAGGTCATAACAACATCCGGTATTGATCCGGGATTTATGGTGGAAACTGGCGCTGCAGTTGATCTGATTGCCGGTCAGCGGATTTCTCTTTATCCCCTTACCCGGGTTGCTGCCGGAGGAGCCTTTCATGCCCGGATCACGGAAACAGGCGTTTTCTGCGAAACCGGCATGGTTCCTGATGAAAACAGGAAATATGAATGTCCTCCTGGTATTCCACCCATATCGGCCTGGTGAAGAACCCTTTTAATCCCTGAATCCTTAAAAACTGTCATCATGTTTTTAATAGTGCGGTGAACCTTTGATGATCAACGGATGACGGTGATTTCCCGGTAGGTGTTTACCACTTCAACCTGAAAACCATCAATCAACGCTTTCACGCTTTGGAGTACCGTTTCCCATGTCCCGATTCCCCGGCATCCACCCAGATTCAGAATGACCCGGAAACCGGCCAGGGATAAGTCTTTACAGGTCTCTGCCACGCAGTAATTGGTGGCAAGCCCGCCCACGATCACCGTTGTGATCCCTTTTGAACGGTACCATTCAATCAGACCGGTCGAAATGGTCTTCCGATGGTCGTGATAGCATCCGGAATAGGGATGCATATCAGGTTCAAATCCTTTTACAACGATAAAATCGAATCCGGTTATCGGACCCATTCCGTCGATGAGTTCCACACCCGTGGTCCCGGAGATACAATGTGGATTCCAGCGAAGATCTACATTTTCACCCCGGATAGCGCTGAATTGAGGTTGCTCTTTGGTAGCGAGCCATACGGCATTGGGTGGATGAACCTCTTTCGACACTGTTCGGGAAGTAACAATTCCATTCTGACCGACCAGTTCCGGTACGATTTCGTCGCCTCCCGGAACCGGCAACTCCGTCGGACACATCGGGGTGAATCCCTTCTGTGGCTCTACACAATGAGATGCTGTTTCACGAAACCGTACCGTGATCTTTTCAATATTCGGGAGGACAATTTTCATCGGATCTTAATTGTATCTTTGTTATGGGACTGAGGTGAATTTTCAAATCTTCATATCGACAAAAATACTAAATAGACCTGTAACGAATGACTGAGCCATCTATCATCACTGATTTTGACGACCAGGACGCCTATAAATTTTTCATGCAATATGCCGTTCTGAAGCACTATCCGGAGGCAAAAGTAAGGTATGCTTTTATTCTGAGAGATCCCGGGATCACCTTTCCGGAAGGTTTTGCCGGGAATCTGAAACGCCAGGTGGAACGCTTCAATGAAATCAGATTTACACCGGAGATCGAACACTCCATGATGCTGAGAATTCCATGGTTCGACAAGGAATATTTCAATTATCTTAGAAATTACAGGTTCGATCCCGATGAGGTTAAGATCCATCAGGACAAGGATCATCTGACTCTGGTCATCGAAGGCTATTGGCACAGTACGATTCTGTGGGAAGTTCCGCTATTGGCATGCATTTCGGAGCTATACTACACCATGCAACGGATTCCGGATGAAATTGAAGGGAATATTCACCGGTGGGATGAGAAATTCAAAAGGTTCGCAACGTTGGGGATCTCTGTAATCGAATTCGGGACCAGAAGGCGGAAATCAGGGAACGTTCAGCAGGAGGTGATCAGGCGGTTCCTGCAAACGGCTCCCGGAACCATCAAAGGAACCAGCAATGTTATGTTTGCCCGTCGGTTTAACATCCCTGCAAGCGGAACACAGGCCCATGAATGGTTTATGTTTCATGCCGCACAGTCAGGTCCTTTGCAGGCAAATCAAAGAGCACTCGGGAAATGGGTCGAAACCTACAAGGGGGCATTAGGCATTGCGCTGACAGACACCTTCACCACCGATGTTTTTTTCAGGGAATTTGATCTCCTGTTATCGAAGATTTTCGACGGGATACGTCACGACTCCGGCGATCCTGTTAGATTCGCACAAAAAGCGATCGAACATTATCGTGATAAAAAGATTGTCCTTCCCAATGGGTGGATTCCCAAAACGCTCGTCTTTTCCGACGGGATTGATGATCCCGGAAAGATCGAAGCCATTGAGAATGCGATCAGGAATAAAATCTTTTCGATATATGGAATCGGTACCTGGCTTACCAACGATATCCGTTCAGCGGACGGCACCCGGGTGACCCCGCTGAATATGGTGATCAAGATGACCCATGCCAAACCCAATCCTTCCGGACCCTGGATCCCCTGTGTAAAGCTTACCGACTGTCCGGAAAAAATCACGGGTGATCCTGATAAAGTCGATGAATATATAGCGATTCTTAAATAAGGAGGTTTTATGCAATGGAGAGGATTACGTCAAAGCAGTAATGTCGAAGACCGCCGGGGTCGCGGCCCCGCTAAAATTGCCCTTGGAGGCGGACTGGGAACCCTGGTAATTGTGCTAATTGTGTGGCTTCTTGGTGGCAATCCGGCTCAATTTCTTAATCTTACAGATAATCCCGAAGCGACCGGGACGTCAGCCGAATTACCTGCGAATGATACCCTGTCGCAATTTGTCTCGGTTGTACTTGCTGAAACGGAGGATGTATGGACCAAAATCTTTGAAACCACGGGAATGGATTACAGGCAGCCTAAACTGGTGCTATATAGCGATCAGATTCAATCAGCATGCGGATTCAGCAGTGCCGCTTCAGGGCCCTTTTACTGTCCGGGCGACGAAAAAGTTTACCTCGATCTGAGTTTTTTCAGGGAGATGCAAACACAAATAGGAGCTTCTGGCGATTTTGCCCTGGCCTATGTGGTTGCCCATGAAGTGGGTCATCATGTTCAAAAACTTACAGGACGACTCGATGAGGTTAACCGGTTAAGAGGTAAGACAACCGAAAAGGAATTCAATAAGATCATGGTCCGGCTTGAACTTCAGGCCGATTATTATGCCGGAATCTGGGCTCATTACGCCGATAAATGGAAGCATATTGTCGAAACCGGTGATCTGGATGAGGCCATCCGGGCAGCAGGCGCCGTTGGCGATGACCGGCTCCAAAAACAGTCGCAGGGATACATCGTTCCGGATTCCTTTACCCATGGAACCTCTGAACAACGAATGAACTGGTTTATGAAAGGATACCAGTCGGGAAATCCATCGGTTGCTGATCCTTTCAAAGATAATTCCCTGTAACAACCCTGAACTTCTTGTCTGTTCCTGATGATTGAGTAACGATTTTTTTCCGATCCGGGGAGTAATCTACTGCAGTCTTGTTTCAATCACCTGGAATATTTTTAATCCAAAGAATTAAATTAATGATTTTTATTATATTGATAAACAATATAATACAATGATTTCTTTACAAATATATGATCCTGGCACAAAGATTGTTATTTTTTCCCTCCGGCGCCAAAAAAATCAGTTCAGTTCACAGGAATATTAACCTTTTAATTTGACCCGCCATGAAAAAGATAATTTTTGTTCTGGCTATTATGATGGTCACAACAACATATACCGAAGGTCACAATTTTTATAACAGGCATTTGACCATTTCATTTCAAACATTCTACGATCAGTTAACCCCTTATGGCGAATGGATCAGTACCTCAGAATACGGTTACGTATGGCGTCCGTACATCGATCCCACCGAAGGGTTTATGCCCTATTCTTCACGCGGCAACTGGGCATTCACCAACCTGGGCTGGACCTGGGTTTCAGATTACGACTGGGGCTGGGCAACCTTTCATTACGGAAGATGGTACTATGATGATTTTTTAGGATGGATGTGGATTCCGGGTTATGAATGGGCTCCTGCCTGGGTGACCTGGGGTTCGTATAACGACAACTGGGGTTGGGCTCCCATGGGGCCTTTCATGCAGGTCGGATATACATTTGCATGGCATGCTCCTGCATTCTGGTGGACTTTCGTGCCACACCGTCATTTTTGCTCAGATTACTGGCACTCGTATGCTTACAACCAACCGATCCAGATTAACAATATTACGTATATCACCAATATTTATAACTATAATAGCACTCCCGATAATCACAACAACTGGTTTTATGGTCCAAGGGTGAATGAAGTGGAAAAACATCTGAACAAACGAGTGGACCGCGTCCAGATTGTCGATGCCGATAATCCCCGCAACACAAGGGTTGGTAAAAACCGTATCGCTGTTTATCGTCCTGAAGTCCGTAATACACGCACCGATCAGCGTCCCGAAAAATTTCAGGTTGCGGAGAATCTCAGATCAGAAGTCCGTGCCCGGAATACAGAATCGGTAAACCCGACCCAGGGAACCAGGAACCAGGGTAATCAGGGTGTCAGTAACAATTCCCGCACCAGGCAGGTTGAACCCGTTAATTCAGGATTACGTACCCGGAATGGGGAAACCCAAAGATCAGGATCAGTCAACGGAAATGATACCCGCCCATCAACCGTCGTTAATACTACCAGAACCAATCCCGCGAATATTGGCGTAAGGTACCAGGGTAAGTCTGAAAACCAGGGAAACGCTAACATTATCAGGCAATCCGGGCGTAACGGGAATCCATCAGGCACGGTAATCCGCAATACAGGCGGATCTCAATCCGGGTCTATGAAAAAGACTCAGAACACCCCGGTGAGGCAATCGGCAGTAAAGTCTGATCCGGTTAAAGGAAACAGAAGCGGCGTGAAAGAGGTCAGAAGCGCACCGTCATCCACGCTGGCAACAAGAAGCAGATAGCTCCTGATTACAGGGCCGGCGCTTTTATCCACCGCCCTGCAATCAGACAATTGGTTAAATTTGGTTAATCGATGGGAGTGGCCAAAAGGTCACTTCCATTTTTTATTGAAAGTCGGATTTTCAATGACACATTAAAAACCGGCTGTCCGGTGGTACTGCCTGTCAGGCGAATTTACTGTAACTTCGCAGGCTGTTATCTTCTGTTTAAAAAATTTTAGATGAAAGACCATTTAAGAAAATTTGATTTTGACGACCTTTTAATCACACCTGCTGTGATCAGCAAGGTTACTTCACGGAAAACCGTGAATTTCTTCGATGAAAATGGTATGCTTCCCCTGTTTACGGCGCCCATGGATACAGTGGTGGACATAAGGTACCGGAACATTTTTTCTGAAAATCTGATTTATCCGATTATTCCCCGGACGCAGACGCGATTTTTTACAGAAGAAGATTATCTGAATGTCAATGATTGGATTGCACTCAGCCTTGATCAGTTTGAGCGGTTGCTCGTATCAGCCGGACCAGGGTTGACAGATCATCCGCTGAGAATTCTGATTGATATTGCCAATGGCCATATGCAGCGGTTATTGGATGTCATAATGCGGGCAAAGAGTGGTGGTAACAACCGTTGGTCATTAATGGTCGGGAATGTCGCCAATCCACAGACATTTTTTGAGCTTTCTAAAGCCGGGGCTGATTTTGTGCGTGTGGGTGTAGGCAATGGCGCCGGGTGCAGTACTTCGGTTCATACCGGGATCGGGTATCCGCTGGCCTCCCTGATTCATGATATTCAGGCCGTAAAATTGAACCACCCGGGTCCATGGGCAAAGGTTGTGGCTGATGGTGGAATCAGGAAGTACGCTGACATTATTAAAGCCCTTGTTTTGGGAGCCGATTATGTGATGTGCGGGGGACTTTTTAATAAAGCGCTTGAATCGGCCGGTAACACCTATGCTGCCAATAAAAAGTTCGAAGGATACACCATTCCGGGTGATCAGGTGGATCAATACAGCGAAGAGGTAAAAGCTGCTTTTAAGATGGGATCATTGTTCTATAAAAAGTTCCGGGGCATGAGTACCCGTGAAGTACAGCAACACCTGGGCAATGAACCACGGTCGTCGGAAGGGGTTACCCGTATGATCCAGGTTGAATATACCATTGCCGGATGGGTTGATAATTTTAAGGATTATATTTCATCGGCCATGTCGTACACCGGAAGTTTCGATCTGAAGGAATTCATCGGAAAGCCTGACTGGAATCTCATCAGTCAGAACAGTCTTAACCGCTTTAATAAATAGACCGGGTTCTCCGGAGGTTTAGGATATCCGGGACCCTTCCCCGTTTATAATGTCTGTTTCGTTATCCGGATTTTTCCGGGGATCATCCATTGGGTTAATTTAAGAGATCTTTGAGCTGGTGCAGGTCGGTTTTAAGGGGAATGATCTGTTCGGGTTCAAGGTAGCATAACCTCCGGCCTTTTTTAAAGAGAGATTCTCCGCCTCCGGTTATATTCAGCATGATGATGTCATCGGAAGGGATCATTTTGTTTTGTGCAAGCGTAATCAGGGAGGCTGTTGCAACAGCTGCTGCCGGGTGTATATCAATTCCCTCGGTATGCTCAAACAATCTGGAAGCAGCGACAGCCTCTTCGTTGGTGACCTTACAAAATGTACCCTTACAGCAGGAAAGGGCGTCATACAAACCGCCCGGAATGGAATAAGGGGGATTACGGTTTGACAGCACTTTTGCGATGATTTCTTTTATCTGGGTCCGGGCTTTATGTTCATCGACAGAAAGCAACGCCCGGGTGTTTTTCATCCATGCATCATACATAGGCAGGAAGGGTGCATTTTGGGAAAGGACCAGTTTCATGGTATGCGTTCCGAAACGACCATCCCGGATCAGGCGAAGGTTTGCCTCATGGGCGGCGATGGCGCCGGTACCACTCCCTACGGCCTGAAAGTAATAATCGGGTATCCGTCCGATAAAGGTGGCTGCTGAAAGCACGGTAGTAGCCATCCCATCACGCCGTGCGACATTTTTCGCTCCCCCTTCCGGTATGAAGCCGGGCAGATTACACACCTTGTTGGATAACTGTATGGCGTCGAAATAGTCGCTTTCAATTGGGGTACACAAGAGCCGGACACAAGGGTCAAGTGGCTGGTCGAACCAGAGGGCGTCGGTTGCATTTGCCGGGACACAAAGCAGCAAGGGAATTTTATTATCCGAACAGACCTGTGCAAAGGCACGTGCCGTATTTCCGGCCGATGCCACAACCAGCGTCTGTTCCGTACCGGGTGCAAGTCGTGCACAAACCGAATAGGCCTCTGTTTCTTTGAAGGAGCAGGTTCGCATGCCGGCGCCTTTTTCCGGCCAGAAGCCGCTGAAAGTAATGTAAAGATTATTAAGACCCAGGACGGCTGCAAGGCCTGCACTTTTATAGGTTACGGGGGCTGATGAGCCCTGAAGAATTCTTTGAATGGGCAACCAGTCAGAAAACCGATACAGCCCCAGGGATTCGGGACCGGTGGTCAATTGTTTTTTTTCGTATTCCGTTTTCAGCAATCCGGCAGGTTCTCCGGGAGCATCGAGCATCCAACCGGTATCGGTGAAAGTCATACCGGTAACAGCCGATCTGAGTTGGTAAGAGGTAGGAATTTCAGCATCCATTGAGAAAAAATATGTTGTGATGAGAATATTTGTGAATTTCCGATTATCGCCCCCAAACCTTTACCTTCTTCTGGATCGTGTTGATCCAAAGATGCCGCCCAGGATGCCTCTGACGAGTTGTCGTCCGATCTCTGCCGAGAGCGTCCGGGTCACGGTGCGGCCTGCAGTTTGTGCAAAGTCAGCCAGGATCCCGGTCATCGGATTGACCGGTTCAGGTTTCCTATCGGCAGGAGGCGCTATCTGACGTGCCGATTCCTGTTCCTGCATTTTGCGTTGCAGCATTTCGAATGCAGAATCCCGGTCAATGATCTTTTCATAGGTACCAAAAACCAAATCGTTTCTAAGCATCCGGCTGATTTCGTCGGGTGTGGCGGGTCCGATGCGGCTCTGAGGCGGGACGATGAAAGCCCGTTCGACTATGGAAGGGATTCCTTTTTCATCGAGGAATGAAACGAGAGCTTCACCGACTCCGAGCTCCGTGATGGCCTGTTCAACCTTCACTTTCGGGTTGGGCCGGAAGGTTGTGGCAGCCGCGGTAACCGCTTTCTGGTCGCAGGGAGTGAAAGCCCGCAGCGCGTGCTGGATGCGGTTGCCAAGCTGACCCAGGATGGTATCGGGAATATCGATCGGATTCTGGGTGATAAAATAGATTCCAACGCCTTTTGAACGGATCAGCCTGACTACCTGTTCGATTTTATCGAGCAGGGTGGAGGTAGCTTCTTTAAACAGCAGGTGTGCTTCATCGAAAAAGAAGACCAGCCGTGGTTTTTCCGGATCACCAGTCTCGGGAAGTTGTTCGAAAAGTTCTGACAGCAACCAGAGGAGGAAGGTTGAGTAAATGACCGGAGATTGCATGAGTCGTCCGGCCGACAGGATGTTGATGATACCTTTGCCTTCATGGTTGGTCTGGATAAGGTCCAGAATGTCGAGGGCGGGTTCTCCGAAGAAATGGTCGGCACCCTGTTCTTCGAGGATCATCAGTCCACGCTGGATAGCACCGATGCTGGCGGTGGAGATATTCCCGTACTGTGTGGTAAATTGATCCCGGTTCTTGCCGGTAAAATCAAGCATGGCCCTGAGGTCTTTCAGGTCGAGCAGGAGTAATCCGTTTTCATCGGCAATTTTAAAAGCGAGATTGAGGACTCCGTATTGGGTTTCGTTGAGATTCAGCAGCCGGCTCAGGAGTAGCGGTCCCATCTCACTGATGGTCGTTCGCAGTGGATGTCCCTGTTCTCCGAAGATGTCCCAGAAGCAAACCGGGTATCCCTGCGCTGAAAAATCATGCAATTTTAATTTCTTTACATTTTCTACCACTTTCGGGGCTGTTCCCCCGGGTAGACCAATACCTCCCAGATCGCCTTTCACATCTGCAAGGAACACAGGTACTCCCAGATTACTAAAAGCCTCTGCCATGACCTGCAAAGAGATCGTTTTTCCGGTGCCTGTGGCGCCTGCGATCAAACCATGCCGGTTCATCATCCGTGGAATAAAAGATATCTGTTTCGTGCCAACAGCCATCAGCGGGTTCCCATTTATATCTTTCATGATGTTTATGTTAGCGTGTTATTGTGTAATTGTACGTTATCGGTTCGCCTTTGTCGGGACAACTTTTTTTATTGTTTCCGGTTGAATCATCCTGACTCTGGCTATAGGTGATGATGAGTTTCGGAAGTACAAAATTGATGCGGGTTTTTGTGGTCATCCGAACTCTGACTCCCCGGTTTCTGGCCTTTTCAAACTGAAGCATTCCGATCAGCCGAAGAGCTTCTTCATCACAACCGTACCCCAAACTTTTAACCACATGCATATTTACAACCGTTCCGTCATCAAGGACATCGTATGCAACAATAACAAAACCTTCAATACGTGCCTCCAGGGCCGGGGCCGGATAACGAAGGTTCTCCGAAATGTACTTCCTGAGCTCACGGCTTCCACCTTCGTAGCGGGGCAGTTGCAGAAAATGCTTCTTCCTGGGAAGATCGGTCATTACAACTTGATTATGATTTAGGAGAATGTCAGGTGTTAAAAGTTTCTGATCAAAATATCTAAAAGACAAAAGTAGTAATTCTAATTTAATTATTTTTACTACGGGAATTGAGGGTGCTTTTATACTTTCTTCAGCTCTGAACAGGAAAATAAACCGCTGATCATCGCATGGAATCATCGATTATTATTGGGCTTATTCATAACATCTCAATTTTGCTGGCTACCAGCCTGATCATCGATTTTTCGTGGAGGCGTGAGGATACCGGGCAAAAAATTTCCAATAATATCATAGCGGGTTTGTTGCTTGGTTGTATTGGTATCGTACTGATGTTGACCCCCTGGGTTTTGGTTCCCGGCCTGGTTTTCGATACGCGATCTGTGCTGCTTTCGGTTTCAGGCTTGATATTTGGATGGATCCCGACCATGATTGCCATGGCAATTACGTCGGCATACCGGATCATTTTGGGCGGTCACGGCATCTGGATGGGTGTGGCCGTCATCGTTTCCTCCGGTTGCATCGGGATCCTCTGGGGAAAATTCAGGCCGCAATGGAGAAAACCGGGCAACTGGTATGAGATATATCTGATGGGATTCGTCGTACATCTGGCCATGCTGGGATGTACCGTTTTTCTCCCGGGTTCGGTCAGGATGTCGACCTTATTAACCATCGCATTGCCGGTTTTGATCATATACCCGGTCGGAACCCTTCTTTTGGGTATATTGTTCCTGAACAGGGCCAACCACTGGCGAACAAAGCGGGAACTTCGTAAGAGTGAGGAAAAGTTCCGTCAGTTGTTCACCAAAAGCGATGCAATCATGCTGATCGTGGATCCGGAAACCCAGACCATTCTGGATGCCAATGAGGCTGCTGTTCGCTTTTACGGGTATGCCCCGGAAGATCTCAGGAAAAAATCAATCCTGGAAATCGATGCATCAATCAAACCTGCAGAAGGAACAACGGTTTCAAAATACGATGATCCGGGTGCTCAGTCTTTTCTCGAATCATTTCATCGCAGGGCTGACGGGGAAATCCGCCGGGTCGAGGTTCATACTTCCCACATTCAGATCGAAGGAAAGGGGACAGATGTTTCGATAATTCATGATGTCACTGATGCCGCGTATAACCGTGCCGCTTTGAAGGAGAGCTTGCAGGAACAAGAGATTATCACAGCCAACATTCCGAATGTTATATGGAAAGCCGATGTAGATGATAACGGCGCTCTGGTTAATTCTTACTATTCACCGGTGGTTGATGAATTCCTTGCGTTGCCGCCCAACAGCATCAGGAACAGTATGGAAAAATTCTTTTCTTTCATTGTGCCTGAATATATGGACGGTTTGGAACAGTTGATCCGGAACATGATTGAAAATCCCGGAAAGACATTCTCCTTTGAATACGAGGTGGTCAAAGCTACCGGTGAACGAGCCTGGTTCGCAACTACAGGCAGGGCCTACCGGATCGAAAATGTGATGCGGATTTTCGGGTATATTGCAAACAGAACCGATTACAAAAAGGATGAACAGGACCTTCTGGCGGCAAGGGAGCGGGCCGAGGAGAGTGACCGGTTAAAATCGGCATTTCTGGCCAATATGTCACATGAAATCCGGACTCCCATGAACGGGATCATCGGTTTTGCGGGACTGCTCGATGATCCTGAGACCAGTGAAGAGGACCGGATCAGGTTTATCAGGATCATCAATGATAACTGCGACCAGTTGCTGCATATCATCAACGATGTACTCGATATCTCCAAGATAGAAGCCGGCCTGATCGAATTCAACGAAGCTCCCTTTTCGATCCACCAGCTTATGGATTCTGTGTACCAGTCACATCAGCAAAAAGCCATAAAGAAAAATCTTGAACTTAAGGTCGAGAAGGAGGCTGTCGACCGGATCCTGCTCTCAGATCAGATAAAACTCAGACAAATTCTTGATAATTTAATCAGCAATGCCATAAAATTCACCGAAAAGGGTTTTATCCAACTGGGTTATAGCCGGAGGGGTGATTCTATCGTATTCTATGTGAAGGATACCGGAGTCGGAATTGATCCCGTGAACCATGAACTGATTTTCGACCGTTTCAGACAGGTGGAGGGTCAGACCAGC
Organism: Bacteroidales bacterium; assembly: GCA_028706295.1. GTDB lineage: Bacteria > Bacteroidota > Bacteroidia > Bacteroidales > FEN-979 > CAIVAT01. The sequence continues at coordinate 78,252 of JAQWBQ010000011.1, forward strand.
AATTTACCGGGAGGTAACGGACTTGGGCTTGCAATCACCAGGGCTTACACCGAGAAGATCGGTGGATCGATAAGGTTGGAGTCGGCTTCCGGGAAAGGCAGTACATTCTTTATCACCCTTCCGTGGAAATCCCCCGGCAAGAAGTCCGTGGTATCTGATGCAGATCAAAAGACGTCAGGCAGCCCGCAAACCAGGAACCTTAAGATCCTCGTCGTGGAGGATGAGAACGATAATTTCGAATATCTGAATGTGATTCTGACAAGGATGTTATGCACGGTATATCATGCCAGGGACGGGAAGGAGACACTTGAGCTGATGCAGCTCTATCCGGATCTGGATCTGATCCTTCTCGACATTAAATTGCCCGATATGACCGGGTATGATCTGGTACGGAAGATCAAGGATTTAAATGCAAAAATTCCCGTTGTTGCGCAAACGGCATACGCATTGTCAGAGGACCGGTCGAAGGCGCTGGAGGCCGGGTGCGATGATTATATTTCAAAACCGGTAAAAAAAGAGGAACTGCGGGAGATTATCGCCACCCGCACCCTTGTTATCCCGCATAATTAAGACCTGACCGCTTCAGGTAAACGGTAAAGGCGCTTCCTTTCCCGATCTCACTGTGCACTTCAATATGACCACCCATTTTTTCTGCAAATTCTTTACAGATCAGCAATCCGAATCCGGAACCTTTTTCTTCCATGGTTCCCTTTGAACTTTGGATCTTATCTTCCTGAAACAGGCTGTCCAACCGGCCAGGATTTATTCCGACCCCGGTATCCCTGACTGTTAAACGATTGTATTCGGGACCATCTTTCATTTCAATTTCTACCGATCCTCCGTTTGGGGTAAATTTGATGGCATTACCGACCAGATTCCTGAGTATGGTCTCGATCATGCTTTCGTCACCCGACACAGTCTGATCGGCAAGAATCGTGTGGTGCAAACGGATATTTTTAGCATCGGCCTGAGGTGTGAGGATTTTGATGACGCGATCGGTCACAAGGTACATCCTGACAGTTTGTTGTTGAACCTGAATGCGTCCTGCCCGGGCCGACAACCAGGTGAGCAGTTGCTCGAGGAGCTGGTACAGGTGCGTTGTTGAATCGTTGATCGTATTGATGAAGTTCCTCATTTCGGCTGGTTCGAGCTGATCAAAATCTTCAACCAGGATGTTGGATAGACCGAGGATGGCAGCGAAAGGATTTTTCAGATCATGGGCTATGACCGACAGCATTTTATCCTTCATGAGGTTGACTTCACGAAGTTCCTGATTGATGCGGGTGATCTCTTCTTCGGCGCGTTTCCGCTCGGTTATATCACGCGAAATACCAAAAGTGCCGATGATTTTACCGTTACGGTCTTTAAGTGGCATTTTGGTGCCCAGGGCATAGGTCTTAGTCCCGTCCTGCCAGATTTCGCATTCTTCCTCATTGATCACGGGTACCCCGGTTCGTATAAGCTCCTGTTCCGATTCGAAGAATTCATTCGCACTTTCAGGTGAAAAAAAATCAAAATCGGTTTTTCCAAGAATCTGGTCCGCGCTGTTAAAACCATGTTTCTGAACCAAAGCTTTACTTACAGCAATGAACCTGCTTTCAAGATCCTTAAAATAGATGGCATCGGGAATATTTTCCATGAGGTGGTTCAGGAGTGTGGTATCATATTCCGAACCACCAAGGCGCTTTTGAGAATTATCCCCGGTTGATTTTTTTTTGCCGGCGCCGGCTACTCTTTTATCCAATTTCATATCATCAACGGTTAGTTGCCTTTTTGGTGCATCATCCCGGGTTAGTTAAACCAACGCCTAAATGGCAAAATATTGGCCGAAAATGCAAAATTACGAAAAATCAGCTTTTTTTCGGGGTTATCCGTTGTAGTTCCTGCTGAAGTCCTGCAATAGAATCGTTTAATTGCTTTTGAACGGCGGTTAATTTCAGTAAAAATTCCTCCTTCAATTTATCCTGACTTTCCTTTATCTGGGTAAATGACTCCTTATTTTCTTTTTCACGCGTCAGGATAAGATTGTTCAACTCGCCACGGATTTGTTCTTCAGCGGTCACGATCTGCCCCGAGAGGTTGGTGATCCGTTCACGGGTGGTATGCTGAAATTCATTTTGTTCGGCCCTGGCCGATTCCAGCAAACCAAGAACTTCACTGATCCTCCCTTCACGCTCATCCCGCTGGGCTTTTAGTTTCTCCAGGAGCTCCGCTTTGTCGCCCGATAGCCGGTTGCGGACGGCCACCTGGAAATAGATGATAACTCCGGTGATCAGGACCAGGATCACCAGGAAAATCCAGGTGCGGATCAGGATGGCGCCCGATACCCGGGTGACTTCATTTTCTGTTTTAGCGATTCGCACCGAATAGGTTGAAACCGTATCCTGTCCCGATTTGACTATTGAATCGCTGCCTGCGATTTTTTTATTGAGTGTGGCAAGTTGCTCCGTCAGCGATGTTACGGTCGCCTGAAGCGATCCTGTTTGTT